>NZ_CP054038.1:3600000-3908277 GCF_013282805.1 Microbacterium hominis
TCCCCGACCTCGGCCGGCTCGGCGTGGCGGGGCTGCGGGTCGCGCCGCCCTCGCTCGAGGAGCTGTTCCTGCGCCACTACGGCGACGACTTCGCCGCGCTCGAGGGCCAGGGACGATGAACCTCGTCGGCACGCTGCTGGTGCAGCGGCTGCGCCGCGACGGCCGGCAGCTGCTGATGTGGACGGTGGGCACCGGCCTGCTCGCCTACCTCTCGTACACCGGGGTCGTCCAGTCATTCGGCTCCGCGCAGGACCGCACCGTGCTCATCGCCACCGCGCTGGCGAACCCGGTGATCCTGCTCTTCCGCGGACTGCCGTCGGGCACCGAGCAGAGCCAGGTGATGATCTTCCTGATCATGCCGTTCGTCGCGATGCTCGCCGCCTTCATGAGCACGTTCCTCGCGGTGCGGCACACGCGCGGCGAAGAGGAGCCGGGGCGCGCGGAGCTCATCTCCGCCACGCCCGCCGGGCGCACCGCGCCGCTGATCGCGACGACGATCCACGGTCTGCTCGCGAACGTGGTCCTGGCGGCGTTCGTCACGGAGGCGTTCCTGCTCACCGGCAGCGCCGTCGAAGGTTCGCTGATCGCCGGAACGGCAGCGGGCATGGTCGGCATCGTCTTCCTCGGCGTGGGGCTGCTCACCGCGCAGCTGATGCGCACCTCGCGGGGGGCGAACGCCGCGGCCGTGTGGACGCTGCTGATCGCCTTCCTCGTGTGCGGCTTCGGCAACGCCATCGGCACCCCGAGCGACGATCTCACCCGCATGGAGAGCTCCTGGCTCGCCTGGCTGTCGCCGTTCGGCTGGGCCGAGAACACCCGGGCCTTCGACGAGAACGCGTGGTGGCCGCTGGCCCTGTGCGCGGCGCTGTCCGTGGTGCTCATCACGGCGTCGATGGCACTGTCGGCGGCTCGCGACCTCGGGGGCAGCTTCATCGCCGAGCGCCGCGGCCGCGCCGACGCGGCACGCGGGCTGTCGTCGCCGGTGGGGCTCGCGTGGCGCCTCACGCGGGGCAGCATCGCGGGCTGGGCCGTGGGCGGGCTGGTGGTCGGGATCCTCGCCACGACCGTCGCCGACGTCGTCGGAGAACTCGGCTCGCAGAGCGAATCGATCGCCGAGATCCTGCAGGCGATCTCCGGCGGGGGCGATCTCACCCAGGCGACGATCACGACCTTCTTCACGATGCTCGGCATCCTCGCCGCGTGCAGCGCGGTGCAGATCGTCTGCCACGCACGCCAGGAGGAGGCGCACGGCACCGCCGAGCCGGTGCTGGCCACCGTCGTGAACCGCGTGCAGTGGCTTGCGGGGTTCATGGTGGTCGCCGCCATCGGCGTCGTCGCCGTGATCGTCGCGGCCATCCTGGGATCCGCGCTCGGCATCGCGACCCAGGGCGGCGACGGCGATCTGCTGTTCACCGTATGGGTCACCGGCGCCGGACAGGCGGTCGCGGCCGCGGTCTTCCTCGTGCTCACCGCCGTGATCTTCGTCATCGCGCCCCGGCTGACGATCCCGCTCGGCTGGACGCTCGTGATCGTCGGAATGGTGCTCGGCCTCTTCGGACCCATCTTCGGGTTCCCCGAGTGGCTCGCTAACCTCTCCCCCATCACCGTCACCCCGCTCGTGGTCGGCGATGACGTCGACCTGCAGGGGCTGTGGTGGCTGCTGGCGGTGGTCGCGGCGGGGGCGGCCGGGGCGCTCGCCCTCATGCGACGGCGCGAACTGGCGACGGCCGGGTGACCGCGGGCGGGGGCACGATGGACGACGACACGCGTGACAGCGGGGACGGACAGCCCCGTGATGACGGTGACACGGCGCATCCCGGCGCCCGTCATCCCGGTGCCGAAGCGGCCGAGCAGGCGGCCGCGATGCTGGCAGCCGCGGGGATGCCGCGCATGCCGGCCCGCGTGATGATGGCCCTCGTCGGCTCGCCCGACGAGGGCTACACGGCCGCCGAGATCGGCGAGCGCCTCGGCGTCTCGCCCGCGGCCGTTTCCGGCGCGGTGCGCTACCTGCAGACGCTGCGCCTGGTGCAGCGTCTCTCCCGCCCCGGCGACCGCCGCGACCGCTACGACCTCGCCGATGATGCCTGGGGTGGGGTCATCACCTCGAACGCGCCGATGTACGCGCGCCTCGGCGAGCTCATGGAGCAGATCGCCGACGACAACGGCGACGCACCCACATCGGCGACACGCGCCCGCACGAGCGCCGACTTCCTCCGCTTCCTGGCGGATCGGATGCCGCAGCTGGTGGTCGAGTGGGAGCAGACCCGCTACGACCCGTCGCCGGGCTCCGACCCCTCGTAGAGACCGACGTGGTTGCCGTCGGGATCGACGATGACCGCCCACCAGCTCGTCGGGCTGATCGGAGCCTTCTCCATGGCGACGGTCCCGCCCGCCTCGACGGCGGCCGCGACGGTGTCGTCGATCGAGTCGACCTCGACGTACGAACGCGGCTGGGTGAAGCCGTCGCTGCGCGGGGCGAGGCCGCCCCCGGAGATCTTGTTCGGCGCCTGCCACATGGGATACCCCTCGTAGCCGGGGACCTCGGCGATCTGCCAGCCGAACAGGGTGGAGTAGAACGCCTTCGCGTTCTCCATGTCGGTGACGGGGATGTCGATGTGCGTGATGTCGCCGTGGGCCATGATGGCTCCTTCCGAGACGGGCGGTCAGCAATCGGGCTCAGTCTGGCCCGCCCCTCCGACACCGGCAAGGGGCTTGCACCTCAGGCCGTGGTGCCGTCCATCACCTCGGCGCGCTCGCGCCAGCTGCGGGCGGTGACCCGGTCGAGGGCCACCTGCCGACGCAGCGCATCCGCCTTCTCGTACAGCGTCGGATCGCCGTAGCTGGTGAGCACCTTCACCAGCACCGGCAGCAGCTCGATCATGAAGAACAGCGCCGCGATGAGCCAGTGCGCCCACGCCAGGGTCGGCTCCCGCTCCGAGAGCCGCTCCAGCGCGCCGATCTGGCTGAGGAGCCCGACGGCGTCGGCGTTGCCCCCGGCCACCTCGGCGGCACGGTCGTTGTAGGCGGCAAGGGCGGCCTCGTACTGCGCGCGGGCGGCGGGGAGTTCGTCCGCGGCCTGCTGCTTGTTCTGCGCCTCCGCGGCGCCGGCCGCGGCGGTGCCCTCCGCCTGCGCGGCCGCGAGGTCGGCTTGTGCGCCGCTCAGTTCGGCGGCGAGCGTGTCGTACGCAGACTGCGCGGCGGCGAGCTGATCCTCGGCGGCCTCGGAGCTCGCTCCCTCGCCGGCGACGCCGGAGCAGCCGGTGGCGCTGTCGGCGCCCGCGCCGGTGAGCTCGCACTGATACAGCGCACGCGCCTGATCGATCACGACCTGCTGTTCGGCGAGCTTCGCCGTGAGGTCGTCGACCGTCTGCTGCGCCGACGCCGTCGCCCCCGACGTGGTGTCGGCACCGGCGACCACTCCGCTGGCGGCCTGGCTCTCGAGCGCCGCAACGCGCTCGCTCGCGGCATCCATGGCGAGCTTCTCGGGCCCGGAGGTGACGGCATCCTGGTCGGACTGCGCCTGGGTGAGGTTGGTCGTCGTCACCTCGCGCGCGATGTCGTTGTGGAACACCTGCAGCACCAGGGGCTCGGCCACGACGATGCCGATGATCGCCGCCATGATCACGCGCGGGATCGCGAGCCCGATGAGCCGCCAGATGTTGCGGGTCGAGCGCATCGTCGAGGTGAGGAAGCGATCGAGGTTGAAGATGATGAGCGCCCACACGATGGCCAGGGGCACCGCGAACCAGACCGCCGCCTGCACGCTGGTCGTCAGCGCGAACATCATCGAGATGCCCGAGACCAGTGCGGTCCCCGCCAGCACGAAGAACATCTGCACGAAGCGCGGCGTCTCGGTCGGCACCTCGTCGAGCACCGACCCCTCGGCGCCGCCGAGGATCGCCAGCCGCCGCGTCGCCGAGCCGCGTGCGCGACGTGGCCGCCGCGCGCCACGCGACGGGACCGCGGGCTCGGGCTCGGGCTCGGGCTCCGGTGCGGGCGCGGGCTCGGGCTCCGGCTGCACCTCGGCCGCGGGCTGCGGCTGCGGGTCGCGCTGCGCCTCCGCCGCCGGGGCCGCCGTGGCCGCCGGGGCCCCCGGGGCCTCCGGGTCGGCGCCGTCCTCAGGCTCCGTCGCGCCGGCCGGATCCGGCACGACGACGGGCTGGGTCGAGTTCATCGCGATGGCCTCGGCGAGGAGGTCGTCGGTCGACGGATACGGATCCTCCGGCCCCTCGCCTCCGCCCTCGCCTCCGCCCGAAGCGGACTCGGCCTGCGCGGCACGCACGTCGTCGAGGTACAGGTCCTCGGGCTGCGGGGCGTCCGCGTCGAACTCGATGCGACCCTCGGAACCGAACCGTCCAGGCCTGTGGGCGGAATAAGACATCGGGCCAAAATAGGGTCGCCACCTGGACGACCGGTGGGTGAATGCCCAGGACTTGTCCTATGCCCCCGCGGCGTCGAGGCCCTCGAGCAGCGCGTCGAGTGCCGGGCGCTGCCCCTTCACGAGGCGTGCGCGCGCGGCATCCACACCCGTCCACTCGGCGCGGTCGACTTCGGGGAACGAGGCCGTCCTGCCCGAACGCGGCGGCCACTCCATCTCGAACTCGCCGAACCGCATCCGGTCGAGGGAGAGTCCGGTGCCATCGGCGACGAACACGGTGACGCGCTTGCCCGAGGCGTAGGGAAACGTGCCGAGCTCCGCGTAGGGTCCCTCCGGCGGGGCGATGCCGAACTCCTCCTGGAACTCGCGACGCGCGGCATCCAGCGCCGCCTCCTCGCCGTCGACGAACTCCCCCTTCGGGATCGACCAGGCGCCGGCATCCTTCGCGGCCCAGAAGGGCCCGCCCATATGGGCGAGGAGCACCTCGACGCCGCCATCGGCGGTGAGTCGGTGCAGAAGGATGCCGGCGCTGGTGACGGGCATGCGCGAGTGTCAGCCCACGCGGGTCGCGGGCGAGACCGAGTAGGTCTGCTCCGGGTCGGTGACCGCGACGGGGGTGAGCGCCTCGTCGATCGCGGCCATCGTGTCGGCGTCGAGCACGACGCCCGAGGCCTTCACCGTGTCGTCGAGCTGCTCCGGGCGCGAGGCGCCCACCAGCGCGGCGGCCACGTTCTTGTTCTGCAGCACCCACGCGAGCGCGAGCTGCGGCATCGTCAGGCCCGCCTCGTCGGCGACGGGCTTCAGCTTCTGCACCGCGGTCAGCACCTCCTCGCGAAGGAAGTCGCGGATGAAGCGGTCGCCGCCCTTCTCGTCGGTCGCGCGCGATCCCGCGGGAACGGGCTGACCGGGCAGGTACTTGCCGGTCAGCACGCCCTGCGCCATCGGCGACCAGACGATCTGCGAGATGCCGAGAGCCTCGGAGGTCGGCACGACCTTGCCCTCGATGACACGCCACAGCGCGGAGTACTGCGGCTGGTTCGACACGAGCTGGAACTTCAGCTCCTTCGCGAGTGCGTGACCCTCGCGCAGCTGCTCGGCGGTCCACTCCGAGACGCCGATGTAGAGCGCCTTGCCCTGGCGCACGATGTCGGCGAACGCCTGCATCGTCTCCTCGAGCGGAGTCTCGTAGTCGTAGCGGTGGGCCTGGTAGAGGTCCACGTAGTCGGTGCCGAGCCGCGTGAGCGACCCGTTGATGGAGTCCATGATGTGCTTGCGGCTGAGGCCCGTGTCGTTCGGGCCCTTGGGGCCGGTCGGCCAGTAGACCTTCGTGAAGATCTCGAGCGACTCGCGGCGCTGACCTTTCAGCGCCTCGCCGAGAACCGACTCGGCGGCCGTGTTGGCGTAGACGTCGGCGGTGTCGAAGCTGGTGATGCCGAGGTCGAGGGCGCGATGCACGGTGGCCAGCGCCGCGTCGTCGCCGACCTGCGAGCCATGGGTCACCCAGTTTCCGTAGGTGATCTCCGAGACCTTGAAGCCGCTGTTGCCCAGATAGCGATAGTTGACCATCGTTCCAGGCTACTGCCGGCCGCGAGTGCCGAGATCTGCGCCTGCCGAGATCAGGTGATCCGCTGCGTGCAGCGCTTGCTGAGATCAGGTGATCCGCCGAGAACAGGCCGCTGCGGGCGCGCGTCGTCCTGTCTCCGGCAGATCACCTGTTCTCGGCCGGGAGGCACGCGGGGGCGAGTGGATGCCGAGGGCGAGTGGATGCCGAGGGCGAGTGGATGCCGCGCGCGAGTGGATGCCGCGCGCGAGTGGATGCCGCGCGCGGCGCGCAGCGGCCGGGCGGCCCAGCGGCCGGTCGGCTCCGCGGCCGGGCGGCCCAGCGGCCGGTCGGCCCAGCGGCCGGGCGGCTCCGCGGCCGGGCAGCTCAGCCGACGGGCGTCTGGTCGGCGACGCGCTGGTCGTCCTCGGTGGCGACGAGCTGCCCGCAGGCGCCGTCGATCTCCTTGCCGCGGGTGTCCCGGAGGGTGGTGGGGATGCCCTTGGCCTCGAGGCGTCGCACGAACTCGTCCTGCACGTCGCGATCGGAGGCGGTCCAGATCGAGCCGGGTGTGGGGTTCAGCGGGATGGGGTTGACGTGCACCCAGCCGCGCCCGCGCGCGTTGAGCTTGTCACCCAGGAGGTCGGCGCGCCAGCCGTGGTCGTTCATGTCCTTGATGAGCGCGTACTCGATCGATACGCGCCGGCCGGTCTTCTCGAAGTAGGCGCGCGCGGCATCGAGCGCCTCGTCGACCTTCCAGCGGGAGTTGACCGGGATGAGCTCGTCGCGCAACTCGTCGTCGGGTGCGTGCAGCGACAGCGCGAAGGTCACGGGGATCTCCTCGGCCGCGAGCTTGTTGATCGCCGGCACGAGCCCCACCGTCGACACCGTGATGCCGCGCGCGCTCATTCCCATGCCGTGCGCCTTGTCGGTCATCACGCGCACGGCCTGCATGACGCGGGCGTAGTTGGCCAGGGGCTCGCCCATCCCCATGAAGACGATGTTGGTGACCCGCTCGCCCTCGTGACCGAGCTTGCGGGGGTCGCCCAGTCCGCCGTCGGCGATGAGACGGTTGGCGCGCACGACCTGGTCGACGATCTCGGCCGCCGACATGTTGCGGGTGAGGCCGGCCTGGCCGGTGGCGCAGAACGGGCAGTTCATGCCGCAGCCGGCCTGCGACGAGACGCACAGGGTGATGCGGCCGGGGTAGCGCATGAGCACGGACTCGACGAGAGCGCCGTCGTGGAGCTTCCAGAGGAATTTGATCGTGTCGCCGCGGTCGGTCTCGAGGCGGCGCACCTCGGTGAGCAGAGGCGGCAGCAGGCCTGCGACGAGCTCTTCCCGACCGGATGCCGGCAGGTCGGTCATCTTCGCGGGATCGCCGGTGTAGTGCGTGAAGTAGTGCTTCTCGAGCTGCTTGGCGCGGAATCCGGGGAGTCCGAGCTCCTTCGTCTTGGCGACGCGATCCTCATGGGTGAGGTCGGCCAGGTGCACCGGCGGCTTGCCCCGCTTGGGGCTCGCGAACTGCAGGAGGGGCCGACCCTCGGCATCCTTCTTCTGCGACCAACCCTCGGTCGCCGGACGAACCTGGCGCACGCGCGGGGTCTCAGCGGAAGTCATGCCTCTCAGGGTAGGGGACGCACCTGCGTGAAGGCTGGCCCCGACGCGGTCCTAGAGTTGCGCTGTGGTACCCGCAGAGAACCTCATCGCCTTCGCCGCGGCGGCGCTCGTGCTGATCGTGATCCCGGGACCGAGCGTGCTGTTCACGATCGGGCGCGCGCTGGCGCTCGGCCGCCGCGGCGGACTGCTGAGCGTGCTCGGCAACGCCCTGGGCCTGCTGCCGATCATCGGCCTGGTCGCGATCGGCGTCGGCGGGCTCGTCGCCCGCTCGGTCGTGCTGTTCACCATCCTCAAGATCGTGGGCGCCGCCTACCTCGTCTACCTCGGCGTGCAGGCCATCCGTCACCGTCGGTCCTCGGCTGCGGCGGGCGCCGCGGTCGCGCTCCCCCGCTCGGCGTGGCGCCAGCTGGGCGAGGGGTTCGTCGTGGGCGTGACCAATCCCAAGACGATCGCGTTCTTCGTGGCGGTGCTCCCCCAGTTCGTCGATCTCGATGCGGGCGCGGTGCCGCTGCAGATGGTCACGCTCGGGCTGGTCTTCTTCGCCATCGCGGTGCTGTCCGACGGCGCATGGGCGCTCGTCGCGGCGAGTGCGCGCACGTGGTTCGGCCGTTCCCCGCGCCGCATCGAGACGCTCACCGCGACCGGCGGCGGCATGATGATCGGCCTGGGCGGCATCCTCCTGTTCACCGGCGCCTCGCACTGACGCAGCGCCGGCCGCGGCACCGGCCCCCACTCCCACTCCCACTCCCACTCCCACCCCCGACCCCATTCCCACCCGCGGGCGTTCCCCGCGCGCGCGTACGATCGACACCCATGACGGCCTCTCGCATCGCCTTCCTGGACGTCGACGGCACCATCCTCGATCACGGCAGCTCCGTCGCCGCCTCCACGGTCGCCGCGATCCGCGGTGCCCGGGCCGCCGGGCACCTGGTGTACCTGTGCACCGGACGATCGGCCTCGGACATCCACCCCGACGTCGCCGCCATCGGCTTCGACGGCGCGATCACCAACGGCGGCGCGTACGCCACGAGCGCAGGTGCAACGGTGGTGGATCGCACCATGCCGCCCGAGGCGGTCGACCGGCTCCTGGCCTGGGCGGAGCGCACCGGGTACCTCCTGTTCCTGCAGTCCTCCGACGCGATCTTCGCCTCCGCGTCGACCGGCCGCACCGTCGAGAAGCTCATGCGCCGCTGGGGGATGCACCACGACCGCGACGAGCCGCAGTCCTCGCCGCAGCGGCCGCCGATGTTCCACGACCTCGCCGTCGCCGACCGCTCGCGCATGGCGAAGGCGGTGTTCCTCAGCGACGACACCGACGCGGTGGAGCGGGCGCGCGCCGATCTCGGTGACGCGTTCCATGTGGTCCCGGGAAGCATGCCGCTGCCGGGCGGCTCGAACGGGGAGATCGGGCTGCGCGATGTCACCAAGGGCTCCGCGATCGCAGACGTGCTCGCCCACCTCGCGCGCGACGCGGCCGACGCGATCGGCATCGGCGACAGCTGGAACGACGTCGAGATGTTCGAGGTGTGCGGCGTGGGCATCGCGATGGGCAACGCCGATCCCGCCCTCAAGGAGATCGCCGATGAGGTCACCACGAGCGTGCGCGAGGACGGCGTGCACGCCGCGTTCGTGCGGCACGGCCTGATCTGACGCCCGCGCGGCACCGGGGCACGGCCCCCTGCCGTGCACGCGGACCTCGGAGTAGCGTGAACCGGGTGGACGCTGCGACGCGCCGCGAACTCGACGACCTCCGCCGTCGAGCCTATGGACCGCAGCCCGACATCGACGACGCGGGGATGGCCCGCCTCGCTCTGCTCGAAGACGAGGCGAGACGGGATGCCGCGCCCGCGGCATCCCCCGGGGCGAGGCCCGCGGAGCGGGCGGCGCGCCTCGCGCCCGCCGGGACGCTCCCCGCCGGGACGACCCCCACCGGGACGACCCCCACCGGGACGACCCCCACCGGGGCGACGGCCGCCGCGCCCGCGACGGCCGCCGCCACCACCCCGGCGCACGCCGCGCCTTCAACGCCACGACGGCGCGCGCCGCTGCTGCCCATCGCCCTCGCCGTGGCGGGGCTGCTCGTCGCGGCGTATGCGACGCCGCTGCTGGTCGAAGCGGCGGCTCCGGCATCCGCTCCCGACCCCACCCCCGCCGCGACCGCGTCGGCGACGGCGGCGATGCGAGCGCCCGGCATCCCCGCCGCGGCGGCCACCCCGCTGATCTCGATCCGCCTCGAGGGCTCATTCGGGCGACGGATCGACATCCGGCGACCGCGCGAAGCCGGCGCCGAGCCCATCATGGGCGAGACCCCGGCGTTCCCCTCGCAGCGCCCCCTCGCGTGGGCGCTCGATCTCGGCGATTACTACGGATGGGAGCTGTGGATCGCAGGCGGGCTGCCCACACCGGGAGTGATCGACGACGACCGCGAGCACTGCGTCCTGCTGCGGCGCGACGCCCAGATCCGCGGCGACTGCGAGCCGCTCGTGGCCAAGGAGGCGGGTGCCCTGCACGTGACACTCGACGGCGTCGACATCCCGGTCGCCGAGACCCCCGCCGAGATGGAGCCGTTCCAGGAGATCCGGTTCTGGTGGCTCGCCGACGGCACCGTGCGGGTGGTGCTCGGCGACTTCGACAGCCGCCGCCCGTAGGCGCCCGCCCCGCCGCTGGCTGCTAGTCGAGGAAGATGTCGGGGAACAGCGCCTCGTCGGGGGTGCCGGGAACCGCGGCGTAGCCCGAGAAGTCGGTCACCCCGGCGGCTTCGAGCACGTCTTCGACGACGAGCGTCTGCCCGGTGTACTCCCGCGCCGGCTTCGTGACGATCTCGTACGCGGCGTCGGCGTAGATCTCGGGGGTGCGGCTCACCTTCATCATGCGGTCGCCGCCCAGCGAGAACTGCACGGCCGCCGTCGCGATGGTGGTGCGGGGCCAGAGCGTGTTCGCGGCGATGCCGGCGTCGGCGAACTCGGCCGCGATCCCGAGCGTCGCCATGGTCATGCCGTACTTTGCGAGTGTGTAGGCGGTGTGGGCGCCCAGCCACCGCGGCGAGATGTTCAGCGGCGGCGACAGCGAGAGGATGTGGGGGTTCGCCGAGTCGCGCAGCACCGGGATCGCGGCGCGGCTGAGCATGAAGGTGCCGCGCACGTTGACGTCCTGCATGAGGTCGTACTTCTTGGCGTCCAGGTCGACCGAGCCGGACAGGTCGATGACCGACGCGTTGTTCACGACGATGTCGATGCCGCCGAACTCGCCCACGGTTTTGAGCACGGCCTCGGTCACATCGTCGTCGTTGCGCACGTCGCCCACGATCGGGAGAGCCTGGCCCCCGGCATCCCGGATCTGCTCCGCCGCCGTGTGGATCGTGCCCTCGAGCTTCGGGTGAGGGGTGTCGGTCTTGGCCAGCAGGGCGACGTTCGCGCCGTCGCGGGCGGCGCGCAGCGCGATGGCGAGGCCGATGCCGCGGCTGCCGCCGGACATGAGCATGGTCTTGCCGGCGAGCGGCTTGTCGGTGGTGTCGGTCATGATCGGCTCCTTCAGGCCCGGGACTTGCGCGATGCTGCGGCGAATGCGGCGACGCGGGCCTTCGACTCCGCGGTGTCGAAGGCGGCGCCGATGGTGGATGCCTCGTCGTCGAGATTCTCGGAGAACGTGCGGTCCGCGCCGGTGCGCACAAGCCGCTTGGCCTGCCCGAACGCGCCGGCCGCGTTCTCGAGCCAGAACCGCGCGATCTCGGCCGCGCGCACGGCGGGGTCGTCGGCCACCTCGGCCACCAAGCCCCAGTCGAGAGCGGTCGCGGCGACGATCGTCTCGTCCTGCAGCAGCAGGCGCAGGGCACGGCGGTGTCCGATCGCCCCGGGCAGCAGGGTCGAGACGCCAAGATCGGGGGTGAGCCCGATGTTGGCGTACTTGCTCACGAACTTGGCGCCGGGAGCGGCCACGATGTAGTCCGCCGTCAGCATGAGACCGAGGCCCCCGCCGGCCACGGCGCCCTGCACTGCCGCGACGATCGGCTTGTCGGAGCCGACGAAGGTGGCGATGCCGTCGTGGATCACGTGCGCCATGCGGGTGATGGTCGACCCGGGCTCGCCCGAGGCCGCCATCGCGACCACGTCGCCGCCGGCGCAGAAGGCCGGCCCCGCGGCATCCATGATGATCGCGCCCACCGACACGTCGGAGGTGAGCTCGTGCGCGAGCGAGCGCCAGCGCTCCCCCATCTCGAAGTCCATCGCGTTCAGGAACGCGGGACGGTTGAAGGTGATGCGGGCCAGCGCGCCGTCGCGCTCGAGGAGGATCGTGTCGCTCATCGGTGCTCTTCCGTTTCGCTTGCGGGGGTCATTTCGGCGCCATGCGGATGGCGCCGTCGAGGCGGATGGTCTCGCCGTTGAGGTAGCCGTTGTCGACGATGTGGGCGACCAGCGCCGCATACTCGTCGGGCCGGCCGAGACGCTGCGGGTGGGGCACCTGCTGGCCGAGGGAGTCCTGAGCGGCCTGGGGCAGGCCCATGAGCATGGGGGTCTCCATGATGCCGGGTGCGATCGTGACCACGCGGATGCCGTGGCGGGCGAGCTCGCGCGCGATCGGCAGGGTCATGGCGTGCACGCCGCCCTTGCTCGCCGCGTACGCCGGCTGGCCGATCTGCCCGTCGAAAGCGGCGACCGAGGCCGTGTTGACGATGACGCCGCGGTCGCCGCCGTCGGTCGGCGCGGTCCGGGCGATCGACGCCGAGGCCTGGGAGATGACGTTGTACGTGCCGATGAGGTTGATGCGGATGATCCGCTCGAACGCGTCGAGCGGTGTCGGGTTGCCCTCGCGGTCGAGCACCTTGGCAGGCGGAGCGATCCCCGCGCAGTTGACGACCACGCGCAGGGGCGCGGCGCCGGCCGCGATCTCCACGGCGGCGGCGACCTGCTCCGGGTCGGTGACATCGGCGGCGGCGAACGTGCCGCCGAAGGTCGCGGCCGCTTCGGCACCGGCGGAGGTGGGCAGGTCGACGATCGTGACCGCTGCTCCGGATGCCGCGAGGCGGCGTGCGGTGGCCAGGCCCAGTCCGCTCGCACCGCCGGTGACGAGCGCGGAGGCTCCGCTGATGTCCATGTGTTCTCCTTCGAACGGCGGAATTGCATCTCACCCTACGCGACACCCAGTCTCAACGACCACCAGGGTGCCCGCCCCTCAGCGTACCCGCGCGCCGCAGCGGCCCGCCCCCGTTGGCAGCAGGCCCCCCGCCCTGCCAGAATCGGCGATCATGAGCCTCCTCCTCAGCGTCGTCGATGTGTTCGTCGATGAGTCCGGCGAGCACGGGAATCCGCTCGGGATCGTCTGGTCGTCGGCATCCACCCGCGGCCGGGAACAGGAGATCGCGCGCGACGCCGGCTTCAGCGAGACGATCTTCATCGACGAGGTCACCGCGCACGACGCCCGCGCCCGCATCTTCACCCCGTCGCGGGAGCTCCCGTTCGCCGGGCACCCGACGGTGGGCCTCGCCGCGTGGCTGCGCGACGCAGGCGACGACATCCGCTCGCTCACGGTGCCCGCCGGGCGGGTGCGCGTGCGTGCAGAGGGCGACCTCGTGTTCGTCACAGCCAGGCCGGATTGGGCCCCCGACTTCGACCTCGAGCAGCTTGATTCCCCCGAGGCGGTAGAGGCGGTCGACCCCGACGCGTACGGGTTCGGCGCGCACTACGTGTGGGCCTGGCTCGACGAGCACAAGGGCCGGGTTCGCGCGCGCATGTTCGCGCCGAGCCTCGGTATCCGCGAGGACGAGGCCACCGGCGCCGCCGCCGTGCGGCTGAGCGCGGCCCTCGGCCGCGGCCTCGACATCACGCAGGGGGCAGGCTCGCGCCTCTCCACGCACGTGCGCGATCTCGGCCGGCAGGTGGAGGTCGGCGGCCGCACGTCGGGGGCGCGCACGCGCGAGCTGTGACCGGGGCGCGCCGCGGGCGCGCGCTCAGGACCAGACGAAGCGGAACGTGCCCGCAGCCACCGCCGCCGCGATCGCGAGCGCCATGATCAGGCTCCCGCCGGCGACGGCGACGAGATCGCGCCGGTGCAGCCGCGACGGCCTCGACCACGTGCGCGGGATGCCCGACCCGAAGCCCCGCGCCTCCATCGCCATCGCGAGCTTGGTCCCGCGGCGCACCGCGAAGACCAGCAGCACGAAGGCCATCGAGAAGAAGCGGCGCAGGGCTCCGGCATCCCCCACTCCCCGGGCGCGGCGGGCGAGGCCCATGCTCCGCCAGTCGTCGAGGAACAGCCCGAGCGTGCGGGTGCCGGCCAGCACGCCGAGCACGAAGCGGCTCGGCAGCTTCGCCACCTGGGCGAGGGCGTCGGCGAGCTCGGTGGGATCGGTGCGCCCGAACAGGAGGATCGTCGGCAGCCCGAGGGCGACCACGCGCAGCGACACCGCCATCGCGAGCGCGATCGAGTCGTCGCTGATCGTGGCGTACCAGAACGACCAGTAGACCTCGCCGCCCGGTTCGGCGTACAGCAGCATGCTCACCCCCGCGACCGGCGCGAACAGCACGATCGGGAGCATCCGCAGGGCCACGGTGCGCAGGGCGAGCCCGGTCAGCGGCAGGCACGCGAGCTCGAGGGCGATCGCGACGAGGGCGCTCGTGGCATCGATCGACGCGAACAGCGGCACCGACAGCAGCAGCGCCAGCAGGATCTTGGTGACCGGGTTCACCCCGTCGAGCCACGTCATGCCGCACCGCTCGAGAGAGTGAGGGCGCCGGGCGCGAGGGCGATGCGGTGGCCACCGAGGTGGTGGAGCACGTCGGCGTCGTGGGTCACGGCGACGACGGTGGTGCCGCGGGCGATCTCGTCCTGCAGCAGCGCGACCAGCTCGATCCAGCCGCGGCGGTCCTGCCCGAACGTCGGCTCATCGAGCACGATCACCGGCGGCGCATCGGCGAGCACGGTCGCGACCGAGAGGCGGCGCTTCTGCCCGCCCGACAGGGTGAAGGGGTTCGCGAGCGCGAGGGGGGCGAGGTGCAGGCGGTCGAGCAGGTCGTCGACGATGCGGTCGACCTCCGCCGGGGCGACCTTGCGCGACCGTGGTCCTATGGCGAGCTCGTCGCGCACGGTCTGGGCGAGGAACTGGTGCTCGGGCTCCTGGAACACTGTGCCGATGCGGGTCAGCAGTTCCCGCGAGCGCCAGCGCGACGGGCGCCGTCCCGAGCGGGCGGCGAGGTCGGGGGCCGCGACCACCTCGCCCGCCGCCTCGGGCAGCAGGCCCGCGAGCGTCAGGGCGAGCGTCGACTTGCCCGCGCCGTTGGGGCCGGTGATCGCGGTTGCCGCGCCGCGCGGCACGCGCACGTCGAGATCCCGCTGCACGATCCCCCGTCCGTCGCGGGAGATCGACAGAGTGGATGCCGCGAGCGCGGCATCCACCGAGGGATCGACCTCGGGCAGGACGGGCAGGTCGACAGCGCGTCCGGGCACCCAGACGCCGGCGGAGGCGAGGGCGGTGCCGTGCGCGGCGAACACCTCGTCGGGCGCGCCGTCGGCGAGCAGGCCGCCGTCGGCGCCGACCACGATCACGCGGTCCATGAGGTCGGCCCACACGGCGGTGCGGTGCTCGATCACGATGAGGGTGGCGCCGGTCTCGGCGACGGCGTGCTCGACGGCGGCGCGCACCTCGGCGACGCCGTCGGGGTCGAGGTTCGCGGTGGGCTCGTCGAGCAGGAGAACTCCTGGCCGCATCGCGAGCACGCCGGCCAGCGCGAGGCGCTGCTTCTGACCGCCGGAGAGGGCTTTCGTCGCCCGCGAGGGCGGCACATCGAGCCCGACCGCGCGCATCGCCTCGGCGACCCGCGCCGGGATCTCCGCCGCCGGCACACCGAGGTTCTCGCAGCCGAACGCGACGTCGTCACCGACCTTCGAGAGCACGACGCCCGCGTCGGGGTCCTGCAGCACGAGGCCGACGCGACCGCGCTGCGCCTCGGGCCGCTCTCCGTCGACGAGCAGCGCACCCGACTCGTGGCCCTCGTCGGCGCCGCCGAGCAGCCCGGCGATGCCCGCCAGCAGCGTGGACTTGCCCGCTCCCGAGGCGCCGAGGAGCAGCACGCGCTCGCCCGGCTCGATCGTGAACGTGACGTCGGCGACGGCCGGCGCACGCCGCCCGGCGTAGCGCCAGCCCCACCCCGCCGCGGTGACCCGGGCCGGGTGACCGCCGGTCATCTCAGACCTCGCGTCGCGCTTCGCGTCCGGCGGCGAAGCGGTTCAGCGCACCTGTCGCCGCCAGCGCCTTGACGGCGAGCCAGCCGACGAGCCCTGCCAGAAGCGCTCCCGACGCCACGAGCGACACCAGGTAGATGGTGTTGAACTCGAGCGTCTTGAGGATGTTGGGCGAGGAGCCGTAGAACAGCTCGAACACCCACGCGCCCACGGCCGCGCCGACACCGGCGAGCATCGCGACCGGAAGCGTGAACCGGCGGTAGAGGAAGAGCAGGAAGATGAGCTCGGCGCCGAGGCCCTGCACGAGGCCGGACAGCAGGGTCGACACGCCCCACACGTTGCCGATGAGCATCGAGACGATCGCGGCGATCACCTCGACCAGCAGCGCGGCGCCGGGCTTGCGGATGACGAGGCCGCCGATGACGCCGCCGATCAGCCAGATGCCGACGGCGATGCCGCCCAGGCCCGGGGTGAGCCCGTCCATGGCGATGAACCAGGCGTAGCCGACGGTGTTCCAGCCCCAGAAGACGAGGCCGATCGCGACGCCGAGCACCGCGGCGACGACGATGTCGACGACGCGCCATCGGTAGGTGCGCGTCGGACGGGCGTCCGTGGCGGTCTCGGAAACGGACGAAGACGTGTTCATTTCACTCCTCCCTGCGCCGGCATGATCCGGATCAGGTTCGACGGTCGAAGCGCGGATCGCTTCCTCTCAGCCCGGCTCGCCGGACTCCCGTGGTTTCGCGGATGAGTATAGCCCGGGGCGAGACGGTAGTTTTGACACGTGACCGTCGAGGAACCGCTTGCCCCCACCACGCGCCGCGCGGCGCGCACCGGGCCGATCCCGACCGAGCCGCACGACTCCGAGGCCGGCTCGACGATCACCGACGACACCGTTCCGATCGAGGGCGTCCCAGTAGACGAGGCTCTCGCCGGAACGGGCCCGGTCGACGCGGCCCCCGCCGAGACGCTCCCGGTCGAGCCGCTCGAGCAGGAGCACGAGCTCGCCGAGACCGAGGTGCTCCCCGACGGGATGCTGCCCGCCGAGGCATCCCCCGCCCCTGACGCCCCGCCCGCCCACGTGGCGCTGGCGTGGCTCGACGAGGAGCGCGTCACCCCGCGCCCGATCACCCAGCCGACATTCGTCAATCAGGATCTGCTCGCCCACCGTCCGCGCCGGTCGCTCATCCGCGCGGGCGTGATCGTGCCCACGGCCCTGGCCGTGCTTGTCGTCGCCGCGTACACGATCGCGATGCTCCTGTGGCCGCTCAACGCCGTCGAGCCGACGGTGTCGCCGATCACGGTCGAACCCGCGCCCGCACCGGCGACCGCCCTGCCATGGCCGGCCGAGGGGTCGGCGGCGGTGACGGTCGATGGCATCGGCGGAGTGCCGGCCTCCAGCGCCGATGCCGCCGCGATCGCGAGCATCACCAAGGTCGTGACCGCGCTCCTCGTGCTCGACGAGTCGCCGCTCGCCGTCGGCGAGGCGGGGATCTCGTTCCGCTTCTCGTTCGCCGACAACCTGAACTACTGGTCGTATCGGGCCCGCGGCGAGTCCGCGCTCGATGTGCCCGTGGGCGGCGAACTCTCGCAGTACCAGATGCTCGAGGGCATGCTCATCGGCTCGGCCAACAACTACGCCGACCGCCTCGCGGGTAACTGGTGGCCCTCCGACGCGGTGTTCGCCGACGCGGCCCAGCAGTGGCTCACCAGCCACGGTGTGCCCGGCGTGACGATCGTCGAGCCGACCGGCATGGACTCGCGCAACGCGGCGAGCCCGGCCGCCCTCATCACCCTCGCGCAGAAGGCGCTCGAGAACCCGGTGATCGCCGAGATCGTCGCCAAGCGCTCGGTGGAGCTGCCGGGTGCGGGGCTCGTCGAGAACACCAACGCGCTGCTCGCCGACCCCGGCGTGATCGGCATCAAGACCGGCACCCTCGACCGCTGGAACCTCCTGTCGGCCAAGGACATCACGGTCGGCGAGACCCCGGTGCGCCTCTACGCCGCGGTGCTGGGCCAGCCTGACGAGGAGGCGCGGATCGCGGCATCCCGTGCCCTCTACACCCAGCTCGAACTCGAGCTGCAGCTGAAGCCCTCGGTGCCGGCCGGCACGGTGGCGGGCTCGGTCGAGACGGAGTGGGGCGATCAGGTCGACATCGTGACGGCGGCCGATGCGTCGGTGATCTTGTGGAACGGCGGCATCGGCGAGGTCGTGACGAACTTCGCGCTCGAAGACAGCCGCACCGCCGGCAACGACGTGGGTGCGCTGTCGGTGACCGGTCCTCTGGATGCCACGACCGTGAGCCTCCGGCTCGCCGACGACATCGGGCCGCCCGACGCCTGGTGGCGCCTCACCCACCCGCTGGAGCTCCTCGGCCTCGACTGAGAGCCGCCGCCGCGCCGGTCAGGACCCCGACTCGGCCTCGATCGCCTCGGCGAGCGTGTAGATGAGCGGCCATGCGCCCTCGGAGCTGTTGCCCAGCACGCTCACCGTCGTCTGCGACGCGACGATGTGCGTGGAGCGGAACGACGCACCGGCGTCGTAGCCCTCGATCGCGAGCACGGTGCCGCCCGGATCGATCGAGTACACGCCCAGCCCGCACCACATGTCCTCGCCGGGGATCTCGCCGCGGGGTCGGATCATCTCGGCCACGGTGTCGGGCGACACGATCGCGCCGGCGAGGAACGCGCGCCAGAACCGGTGCAGGTCGCCGGCGGTCGTGAACGCACCCCCGTCGCCGTTGCCGAGCACCGGCAGGTGGAGCGTGTTGGCCCGGTCGCCCGTGTCGAACACGTACCCGACCGCGGCCGTCGCGGGCAGCTCATCGAGTCGCAGGTAGTCCGTGTGCGCGAGCCCCGCCGGGGCGAGCACGAGCCGGCGCACCACGTCGTGGAACACCTCGCCGGTGATCCGCTCGATCACGACCGCCAGCACCATGTAGCCGCCGTTGCAGTAGGCCAGGCGTTGCCCGGGCGGGAACGACTGCGGAAAGCCGTCGAGCATCGGCAGGAAGGCGGCTGCGGTGGTCAGCTCGTGCACCGGACGCGTGAGCACGTAGTCGAAGACCTCCCCGTCGCTGTCCTCGTCGAGGTAGTCACCGATCCCGGACGTATGCGAGAGCAGCTGCTCGATCGTGACGGCGTCGTCGATGAGCGGCAGGTCTGCGCCGAGCACCTCTCGCACCGGCTGGTCGAGGCGCAGCATCCCGTCTTCGACGAGCCGCATCACCGCGAGCGCCGTGAACATCTTGCTGCCGCTGGCGATGCCGAACTGCGTGTCCGGAGTGTTCGGAACGGCCAAGGCGCGATGCGCGAACCCCCGGCAGCGCTCGAAGGTTCGCTCGTCGCCCACGTCGATGGTGACGACACCGGAGAAGGCGTGCTTTCTGGCGGCCACGTCGAACGTCTCGGTGCTGAGCTGCATGGCTTGCTCCTCGCTTCTGGCTGCGAGTCTATTGACGTCCCCGCGGCGCGAACAGCGCGCCGGTGGATGCCGCGCCCTGCCGCGCTCGTTCGGAGATCTGCGCTCGTTCGGCGATTCTGCGTCGGATGCTCCGCACGACGGCAGATCTCCGACGCACGGGCGCCAGGCAGTCCGACCCGACTAGACGAACTGGGCGGTCTGCTGCAGCCTCGTGCGCACGTCGAAGACCTCGTTGCCGCCGAGGGAGCGCGCGCCGGTGATGCCGCGCCGCAGCACGGCCGACAGTGCGCTGCGGGATGCCACGGCCACCGGCATCCCCTTGACCTTGCCGATCTCGTCGATGGGGTGCTCGACGTCTTCGTCGGGGAGCACGACGATCGCACCGCTGAAGCGCACGCCGGCCGCGCGGGCGATGACCCGCATGCGGGCGACGAGCTCGGCGATCGGGGCGCCGCCCACGCCGTCGCCGATGAGCTCGCCGCGCTTGAGGCGCACGGGTCCGCCGAAGTCCTCCGAGAGCACCCCGTACAGGCCGCTCGGGCCCAGCACGATGTGGTCGAGCTTCACGTCGGGGCCGGCACCCCGGCCGCCGGCGTACACGTCGTGCCACACCGTGTAGCCCATGCCGAGATCGGAGATGACGCGGGCGGTCGCCTCTTCGGCGAGCGCGTCGGCCAGGAGCCGCTTGATGTCATGGGGTGCGCGACGCACGAGCGCCGGGTCGTAGGGATCGGACAGTTCGACGCCGCGACCGGCCCACTCGCGGATGAGCGTCAGGTACCGCTCGCGCCGCCAGCCGCCCGGGTGGCCGTACGACCGGGCGCGGGGACGCGTGTCGCGCGTCTCGGTGCGCGGTGCCTGCCAGCCCGCCCACTCCGGCGCCGCAGCGGCGCCGAAGCCGTGGCCGCGGTCGTACGCGGCGCGCGCCTCCGCCGTGCCGACGAGCTCCCACGCCCGCTGCACCTGGATGAACATGGCCGCATCTCCCCCGGTGTCGGGGTGGGTCTGCCGCAGCCGCAGCCGGTACGCCTTGCGCAGCGCCTCGTCATCGATGTCGGGCTCGACGGCGAGCACCTCGTACGCCGAGGCGGAGAGCGGACTGTCGAACACCGGGTCAGTCCTCCGCCCAGAGCGGCAGTGCGGGCTCGAACGCGAAGGCCGCGTCGATCACGGCGGGGTCGAGCTCGGCGAGCGTGGCCGGCTGCCAGCGCGGCGAGCGGTCCTTGTCGATGAGCTGCGCGCGGATCCCCTCGACGAGGTCGGGCTGCGTCGTCGCGAACCACATCACCAGTCCGTACTCCTGGGCGAGCGCCGCGCGCAGGTCGGGAAGCCCGCGGGCGCGGCGGATGGCGGCGAGCGTCACGGCGAGCCCGGTCGGGGCGAGGCCCTCGAGCGTGTCGGCGGTGGTCGATGCCGCGGGCTCGGGCCGCGCCCGGAGGCGCGCGATGATCTCCCCGACGGTGTCGGCCGAGAAGGCGTCGTCGATCCACGCGCGCGCGGCCTCGAGGGTCGAGGGACCCGGCGTCTCGTCGAACAGGAGCACGAGCTCGGTCGGACTCGACGGGTCGGCGCGCGTGCGGAACGCGTCGCGCAGGGCGTCGAGGTTCTCCGACGGTACGAGGTGATCGGCGAACCCGGCGTAGACGGCGTCTGCGGCATCCATCACCGCGCCCGTCAGACCGAGGTACTCGCCGAGCCGGCCCGGGGCGTGGGCGAGCAGCCACGTGCCGCCGACGTCGGGAGTGAAGCCGATGCGCGTCTCGGGCATCGCGAGCTTCGAGCGCTCGGTGACCACGCGGATCGCGGCGTGGCCGGCGAGACCGATTCCGCCTCCCATGGTGATGCCGTCGGCAAGCGCCACGAACGGCTTCGGGTACTCCGCGATGCGCGCGTTCAGGGCGTACTCGGCGCGGAAGAAGTGCGCGGTGAGCTCCGGCTGGCCGCCGCGGATCTGCTCCGCGAGCCCGCGCACGTCGCCGCCGGCGCACAGTCCCCGATCGCCCGCGCCGTCGAGCAGCACGAGGTCGGCCTCGGTGTCACGCTCCCAGCGATCGAGTGTCGCCGACAGGGTCTCGATCATGCCGAGGTCGAGGGCGTTGATCGCCCGCGGGCGATTGAGCGTGAGGTGGCCGACACCGCCCTCGGTGCGGGTCAGGACGGTGGGCTCAGCGGCTTCGGTCACCTGCGCAACGTTACCCTTGTGCGCCTCTGCCGTTCCCGTGACGTTTCCGCAAAGATAAGGAGGATCGACTCCCGACGACGAGAGGGTTCGGATGCCCGACGGACAGGTGCTGGAATTCTCCGCGGTGACGAAGCGCTTCGGCGCCGTCACCGCCGTCTCTGATTTCACCGCCCGTGTCGAGCCCGGCACCGTGACCGGATTCCTCGGTCCCAACGGCGCCGGCAAGACCACCACGATGCGCATGCTGCTCGGCCTCGTCACGCCGAGTTCGGGCGCCGCGACCATCGGCGGCGTGCCGCATGCGAAGCTGCGGCAGCCGATGCGCGCGGTCGGGGCGGTGCTGGAGTCGTCGAGCTTCCACCCGGGGCGCACGGGCGCCAACCACCTCAAGGTCTACGCGCGGGCGGGCGGGCTGCCGAACGCGCGGGTCGACGAGGTGCTCGGTCTCGTCGGGCTCGCAGATGCGGCGGGTCGCAAGGCGGGCGGCTACTCGCTCGGCATGCGGCAGCGCCTGGGCCTCGCCTACGCGCTGCTCGGCGATCCCGGCGTGCTGGTGCTCGACGAGCCGGCCAACGGCCTCGACCCCGAGGGCATCAAGTGGCTGCGCGGATTCCTCCAGACCCTCGCCGGCGAGGGGCGCACGGTGTTCGTCTCGTCGCACCTGCTCGCCGAGATCCAGCAGACCGTCGACGCCCTCCTGATCATCTCGCGCGGGCGGCTCGTCTTCGAGGGCGGCATCGAAGAGCTCGCCGATCCCGCCGAGCACGCAACCGTCGTCGATGCGCCCGATCGCGCGGCGCTGATGCGGGCGCTGGATGCCGCGGGCATCGGCTACGAGGTGCTGCGTACCGGTCTCACCGTGCGCTCGAGCGACCCCGCCTCGCTCGGCGCGCTGGCCGCCGGCGCGGGCATCGCCCTCTCGTCGCTGCATCGCCGGGGACCGGCGCTGGAGGAGATCTTCCTCGAACTCGTCAACGGCACCCGGATGCACGAGAGCGCGGCAGGGGTCGGGGATGCTCCGGAGGCCGAGCCGGAACCCGAGGCCGAGCCTGAGGGGGAACCCGAGCCGATCGCCGAAGCAGAACCCGAGCCCGAGCCTGAGCCCGTCGCCGAAGCAGAACCGGAGCCCGAGCCCGAGCCCGAGCCGGAGCCGGAGCCGGAGCCGGAGCCGGAGCCGGAGCCGGAGCCGCAGCCCGAGCCCGTCGCCGAAGCAGAGCCGGAGCCCGAGCCCGTCGCCGAAGCAGAGCCTGAGCCTGAGCCTGAGCCCGTTGCCGAAGCAGAACCGGAGCCGGAGCCCGAGCCCGAGCAGGTCGAAGACACAGCACCCGAGCCGATCGCCGACGAGGAGCCCGAGGCCGAGGCTTCCCTTCCCTTCCCGGAGCCCCGCGACGACACCGATGACCGCCCGTGGGAGCACTACGAGAAGACCGACGCCGACGTCGAGGCCGATCGCTTCTTCGCGGCCTTCGATGCACCGCCCGAGACAGCCGGCGGCCCCGAGGCCGAACCCGTCACCGCCGACCAGACCCGCGAGGAAGGTGAGCAGCGATGAGCCTCGCCACCGCCACGCGCTCGGAGTCGACCAAGCAGTTCACCACGGCGATGTGGTGGGTGCTCGCCATCGTTCTCTTCGCCTACGTGGGCTTCACGGCCGCCGTGCTCGGGTTCGTCTTCGCGGCGTCGGCGACCGGCTCGCTGCCCGGCGACGCGCCCACGATCCCCGAAGACGGCCTCGCGCCCGTGCTCTACAGCACCGCCACGGCGGTCGGGTACGTCTTCCCGCTGCTGATCGGCACGCTGATGGTGACCGGCGAGTTCCGCCACCGCACGCTCACGCCGACCTTCCTGGCCACCCCGCGGCGGGGCATGGTGCTGGTCGCCAAGCTCCTCGTGGGCGTGCTGCTGGGCGCTCTGTACGGGATCGTCGGCATCGCGGCATCCGTCGGCCCGTCGGTCGGGTTCCTGCTCGGCTTCGACATCGACGCCCAGTTGACGAGTGTCGACACGTGGGCCATGTTCGGCAGGATGCTGCTGGCCTTCGTGCTCTGGGTGCTGATCGGCATCGGCACTGGCGCCCTGGTGCGCAACCAGGTGGGGGCGATCGTGGGCGTGCTCGTGTTCACGCAGTTCCTCGAACCGGTCGCGCGCACCGCCGCGGGCTTCGTGGACGGACTCACCGACGTCACGCGGTTCCTGCCGGGAGCCGCGAGCGACGCACTCGTCGGCGCGAGCCTGCTCACCGCCTCGACGGACCTTCCCACCGAGGATCCGCTCGAGTGGTGGGTCGGCGGGCTCGTACTGCTCGGCTACGCCGTGGTGACGGTGCTGCTCGGCCTCCTCACGAGCTGGCGGCGCGACGTCAGCTGACGCCTGCGGCGATGTCGACGACGTCGGCGGCCGCCTCGGCGGGCGCGTCCACGCGCAGCGCCTGCACGAGCGCGAGTCCGTGCCGGGTGGTGAGCGTGAGCCGCTCGAAGTCGGGGTGGCCCGCGAGATCGATGACCACGCCGGCCCGGTGGCGGCGGACGATCACGAAGTCGTCGCCTCCGGCCGCCTTCCACGTGCCCATGGCGACCAGCCCGCGGACGTGCGTGCCGGGGCTCGGGATGCCGCGCAGCCACGTCCAGCAGTCCTCGGTGAGCTGCACCTTGGTGATCTGCGAACGCTCGATGACGACATTCCCCTTGCGGAATGCCATCGCGCGCTCCGCACCCGACAGCACCACCTCGAGGCGGGTCGAATCGAGCAGCAGGGTCACCACCCCCTCAGTCTGCCAGCAAGGGCATGCCGCTTCGACCGGTTTGCTTACAGGAGCACAACGATCCCGGCACCGCCAGGGCACCCCTCCACGGCGCCCGGCCGCGCCCGCGGTGCAAGACTGGTGCAGTGACCCTGCTCGAGCCGTCCCCGCCCACGAGCACGCCGATCGCGCACGCGCTCGATCGCGCGGCGGGCGGCGCCCCGCTCACGGTCGATGACGCCACGGCGCTGCTCGGCGCGCGCGGGGCCGATCTCGACGCCGTGCTCGCCGTCGCGGGGTCGCTGCGGGATGCCGGGCTGGCCGCTGCCGGCCGCGCGGGCGTCATCACGTACTCCCGCAAGGCGTTCGTGCCGCTCACCACGCTGTGCCGCGACCGCTGCCACTACTGCATCTTCGTGGACACCCCCGGGCAGCTGCTCAAGAAGCGCAAGCCCGTCTTCATGTCGCCCGAGCAGGTTCTCGCCGTCGTGCGACAGGGCGCGGCGATGGGGTGCAAGGAGGCCCTCCTCACCCTCGGTGATCGGCCCGAGGAGCGGTGGCCCGAGGCGCGCGCGTGGCTCGACGAGCACGGCTTCGCCTCGACGCTGGACTACGTGGGGCACATCGCGCGGCTCATCACCGCCGAGACCGGCATGCTCGCGCACCTGAACCCCGGGGTCATGACCGCCGACGAGCTGGTCGCGCTGCGCCCGACGGCGCCGTCGATGGGCATGATGCTCGAGACCACCTCGCGCCGACTCCACGAGGAGCCCGGCCAGGTGCACTACGGATCCCCCGACAAGGACCCGGCCCTGCGCCTCCGGGTCATCGACGATGCCGGCCGCGCGCGCGTGCCGTTCACCACCGGCATCCTCGTCGGCATCGGCGAGACCGTGCGCGACCGGGCCGAGTCGCTCGTCGCGCTGCGCGACCTGCACGCCCGGCACGGGCACGTGCAGGAGATCATCGTCCAGAACTTCCGCGCCAAGCCCCGCACCGCCATGCAGGACGCACCCGACGCCGACCTCATCGAGTACGTCGCCGCCGTGGCCGTCGCCCGACTGGTGATGGGCGCGCACATGCGCATCCAGGTGCCGCCGAACCTCTCCGCCCCGGCCGAGTTCGCCCTCCTCGTGCGCGCGGGCATCGACGACTGGGGCGGCGTCTCGCCGCTGACCGCCGACCACGTCAATCCGGAACGGCCCTGGCCGCACGTCGACGACCTCGGGGCGAAGACCGCGGACCTCGGCTACACCCTGCGCGAGCGCCTCACCGCCCACCCCGAGTTCGTGCGGGATGCCGCGACCTGGCTCGATCAGGCGATGCGGGCGCCGGTGGCGGCCCTGGCCGACCCCGCGACCGGGCTGGCCGCTGCGGGCGCGGTGGTGGGGCACCCGGCCGCGCAGCCGGACGAAGGGCCGGACACGTTCCGGCGCCGGGTCGAGCGGGCCGCCGCCGACCCGCTGAGCCTCGACGACGCCGAGTGGGCGCGCCTGCTCGCCGCGACCGGCGACGACCTCGACGCCCTCGCGGCCACGGCCGACGACGTGCGCCGGTACACGGTCGGCGAGGCGATCACCCTCGTCGTCAACCGCAACCTCACCTCGTCGGGCTTCACGCGGGGCGCCCCGACCGCGCCCGGCGCGTTCACGCTCGACGACGCGGCAGCCATCGCCGTCGACGCCGCCGCGCTCGGCGCGACGGAGGTCTGCGTGCAGGGGCTCCTTCCGGCCGAGGTCGAGGCGGAGGCCTACCTCGACATCGCGCGGGCGATCAAAGACGCGGTGCCCGGCATCCACCTCCACGCCTACCGCCCGCAGGACGTGCGCGACCTCGCCGACCGCGGCGGGCTCGGACTCGACGGGGCCCTCGCGGCGATGCGCGCCGTGGGCGTGGACACCGTGCCCGGCACCGGCGTCAAGGTGCTGAGCGAGCGCGTGCGGGCGCTCGTCGCACCCGGCGACCTGGAGATCGATGGGTGGGTCGAGGGCATCACGGCCGCGCACCGCGCCGGTTTCCGCTCGACGAGCGTGCTGTTCTACGGCCACGTCGAGACCGCGGCCGAGCGTATCGCGCACCTGCGCGCACTGCGCGCGATCCAGCACGAGACGCGCGGCTTCACCGAGTTCGTGCCGATCCCGCTGCCCGGCCCCGCCGGCGGGGTGCCGCTCGTGCCCGGCCGCGCCGCGATCGACGAGCACCGCGCCATGGTGGCCGTCTCGCGGCTGATGCTGTCGGGCAGCATCCCGCACATCCAGATCCCGTGGACCCGGGTCGGCCGCGACACCGGAGCGGTGCTGCTGCGATCGGGCGGCGACGACCTCGGCGGCACTCTGCTCGACGGGCGGGTCAAGCCCGAGGCGGGCATCGAGCACGGTCTCGAACTGCCGGTGGCGGATGCCGCCGCGATCGCTGCCCGCATGTTCCGCCCGTTCCGGGTGCGCACGACCACGTACGGCGACGCGGGGGCACGGCCATGACCGAGCCGGTGGAGGTCGCCGTCGTCGGGGCCGGGTTCGCCGGACTCGGCATGGCGATCGCCCTGCGCCGCGCCGGTATCGACGACTTCGTGGTGCTCGAGCGGGCCGGATCGGTCGGCGGCACGTGGCGCGACAACACGTATCCGGGGGTGGCGTGCGACGTGCCGGCCCACCTCTACGGGTTCGCGAGCCACCCGAACCCGGACTGGTCGGGGCTGTACGCGCGCGGCGACGAGATCCGCCGCTACCTCCTCGGGGTCGCCGACGCGGAGGATCTCGGCGTCCGGCTGCGACTGCGCACGGCGCTCCTGTCGGCGCGCTGGGATGCCGACCGCGACCTGTGGCGCCTCTCCACCTCGCGCGGCGAGGTGACGGCCCGCTCGCTCGTGCTCGCCTGCGGCCGGCTCACCGAGCCGAGGATCCCCGAGATCGACGGGCTCGAGACATTCCCCGGCCCGCTGTTCCACTCCTCGCGCTGGGACCACTCGGTCGACCTGACCGACGCCCAGGTCGGCATCGTCGGCACCGGGGCGAGCGCCGTGCAGCTCGTTCCGACGCTCGTGCGGCAGGGGGCGCGCGTCACGGTGTTCCAGCGCACGCCGGCCTGGATCGTCCCCCGCGGCGCCCACCCCTACACCGAGGCCGAGCGCACACGGCTGGCGACGCACCCCGGCGAGCTCGCGCGCCTGCGGGCCGCCCTCTACGCCGAGGGCGAGGCGCGGTTCGCGTCGCGATCGGGGGATGCCGCGGCGGCGCGCGCCGCGCAGGAGAGCGCGCTCGCGCACCTCGCGGCGCAGGTCGCCGACCCGGCGCTTCGCGCGGCGCTCA
The DNA here is from genome assembly GCF_013282805.1 of Microbacterium hominis. Taxonomy (NCBI): domain Bacteria; kingdom Bacillati; phylum Actinomycetota; class Actinomycetes; order Micrococcales; family Microbacteriaceae; genus Microbacterium; species Microbacterium hominis. The sequence goes on from NZ_CP054038.1 coordinate 3,627,368, forward strand.
CCCCCGACTACGCGTTCGGGTGCAAGCGCGTGCTGCTCTCCGACGACTTCTATCCGGCGGTGGCCTCGCCGGCGGTCACGCTCGTGACCGCGGGCCTTGCCTCGGTGGAGGGCGCGACGCTGATCGCCGACGACGGCACCCGTCACGACGCCGACGCACTCGTGCTCGCCACCGGCTTCGCGACCACGCAGCAGCCGTACGCCGACCTCGTCACCGGCGAAGACGGCACCCTCGCCGACCACTGGTCGGGCGGCATGACCTCGTTCGGCTCCACGGTGGTCGCAGGCTTCCCCAACATGTACGTGCTCGACGGCCCGAACGCCGCGCTCGGGCACTCCTCGTCGGTGCTCATGATCGAGGAGCAGGCCGCCTACGCGGTGCGGTGCCTCGTGCGCGCGCGGCGCGGCGTGCTGCGGGTCGAGCCGGCGGCCGAAGCGGCCTACACCGAGGAGATCGCGGCGGCCGCGGCATCCACCCCCTGGATGACCGGCGGCTGCCGCAACTGGTACGTCGACGAGCGGTCGGGGCGGCTGACGCTGCTGTGGCCGGGCACCGTCGACGCGTTCCGGGCGCGACTGGCGCGCGCGGACGGTTCGGAGTTCGCGTCCGCCCGGGCGGACGTGCAGAGAGGAGATGCGTGATGATTCCCATCCGGTTCGGCTACAAGGCCTCCGCCGAGCAGTTCGGCCCCGGCGAGCTGCTGGACTACGCGGTGCTCGCGGAGGAGGTCGGGTTCGACTCGGTGTTCATCTCCGACCACCTGCAGCCCTGGCTGCACGAGGGCGGGCATGCCCCGGCATCCATCCCCTGGCTCGGCGCGCTCGGGGCGCGCACCTCGAAGGTGCTGATCGGAACATCGGTGCTGACCCCGACCTTCCGGTACAACCCCACCGTCGTCGCACAGGACTTCGCGACCCTCGGCGTGCTCTACCCGGGGCGGGTGATCCTGGGCGTCGGCACCGGCGAGGCGCTCAACGAGGCGAACCTCGGCATCACGTGGCCCGAGCCGCCGGAGCGGTTCCAGCGGCTGAAGGAGGCGATCGGCCTCATCCGGCGCCTGTGGTCGGAAGACAGGGTGAACTTCGACGGCACGTATTACCACGCGAAGAACATCACGATCTACGACAAGCTCGACCAGCCGGTGCCGATCTACATCGGCGCCGCCGGCCCGGCCGCGACGCGCCTCGCGGGCCGGATCGCCGACGGCTTCATCACCACCTCGGGCAAGAAGCGCGAGCTCTACACCGACACGCTGCTGCCGGCGCTCGAGGAGGGCCTGTCGAAGGAGGGCCGCGCACCGGGATCGATCGACACCCTCATGGAGATCAAGGTCTCGCTCGACGAGACGCTCGAGGCCGCGCAGGAGAAGACGCGGTTCTGGGCTCCGCTGGCGCTCACGCCCGAGGAGAAGATGGGCATCGACGACCCGATCGAGATGCAGCGGCTCGGCGAGGAACTGCCGATCGAGCGCGCGGCGTCGCGGTTCATCGTCTCGGACGACCCCGACGAGCACGTCGAACGGATCGCCTGGTACGTGTCGCTGGGCTTCCGGCACCTGGTCTTCCACGACCCCGGCCACGACCAGGAGGCGTTCCTGCGCCGCTACGGCACCGAGATCCTGCCGCGACTGCGCGCGCGGTTCGGAGCGTGACGGCGAGCCCGGCCGCCGCGGGCTGGGCGGTCGTCGTGCCGGTCAAGGATCCGGCCCGGGGGAAGTCCCGCCTGTCCGTCGACGGGGTGGACCGCGCGACGCTGGCACGGGCGATCGCGCTCGACACCGTCGCGGCGGTGGCGGTGTGCGACGAGGTCGCGCGGGTGATCGTGGTCACCGACGACGCCGCCCTGCCCGCGCACGCGGGCGACATCCCCGGCGTGCGGTGGGTCGATGAGACGTTCGCCCGCGAGCGCGCCGCGGCCGATGCCGTCGCCGGACGCCCCGGGGCGGGCATCGCCCCGGCGGGGCTCGACGGAGCGATCGCCCTCGGGATCGCGACAGCCGGTGAGGGGATGCCGCGCGCCGCGCTGCTCGGCGACCTGCCCGCCCTGCGCGCCGACGATCTGGGTGCGGCGCTGCGGGCCGCGGCATCCCGCGATCGGGCCGTCGTCGCCGACGGCGAGGGCACGGGCTCGACCCTGGTGACGGCCGCGCCGGGCGTGGCGTGGCGCTCGTCGTTCGGCGACGGATCGTTCGCCCGCCACGTGGCACTCGGGTGCACGGCGCTGGCCGTGGAACCCGACTCGACGCTGCGGCGCGACGTCGACACGGCGGCCCAGCTGCGCGCAGCCCTCGCGCTCGGCGTCGGCCCCCGCACCGCGGCCCTGCTCGCGCGGCCGTAGCCCGACGGGCGGGGTGGGCGCCGGACCCCCCGGCTCAGGAGACCAGCAGGTAGACCGCGCCGACGACCGTGAAGACGATCACCAGCTTCTCGAACACCGACTGGTCCAGGCGCGAGGCCAGCCACCGACCGGCGAAGGCGCCGATCACCACGAGCGGCACCAGCACGGCATCCACGAGCAGTCCCGGCGCGGTGATGATGCCGATCCCGACCGAGAACGGCACCTTGAAGATGTTCACGATCGCGAAGAACCACGCCGCGGTGCCGAGGAACTCCTTCACCGGGAACCGCGCCGCCAGGAAGTACATCGACATGACCGGCCCGGCCGCATTGGCGACCATCGTGGTGAAGCCGCCGAGCGTGCCGTAGGTCGCCGAGGCCACACGGTGCGAGCCCTCGCCGCCCGCCGTCGCACCCAGCCGCCGCCGCACGAGCGTGATCGCGATCACCGCGAGCAGGATCACCCCGATGACGCGCTTGACCCACACATCGTCGGCGAACGCGAGGAACACGACGCCGAGCAGCACTCCGACGACCACGGCCGGCATGAGCCGCAGCAGCGCCCGCCAGTTCGCGTGGCGGCGGTACATCGTGACCGCGAAGATGTCGGCCACGATCAGCAGCAGCAGGAGCGTGCCGGTGGACTGTCGCGCCGGCAGCACCGCCGCGAAGATCGCGACCGCGACGGTTCCGGCGCCGGGCACCGCGGTCTTCGACAGTCCGACGATCAGCGACGCCGCGCCCAGGGCAACCCACGCCCACCAGGTGAGATCGGGCACGTCACACGCCGCCGGTGCGCAGCGCGGCTTCGGCGAGGGCGGCCGAGGTGGCGGCGTCGGTCATCCACAGCGGAACGACGGGAGAGTGGATGCCGCGCCCGGCCACCTCGTCGGCGGCAGCCGCGTCTTCCTCGGCGAGCAGCCACGCGTCGAGGAGTCCGCCCGAGGATCGGGCCCCGTAGTGGGCCGCGACTGCCGCGGCGGAGGTCTCCACGCCGATGGCGGTGAGGCACACGTCGGCCATGCCGCGCACGACCTCTCCGCCGATGATCGGCGAGACGCCGACGACGCGCGCCGGTGCGGCGGCGAGGGCCGCGCGCATTCCAGGCACGGCCAGGATCGGCCCGATCGACACCACCGGGTTCGACGGCGCGACGAGCACGACGTCGGCCGCGGCGATCGCCTCGGTCACCCCGGGCGCCGCAGCAGCCGCCTCGATGCCCGGGTTCTCGAAACGGGCGGGGGCGAGGGTCGCCCGGTGGCGCGTCCACCACTCCTGGAAGTGCATGTCCGATCCGTCGGCGAAGACCACCCGCGTGTCGACCTCGGCGTCGGTCATCGGCAGCAGCCGGGCGCCGAGCGGCCACCGCTCGGCCATGCGGGCGAGCACCGCGGTGGGCGTGAGCCCGTCGCGCAGCCATCCGGTGCGCGCGAGGTGGGTGCCGAGATCGAGGTCGCCGAGCGTGAACCAGGGCCAGCCGGCTCCCCACGCCTGCAGCTCGGCGTTGACGCGCTCGGTGTCACCGGCGCGTCCCCACCCGCGGACGGTGTCGTTCACGCCGGCCAGCGCGTAGGTGATCGAGTCGACGTCGGGCTGCAGGCGCACGCCCGAGAGCCACAGGTCGTCGCCGGTGTTGACGACGACCGTGAGGGATGCCGCGGTGTCGGCGACGCCGCGATCGCGCAGCGCGGACCGCACGCCGAGCACGAACCGCGATCCGCCGACGCCTCCGGCGAGCACGACCACGCGCGGTGCGCGCGAGGTCACGAGTTCTCGTACCCGGGGAGCGGCAGCACGCCCGTGCGGGGCGTGAATTCGTCGGCGGCGTACGGCAGCGGGAACGACCCGAGCGCATCGATGAGCGAGTCCACCGTCTGGGTCTGCGCGACGACGTCGACCTCGAGCCCCGCGTGCCGGGCATCGGCGGCCGTGCGCGGGCCGATCGCGGCGATGAGGGTCGAATCGGGGATGTCGGGGAACTGCGCGACCACCTGCTCGGCGACCGAGCCGCTCGTCACGAGGATCGCGTTGACCCGGCCCGATCGCACGTCGGCGGCGACCTTGTCGGACACCGGCACGCCGATCGTGCGGTAGGCGACGACGCTGCGCACCCGATGGCCGGCGCCGATGAGCGTCTCGGTGAGCACGGGCTTGGCGATCTCGCTGCGCAACGTGAGGATCTCGCGCGGCTCGGGCTCACGGGCGATGAGGTCGGCGGCGAGGCCCACCGCGGAGTTGTCGTCGGCGGGCACGAGATCGACCCGGTAGCCGACCGCCTGCAGCGCGGCGGCGGTGGTCTCGCCGACGGCGGCGACCCGGGTGTGCGCGGGGATCTTCGCGCGGTACGCGTAGAGCACGTCCACGGTCGTGGCGCTGGTCATCGTGAGCCAGTCGAAGGCGCCGGCCGACAGATCGACGAGCGCCTGCTCGAGGGTCTCCTGGTCGGTCGACGGGGCGAAGTTGATGAGCGGCGCGACCACGGGACTGGCACCTTTGCGTCGGAGCGTCGCCGCGACGCCGTCGCCCCACGGCCCGCCGCGGGGCACGAGGACGCGCCAGCCGGCGAGGGGCTTCTCAGACGATGCGTGTGGGGCGTGGTTCATCAGCAGGGCTCTCAGGCGCGGATTCGGCCGCCCCGACGTTCGAGCAGCCGATACGTGATTCTCGGGTCACGCGATCGGCAGCGTCCGCACCATTGCACTGCCTGGAACCGAGCATACCCCCGCTGACAGGTCGCTGTGAGCGCGGCGTGTCCATTGCGCGGCTTTCGCTCGCTCCGCCAGGGATCCGACCCGCTCAGCGCGAGTAGAGGCGCACCAGTCCCCACACGGCCGCGCCGACGGCGGCGGCTCCGACGACGACGGCCACGGCCGCCGCGGCGGGATTGCGCTGCGAGAACGCGCGGGCTTTCACGATGCCACGGTCGACCGCGTTCCCGACGCGCCGGGGCACGTTCGCCTTCGTCTCGATCGCCGCGAGCGCCGCCTTCAACTCGGCGCGCGCCTTCTCGACCGGATCGCCGATGCCGAGGGGCACCGCGGTGCGGGGAACGGGCACGTTCGTGGGCGCGTCAGAGCTCATCGCGCACCTCCTTCACATCCTGGGCGATCGACTGCACCGGATTCTGGCGGCTCGAGAGGCGCTTGAAGCGCATCAGCCCCAGCAGTGCGAGCACCGCGGTGATCACGAGCATCACGGCGAACACGACCAGCGCTGCCAGCCACACCGGCCACACCAGCGACAGGGCGGCGATGATGACGGTGAACAGCACCGGAACCGCCCAGAACAGCACGAACAGGGCGGCGAGCACCCAGACGACGCCGATCCCGGCATCCTTCGAGGTCTTCGCCGCCCACTTCTTCGCCGCCTCGACCTCGGCGACCACGAGGTTTCGGATCAGCTCCGGAATCTCGCCGACGAGCGTCAGCAGGCTGTCGTCCGCGCGATCGCGGAGGCCACGGGGGGTCGTCATCTCAGGCCCCGCCACGGCCTTCGATCGCCTCGTCGACCGCGTCTTCGACGGCCTCCGCCGAGGTCTGCGCGGCGCGGCTCACCTCGTCGGCCGAGTCCTGGCTCGCCTTCACGGCGGCATCCAACCGCTGTCCGGCGGTTCCCTTGGATGCCGCGGCCTTGCCGACTTTGACGGCCGAGTCCCACAGGGTGCTGGGCAGGGCCATGGCGCTGGACTTCGCGAAGTCCTTCACCTTGCCCACCTGCTCCTGCACGGGATCGAGATTCCAGACCTTGAGCCATTGCGTCTTGATCTGCTCGTACCGCTCCCGGCCGGCTCGGGTGCCGAGCACATAGCCGATGGCGATTCCGATGACGAGTCCTGCCTTGCCCCTCATGAGGTCCCCTCACGCTTGGTGGTGCGTCTGCGATTCCCGTCCAGGTTAGCCGTGCATGCCGCTGTGGGCATCCGCCCTTGACATGATCCGCCGACCGGGGTTCACTCGGCGGGTTCGACCGCGTCGCTCCCCCAGAGCGCGCGGCGGCGCACGTGCTCCGCCTCGGCGACGGCATCGGCGACCACCTGGGCCAGTCCGCTGCCCGAGAGCCACCCGCCGACGGCGGCCAGGCCCGGGATGCCGCGCACCGCGGCTCGCACCGTGTCGGCGTGCTCGTCCACCCCGAGCGCGGAGCCCGGGCGCGCGAGGGTGAAGCGATCGCGGCGGGCGGCCCGCACCGTGCCGAGCTCGGCGCCCAGCAGCGCGGTCGCCTCGCGGCGGGCGAGGTCGAACGCCGCGGCGTCGTCGAGCGCCGCGGTCGCCGGAGCCGTGCCGGCGGATCCGAACATGACGCGCAGCACGTGGCGGCCGGGCCCGGCCGCGCGCGCGAGCCACTCCCACCGGGCGGTGTCGTGGAGCACGCCCGCGGCCGCGTGCGAGCCGGGCACGCTGTAGACCGCGGCGCCACGGGGAGCGGCATCCAGCGCCGCGGCGTCGACGACGAGCGTGACGACCTCGCGCGCGATCGGCGCGGCGGCGCGCGCCGGCAGCGCGCCGGGCGCGGCATCCTCCACCAGAGCCCGCACGGCGCCCTCGTCGGCGGCCAGCACGACCAGATCCGCATCGAGCTGCGCGCGCGCCGCGTCCGCGGACCCATCGCCCGGGACCTGCCCGGCGCCGTCGAGTCCGGTGGCGACATCGCCGGCGTCGACGGCGTCGACGGCGTCGACGGCGTCGACGGCGTCGACGGCGTCGACCGTCACGCGCCACCGGGCGTCGGCCTCGGTGCCGGTCCGCGCGATCGCGGTGGCCGCGGCATCCACGCGCACGGTGCCGCCGAGCGCCGTGATCCGCTCGCGCAGCGCGTCGGCGAGGAGCGAGAGTCCGCCTTCCAGCCCGGAGATCGCCGGCCCCTCCGGTGGGGTGGCGCGCAGGTCTGCGACGGCGCCGCCGAGGGATCCGGTGCGGGTGAGCGCCGTGCTCAGGCCCGGCGCCGCGCCCTCGACGTCGACGGTGTCGGGCGTGACGCCGTAGCCGCCCACGCTCAACGGCGCGACGAGGCGGTCGGCGACCGCGTCGCCCATGCGCGAGCGGACGAGCTTGTCGAGGTTGCGCTCGATGCCGATGGTCATCGGCGGGCGCAGCCGGTCGACGTACGCGCGCCACGTGCCGCCCCACCCGAGGAACGGGCGCACCCGCTCGTCCCACGGGTTGGCCGGGATGCCGGCCACGGCGTCACCCGGAACCTCGGCCGCCGCACCGCGCGGCAGCCCGGCGATCCAGGTGCGGGAGTCGCGCGGATGCACGACGGCGTCGCCGAGACCCAGCTCGTCGACGAGGGTGCGGACTGCGCCGCCGCGTCGCGCCCAGCCGGCAGCGCCGGTATCGACCGGGAGTCCGTCGACGTCGATCGTGGCGACGGCGCCCCCGACGCGGTCGGAGGACTCCAGCAGCGTGACCGGCATGCCGACCTTCGCGCATTCGTACGCGGCGACCAGGCCTGCGATGCCGCCGCCGATGACGACGACGCGGGTCTCGTGCGCGTGCTGGAGGAGGTCGCCGAAGGGCGCTGGGGAGTCCGTCACGTCCTCCATCCTCCCACCGGACTCAGCGCTGACACCCGGCCGCAGCGGTGGAAGGCTTGTCGTCATGACGCTCCACATCACCGGCGACTCGGGATCGCGCATCCGCGTCAGACGCAGAGTCACCAGTGGCCGGGACCGACCGCGCCGCCATCAGGGATCGTCTTCGCGATGTCGGTCGCGATGTGTTCCAGTGCGGTGGATCAGGCGACCATGTGCCAGTCCGGTGACATGGCTCCACAGCGAGAGACACACCGAACTCATCGGCGAACTCTGCACGCATGGGACACGGCGAGCTTGAATCTGCAGTACTGAGAACTGGAGGGGTCATGCGCAAGAAACTGCTCGCCGCAGTGGTGGTGTTCGCGGCACTCAGCGTGACGGGATGTGCGCAAGGGCGCGTAGCCGCGGCCACACAAACGGCGGAGTCACCAGACGCAGGAGAAGTGTGTGCATCGACGACATACTTCGAGCATGCTCCGGACAGTGGGGCGCGATCACGGGTGGACGCAGTCAACGGGATGATCGCGGCGCTGCGCGAGCATCCCGAGGCCCCTGAGCTCGAGTATGCATCGCGAGCAGACATCCTGCTCCTGCTCGAGACCAGTGTCGACAACCTGATCGCTGCTGAGAGAGCGGCAGGCGAGGCCGCGCAGGCGAACGGATATCTGGAGGTACCTGTCGAGACACGCGACGGCGAGCACCTCGGACAGGTGAACATCTCCGAAGTCAATGGCGGCTTCGTCATCGACGCCATCGAGGTCGCACACAGAGACGGCATCTCCTGCCCTGGTTGAGCCTGCCATGCGGTCGCCGCCCGGGCGCGCGGTACAAATCCACCACTCACGCACGGCTACCGCGGAGGAGTTCGCCACAGTCCGAGTGCGCCCCTCGCCCACCGGTGGGAGACTGGGGGTCATGACGCTCCACATCACGGGCGACCCCGCCGCCGACCGCCTGCTGACCGACGAGCCGCTGGCCCTGCTCATCGGGATGCTGCTCGACCAGCAGGTCGCCATGGAGACCGCGTTCGCCGGCCCGCTGAAGATCCGCGAGCGGGTGGGATCGATGGATGCCGCCACCCTCGCCGGCTTCGACCCCGAGGCCTTCGTCGAGGAGTTCAAGAAGACGCCCGCGGTGCACCGCTTCCCGGGCTCGATGGCGGCGCGCGTGCAGTCGCTCTGCGCCGCGGTCGACCAGGACTGGGGCGGCGATGCCGCCGCGATCTGGACGCAGGGCGACCCCGACGGGGCGACCGTGCTCAAGCGCCTGAAGGCGCTGCCGGGATTCGGCGAGCAGAAGGCGAAGATCTTCCTGGCGCTGCTGGGCAAGCAGTACGGCTACGACGGCGCCGGATGGCGCGACGCGGCCGGCGCCTACGGCGAGGAGGGCTCGTACCGCAGCGTCGCCGACATCGTCTCGCCCGAATCGCTCACCAAGGTGCGCGAGTACAAGCGTGAGATGAAGGCCGCGGCCAAGACCGCGACGTCGTAGGGAGCTAACCCATGCAGAAGACCGGCACGAGCGTGGCATCCTTCCTCGCCGGCGTCACCCCCGCCAAGCGCCGCGCCGACGCGGAGATCCTGATCGCGCTCATGTCCGAGACCACCGGCCGCGAGCCCGAGATGTGGGGCACGATCGTCGGCTTCGGCACGTGCCACTACCGCTACCCGACCGGCACCGAAGGCGACGCGCCGATCGTCGCGTTCTCCCCCCGCCGCCAGGCGACCACGATCTACCTGCAGGCGGACTATGCGACGACTCACGCGCACGATCTGGCGGAGCTCGGGCCCCACACGACCGGCGTCGGGTGCCTGTACATCAAAGACCTCGATGCGGTCGATCACGACGTGCTGACCCGTCTGATCTCCGCCGGGGAGGCCTGGGTGCGCGCCGGCGGAGATGCCTACGCGGCCTACACCGTCACCGACTGACACCCGGTTCCGCGACCTCCGACACACCGGTTCGGATTTTCGGCTCATTCATCAGAAGCGGCCCTAGAGTGGGCGAGCGCACGGATTCCGTGCGCCGAGTCGGATTCGGTGCGGTACCCCAGATCCCGCTGATTCCGACCTGCGTGGGCACAGTCGACGCAGCCGGGGGTTCCCGAGTCCCAGTTCGGTCGAACCCCCGGTCTTCCCTTCGCGGGTAACGCCCCGCGGGGTGCCTCGACCCGTCTCCGGATCGAGGCACCCCGCGGTGTCATCGCCGCGGGCCCCGGCTCACTTCACCGCGATCGCGTCGATCACGGTCTCCGTGAAGGTTCCGCCGGCCGCATCCCACGCCTCCGACTTCAACGCGACCTTGGTCGTGCCCTTGGGCGGGGTGATGGTGGCCGAGTAGTCGCCGTCCGATCCGCTCACGGCGACGGCCGTCCACGACTTCCCGGCGTCGAAGGACGCCCACAGCTTCAGCCCCTGGATCGTGGAGCCCGTCGAGCCGTCCTGGTGGGACACGGTCGGGGTCAGCACGATTCTCTTCGACGACGCGACGTTCAGGCTCGACAGCCCCTGCACGCCGTAGTCGAGCTGGAGCAGCGGCAGCACGGTGGGCGCGTCCGTCGCGGCGCTCCGGAAGGTCCACTCGGTCCGGACGTCGGTGGACTGCGTCCACCACCGCTCGTACCGATGCGTCTCCAGGGCCAGGCGGTACGTGTGCTCGTCGGCGGGGAAGGCGCCCGAGCCGCTCGCATACGGGCTGCTCGTCACCGGCGTACCGTCGATCCACAGCTCCATCCTGCTGTCGGTGCCGCCGTCGGGGCCCGCGACGTTCGGATGGCCTTGGGCGTCCACGCGGTACGGCAGATCCACCGCGAGCACGTCGCCGTCACGACGGACGGATGCCTGAGAGGGAGATTCCGGATCGGGATACAGCCCACCGTGGACGACCTGTCCGAGCAGCTCCTCGGTCAGCTTCTCACCGGGCGCGTACGAGCGCAGCGGTCCGTTGAACGCCGACGGGAAGGCGTCCGAGCCATTGGTCCCGCCGCCCGCGTAGGGTTCGGCGGACCGCTGGAATCGGACTCCCGCATCGGCGAGATAGCTGATCGTCCGATCGGCCACGGGCTCATCGAGCCAACGGGGGAACCCGACGTAGCTCTCGGCGGTGATCATCGTGTGCCACTCCTGCAGCGAGGAGCCGGCCGTCTGGCCGTTCACCGCGCTCGTGACGACGGCGGTGTTGGACGCGTCGAGACGGTAGTCGAGGCTCGCCGGGATGCCGTGCTCGACCGTCGCGAACGCGTAGTCGTACGGCGCGTACCCGTAGCCGGTGCCGACGAGCTTCGCACCCTTCTTGGCGGCGAGGAGATCGAGCACCTGCAGCCCCGTGGCGCGGGGCAGCGTGAGCGTCGGCAGCACCTTGTCGGGGAAGTTGCCCATCGCGATGATCTCCAGGTCCTCCCAGTAGGGGCCGTCCACAGGCCCGTAGGCGATGAGGGCCAGGGCGCCCGCATCCTTGGCCGCCTGGGCCTGCGCGTTCAGGAGTCCGGTCACCGTGCCGACCGCGGCGGGCCGCGCCTCGACGAGGGCGACCTTGCCTCGGACGCCGGCCCGCTCGAGCTCCGCGGGCGTCCCGGCACCGGCCGCGACGATCCCCGCGTTCACGCTGCCGGTGAGCTCCGGCGAGGTGACGGCGTACCGCAGGTCCAGTGCGAGATCGATGGATCGCGAACCTGAGGTGACCGCGACATCGAGCTCGGGCGCGGCGAGCAGCCAGCTCTCGGTGAGCGTCTGCTCGCCCACCAGGTCGCCCTCGGTGAACACGTAGATCTCGTCCGCGACTCCGGGGCTGCTGATGATGGAGTTCGCGAAGGTGCTCTGCGTCACCGGCCAGCTCCACCCCGGAAGGGTGCGCTTGAGCACCTGATCGAAGTTGGTGACCTGCGCCTGCTTCTCGGTGCTGATGCTCACCGGCATCGCCTTCGTGCCGTCGATGACGACGTCATGCCGACCCGGTTCGGTGAGGTCGAGGTCGCGCGTGAACAGCGTCGACCCGTCGATGATCAGCGCATCCGGAGCGCTGTTGTAGAGGGCGCCGAGGATGGCGTATCGCCCGATCGGCACGCGCACATCGGCCTTTCCGCCGCTGATCACGACGGTGCGCACGATCGAGGGGTCGTCGATGTTGTAAAGAGTCGCGTAGCTGGAGCCCCTCACGAGTGCGCCGTCCGGCTGGAGCGCCTCGAGGTGGAGAGCGGCCATGTCAGCCTCGACCTGGAACCCGAGCACGGTGCGAACCGGCACGAATCCCGCCCCGGCGGCGGTCACGACTCCCGTGTAGAAGTCGGGATCGTCGAGCGTCGGGTCCACCGTGACATCGACCGACGCGGTCCCGTGCGCGGGGACGGTGACGGAGGTGCTGGACAGCGTGATCATCCCGTCGGGCACCGGGGCTCCGTCCGAGCCTGCGGCGACGTCCCACAGCTCGAGCGTGAGATCGGTGGCCTGGGTGTTGGTGTATTCGATCGACACGGTCCGGGGCACCTGCTCTTCGCGCGGGGACTCGAAGACGCCGATCGACAGCGACGAGGGTTCGGCGTAGAGCGGCTGGCCGAGGGCGGCCGGGATCTGGATCTTCCCCGCCCCCTCCTTCCACACGTCGCCGACGGTGGACTGCGCGGTGCCCATGAGGACGGCCTTCAGCCCGTCGCCGTCCAGGTCGGGCCGCGCGGCCTTCAGGATCGCCGCCGCGCCCGCGACGGCCGGCGTCGCCATCGACGTTCCGCCGTCGTGCACGTACTTGTCTTCGGCGGGGATGTCGGGGCGGGTTCCCGCAGCACGGGCTGCCAGGATCCACGCGCCCGGTGCCGTGACGTCGGGCTTGACGCCCGCGTCGCCGAACCGCGGCCCGACCGAGGAGAAGCCGGCGAGCTGATCGTTCTCATCGATCGCGCCGACCGTCAGCGCGCTCTGCGCCGTGCCGGGCGTGGTCACCGTCGTGGATCCCGCGTTGCCCTCGTTGCCGGCCGCGACGACCACAAGAGTGTCGTAGCGCTCCGAGATCGAGTCGACCGCCAGCGCGCCGGGATCGGTGCCGTCGGTGTAGTCGCCGCGGACCCCGAGGCTCATGTTGATCACATCGGCGCCCTCGGCGGCGGCCCACTCCATCGCGTCGATGGTCCAGGACTCCTGGCCGAAGCCAGTGGGGCCCAGCACGCGCGCGTTGAGGAGCTTCGCCCCGTACGCGACACCGCGGTTCGCGCCGTCGGATGCTTCACCGCTGCCCGCGACGATCGATGCCACGTGCGTGCCGTGGCCGAAGGGGTCCTTCGTCGAGCCGCTGCCGGTGAAGTCCTTCTCCTTGATCACGACTCCCTCATCGAGATCGGGATGTGTCGTGTCGATGCCCGTGTCGAGCACGGCGACCACGGCGCCGGTGCCATCCAGGCCGGCCTCCCACGCGGCGGGTGCGCCGATCTGCGGGGTGGAGACCGCGTCGAGCATCTCGACGGGCGCGTCGAGCCACACCTTCTGCACGGACCCGCCTGCGTCCACCGCCTCCAACAGAGCCGGGGCGCCGGCGGCCGGAACCTCGCCGGACACCGCGTCGATCGACTCGAGCGTGCGGTCGGCATCCACATCGAGCGCTTCCCACTCGGCGGCATGGGTCTTCGCGTTCGTCGATTCGTCGGACTGGACGATGACCGGCACTCCCTCGGCGTCGTCGAGCTCGGCCAGCGTCAGCACGTCGAACAGGCCGAGGTCGAGCTTGTCGGGAACGAGCCCGGCCACGTCGGACGGGATCACGTAATAGTGCTCGGCGTCGCCGTAGGCGGCGTACGAGATCGGCGCACCGGTCTCCCGCGGGGCGGCGGTGAACTCGACGATCGGTGCATCGCCCGGGCCGTCGTGGAGGGTGACCTCGTCACCGGTGATCAAGGTGACCGTCCGCTGCGGGGACGTCGTGACCCAGCCGCCTGATGCCGCCGTGGGTGGCGGCGGCGCCGCGACCGCGGGTGCTGTCGCCGCTGTCGCGACCGAGATGATCCCGACGACGGCCATCGCGGCGCCCGCCTTGTTGACTCTGTACCTCACGTGTGTGTGCTCCCGTGTTTGCGGGGCGCGGCTCCCCGCAGTCACGTGCCAGAGCTGAGACCGGACGCCGAGGTGCCGTCAGCGCCCCTGCCGATCAATGGCTTCACCCAAACAGGGACGGGAGCGCTCCCACAAGATCCAGCGAAACGTTTTTCCGCGCGGAAACATCGTGTCTCGAGCTGGGCGCGGCGCGAATTATGTTGTGATCAGCCACTTATCGGCGGCGTGGCCAGCGGTACCGGAATCGTCCTTCAGCAACCTGTAACAAGTCGGACACGAACCGGCGTGGCTCCCCGCTCGCTCCGGACAAATCGCTCCGGTTCGCCGCAGACGACGGATGCCGCCACCCGATCGGGTGACGGCATCCACGGACTCGGAGGTCAGGCGCCGCCGAGGCGCTCCGCGAGGTACGCCCGCAGGTTCTCCATCGGCACGCGCTCCTGCGACATCGTGTCGCGGTCGCGGACGGTCACGGCGCGGTCCTCGAGCGAGTCGAAGTCGACCGTGACGCAGAAAGGGGTGCCGATCTCGTCCTGCCGGCGATAGCGGCGGCCGATGGCACCGGCGTCGTCGAAGTCGATGTTCCACTCGCCGCGCAGGCTGTCGGCGACCTCCCGCGCGATCGGCGACAGCTTCTCGTTGCGCGACAGCGGCAGGATCGCCGCCTTCACGGGCGCCAGCCGCGGGTCGAGCTTGAGCACCGTGCGGGTGTCGGTGCCGCCCTTGGCGTTCGGCGCCTCCTCCTCGTGGTACGCGTCGACGAGGAACGCCATCATGGCGCGCGTGAGGCCGAACGACGGCTCGATCACGTACGGGATGTACTTCTCGCCCGAGGCCTGGTCGAAGTAGGTGAGGCTCTGGCCGGAGGCCTCGGTGTGGCTGCCGAGGTCATAGTCGGTGCGGTTGGCGACGCCCATCAGCTCGCCCCACTCCTTGCCGGGGAAGCCGAAGCGGTACTCGACGTCGATCGTGCCGGCCGAGTAGTGGGCGCGCTCGTGCTCGGGCACGTCGAACTGGCGCATGTTCTCGGGGTCGATGCCGAGGTCGATGAACCAGTTCCAGCACGCCTCGACCCAGTGGTCGAACCACTGCGGCGCCTCGGCGGGCGGCGCGAAGAACTCGATCTCCATCTGCTCGAACTCGCGGGTGCGGAAGATGAAGTTTCCGGGCGTGATCTCGTTGCGGAACGCCTTGCCGACCTGGCCGATGCCGAACGGCGGCTTCTTGCGGCTGGCGGTGAGCACGTTCGAGAAGTTCACGAAGATGCCCTGGGCCGTCTCCGGGCGCAGGAAGTGCAGGCCGGACTCGTCGTCGACGACGCCGAGGTAGGTCTTCACCAGACCCGAGAACGCCTTCGGCTCCGTGTACTGGCCCTTGGTGCCGCAGTTCGGGCAAGGCACCTCGGCGAGGCCGTTCTCGGCCTTGCGGCCCTTGCGCGCCTCGAAGTCCTCGATGAGGTTGTCCTCGCGGAAGCGCTTGTGGCACTGCAGGCACTCCACCAGCGGGTCGGTGAAGGTCGCGACGTGGCCGGAGGCCTCCCACACGCGCTTGGGGAGGATCACCGACGAGTCCAGGCCCACCATGTCGCCGCGGCCGCGCACGAAGGTCTGCCACCACTGCCGACGGATGTTCTCCTTCAGCTCGGTGCCGAGGGGGCCGTAGTCCCAGGCCGAACGCGAACCGCCGTAGATCTCACCCGCTTGGAAGACGAACCCGCGATGACGGGCGAGGGCGATGACTTTGTCGAGACGGGACTGCTCGGCCACGGTGGCTCCAATGGTCGGGTGGGGAGGCGCACGAGGTGCGGGATGCCGCGAGCGCGGCATCCATCGATTCTAATCGGCGCGGGGCACGGGGCCGGTGTCGTCGGCGGCGCGATCGAAGGCGCGATCCCACTCCTGCAGCTCCTTGCGACGGCCGATGAGACCGTCGAGCGACACCTGGAAGTGCAGTCCGCGCCGCGCGTTGACCTGCTTGATGTTCTCGACGAGCTCGGTCGCGACCTCCGCGAGGGCGGAGCGCACCTCTCGCGCGCGTTCGGCCGGGTCGTCCCAGAGGTGCGGGTGGGTGAGGATGTCGAGCAGGTAGTCGCGATCGAGCGCCCCGGTGAGCTTGCGCAGCGTGTCGCCGTACTCGAGCGCCGCCGTCGCCCGCTGCGCTTCGTCGCCGCGGCGGCCGAGGCGCTCGAACAGCTCGACGGTGTTGGTCGCGACGCCGCCGATCTCGGCGGCGACCTCCTGCGCCGCGGGGGTGCCTGCCATCGCGGCGGCGCCGTACTCCGCCGCGAGCACCCGCAGGCGCGCCACCGACGAGCGCACCGGCTCGGGCAGGGCGTTCCGGTCGCTGCGGCGACGCGCGCGCACGATGCCGAGCACCGCACCGCCCGCGGCCAGGACGACCGCGACGCCGACGGCGACGCCGATCACGACGCCCGCATCGATGCCCCCGGTGGCGCCGCCGGCACCGCCGGGGATCTCGGCGGTGATCTGCTCCACCGTCTGGGTGAGGGCGCCCTCGACGGAGTCGGTCGAGGCCTCCGACTCGTTCGCGATGCGCAGCGCCTCGCCGCTCGGGAGCACCCGGGAACCCGCGAACACGTCGTCGCCCACCGCCACGATGATGGTGTCGTACGGAGTGGATTCGGCCAGCTCCGCCAGGATCTGCTGATCGGATGCCTCGAGCGAGACGTTCTCCGAGAACACCGCGATCCCGATCGATGCGTCGCCCACCTGCTGTTCGAGCGCACTCGCGAGATCGGCGGCGCCGCTCACCTCGCGGGACACGTACACGTTCGCGCCGGCCAGCCCGTCGACGGCGTCATCGACGTAGCCGGTGGTGTCCAGTGGCTGCAGCATGCGGTGGCCTCAGAAGTTGTTGATGACCGAGGCGAACACGAGGTCGATCTTGGCCGCGTCGGAGGCGTCGAACCACTGACCGCCGGTCGCCTCCGCGATGCGCTGCAGCGCACGGGTGTCGGCGCCCTCGCCGTACGCGATCGGGAAGATGCGCACCGGCGACGACTCGCCTCCCTCCCCCTCGTCTGCGCCGATGCGCGCGATGAGCGAATCGAGGGAGATCGTGGAGTCGGTGTCCTGGCCGTCGGAGAGCACGACGATGGCGTTGATGCGCCCCGGCTCGGCCCGCGCGGTCATCTCCTCGTACGCGACGGCGATCGCGTCGTAGAGCGGCGTGCCCTCGCGCTGGGCGAAGCGCAGGTCGTCGAGCGAAGCATCCACCGACTCGCGATCGGAGGCGAGCGGCTCGACGTCGCGGAGCACGACGATGTTCTCGCCGGCCTCGGACTCGATGCCCGTGGTGAAGGCCCAGACGCCCACCTCGTCGCTCGAGCGGAAGTGGCCGAGCGTGGCCTGCGCGCCCTCGATGGCGCCGTCGAGCTTGGAACGGCCATCCCCGATCGGGTCGTCCATCGAGCCCGAGATGTCGATCACCTCGAGCACCGACGAGGGCTTGCGGATCTGGGTCCACTGGTCGAGCGCGGCCGAGACCACGTCGACGGCAGGGCGCGGGAGCGTGATCGCGGGGCCGGCGGGGTCGACGCCGAACTCCGCGGTGAACAGGTCGCCGAGGGGCGCCGAGGCATCGAGGGGCCGGAAGCCGAACGCGGGGAGGATCTCCTGGGCCGCGTCGGTCTGCAGGAACGCGGCGAACGCGGCGCCCGCCTCGGCCTGGGCGTCGGTCACCCAGTCGGCCCCGAGCACGGTGATGGGATTGTCCGACCACATCGATCCGCCCGAGGGATAGATCGCGACCAGCTTCTCGCTGGGCCGGGTGAGCGTCTCCCCCGGCTGCACGGTGTGGGAGTCGGGGTTGCCCTGGTTGTAGTTGAGGAGGGAGGTCTCCTCGAGGGCGACCGCCGACACGTAGCCCGACCCGCCCGCCCCGTTCTGCGTCTCGTCGTAGAGGGTCGTCAGCACCTTGCCGGTGGTGTCGCCGTAGTGGATGACGCACTCCTCGAACACGCGCGAGAAGTCCTCCGCGGTGGCGACGTCGTCGGTCGTGAGGTCGGCCGACTTGCCCGCCGCCTCGTACGACTGCATGAGGATCGCCGATAGGCCGGTGGTCGAGGTGTTCGGGTTGGTCTTGGAGATCTTGAACGACCCCCACAGGGACTTGCCGACGCTGCCCCAGCCCTCCGGGTCCTGGCAGAGCGCCTCCAGGTCGGCGATGCCGATCTCGGCGTCGGGCCAGCCGAGCGCCTTCGCCATGGTCTCGGGCATGCCGAACACGACCGGCGTGTGGGTGAAGCTCTCCGGCTCGCCGACGAGCGCCGGCGATCCCGCCGCCGCGACGCGCTCGGTCCAGACGGTGGAGGCGGGCGACCACATCGCCGGCCAGCGCCGCACATCGTCGTCGGGCCAGTCGCCGCCCGCGGAGAGGAAGCGCGTCGCGTCGCCCGAGGAGACGTTGATCGGGCGCACGGTGGCGCACTCGGCGAGCGCCTCATGCTGCGGCGACTGCTTGAAGGCGTCGGCGAGCGCGTCGAGCATGTTGACCTTCTCCGACGAGGTCGCCACCACCACGCTCGTGCAGCCGTCGTCGACGAAGTCTCCGTCGACCGCGTCGTCTTCACCGGTCGGCGTGCACGCGGTCAGCGCCAGGCCGACAGCGAGCGCGAGAGCGCCGATCCGGACCGTGCGGCGGGTCCCGGCGGCGGCGATGCGGACGGGCTCTGTCTCGAGGCGGGGGGCCATGCGTACAGCGTAGATCCCCGCCCGGGCCTCACGTGCCGAAGCCGCACCACTGCGCCACCCAGGTGAGGATGCGACCGCGCAGCGCGTCGCCGACGAACAGCTCGATCTCGCCCGGCTCCCCGTCGACGATCACGCGCACGTCGAAGATCGTGCCGCGCTTGTCCTCCTGCACGGCGTGCGGATCGCACCGGAAGGGCACGATCGGCACGTCGACACCCTGCGCCGCGCCGTCGGCGGTCACGTCGGCGTCGATCGGGAAGGTGCCGTCGACGCTCGCGTCGCCGAAGTCGAGGAGGTTCGTGCCCTCGACGGCGACGATCGTCACCTCTGTTGCCGAGTCGCCGGTGGGCGTCATCTCGAGCCGGAGCATGCCCGGCGAACCGGTGGCGAACGTGGTGAACGACGTGAACGCGAGGTCGACGGCCGCCCCGAGCGCCTGGGCGCGGCACTCGCGCTCGTGCAGCGGGCCGACGAAGCCGAGCGGGTCGGTCGCCGCGGCCCGCACGGGCTCTCCTGCGTCGCCGCCGAGGTCGAGGAGCACGACGGGCGCGGCATCCACCGTCCCGTCGCCCGCGCAGGCCATCTCGGGGAGCTGCACGCGGATCTCGACGCGGCCGCCCGGCGGCACGGTCGTGGTGCGCCCCGCGACGACCCGCGTCGCCTCCCCGTCGAAGCGCTCGTCCTGCACGCGCACATCGCCGATGACGACGGCCTCGTCGGATCCGTTGCTCACCTGCACCTGCGCCTGCCGTGCGGCGACGTCTCCGCGCAGCTGCACGAGCGCGACCTCCAGCCCTGCGGGCACGGCGTCGGGCGAGGGCGAAGGCGGGCCGGCCGGATCGCAGGCCACGAGCAGGGCACCGAGCATCGCGACCTGCACCGCGGTCGACAGGGCGGCGACGGCGCGCCCGCGTGCGACCACCGCTACCTCCGCAGCACTTCTCGGGCGACGGTGAACTCCTCGAGGGCGGCGTCGTCGAGCTCGACGCCCAGCCCGTGCCCGGTCGGCACCCGCACGTGGCCGTCTTCGAGCACAGCCGGCTCCGTGACGATGTCGCGGGTGTAGAAGCGGTTCGAGGCGGAGATGTCGCCCGGCAGGGTGAATCCCGGCAGGGCGGCGAGCGCGGCGTTGGCCGCGCGGCCGATGCCCGTCTCGAGCATGCCGCCGCACCATACCGGGATGCCCGCATCGCGGCACAGGTCATGGATGCGCAGCGCCTCGAGGTACCCGCCGACCCGCCCGGCCTTGATGTTGATGACCGATGCCGATCCGAGCGCGAGGGCATCGAGGGCGGCCTTGGCCGACACCACCGACTCGTCGAGGCAGATCGGCGTCTTCACGTGACGCGCCAGCGCGGCGTGGTCGACGATGTCGTCTTCCTGCAGCGGCTGCTCGATCAGCAGCAGGTCGAACCGGTCGAGCTCGGCGAGGGTGTCGAGGTCGGCGAGCGTGTAGGCCGAGTTCGCGTCGACCTGCAGGGGGATGCCGCCGAAGGCGTCGCGCACTGCGGCGGTGTCGTGCACGTCGCGCCCGGGCTTGATCTTGATCTTGATGCGCACGTACCCCTCGTCGAGGTACCCGCGCACGGCCTCCACGAGGGCTTGCGGGTCGCGCTGGATGCCGACGCTCACGCCGCTCGGCACGCGGTCGCGCTCGGCGCCGAGGTACTCCGCGAACGCACGGCCCTGGGCGCGCAGCGCCGCGTCGAGCACGGCGAGCTCGAGTCCCGCCTTGACCATGCGGTGGCCCTTGAACGGCTCGAGCGCCGGCGCGACGCGCTCCGCAGGCAGTGTCCGCTCGTCGAGCAGGGCCGGGATCAGCCAGCGCAGCGCGACGTCCCAGGCGCCGTAGGTGTACTCGCTCGAATACAGCGGCGCGTCCTGCGTGACGATCTCGCCCCAGCCGTCGCCGTCGGCCGTCAGCGCCCGCACCACGATCACCTCGCGCACCGTCTCGGTGCCGAACGAGGTCGTGAAGGGGGACACGAGGGGCAGGTGCAGCACCCGCAGCTCGAATCCGTCGAGGGTGATCGGTGCGGTGGGCGCGCGCATGCCCCTCAGGCTACGCCGGGTCGTGGGTCAGACGGCCGCAACGCGGGCGGCGACCCGGCGCGACGGGGCGACGAAGGTCTGGCGGGCGGCGCGGGGCAGGCCGCGGCGCGGCAGGCGCGGCATCCGGCGCGACACGGTGTGCGGTGCGCGCGGCGTGCGACGGAAAGCGTCGACGATCGCCTCGACGATGGTCTCGGTGTGCTCGTGCATGGCTCCTCCTGGCTGTTCGCAGTGGAGGAGCCCCTTCGGCCGGCCCTGATACACGCCCGGTGGATGGATGCCGCGCCCGGCGCGGGTCAGGGTCGAACCAGCAGATACCCGCGGGCGTCATCGAAGCCGCCGACCACGAGTCCGTCGGCGAGGTGGCCGACGAGAGCCTCGCGCACCCGGACGCGCCAGGAGGCGGCATCCACCGGATCCGACGCCCGCAGCGCCTCGATGTCGCGCGGGATCGCGACCGACGCCACCACCGCATCGTCCTCGGGGGTGGGCGCGGGCGGCGCAGCGAGCGCCCACGACACCATCACCCGGTCGGACTCGTCGCCGCGGTTGACGCCGTCGTCCATCGGTCCGTAGTGGTTCACGAGGTACTCGGTCACCCTGGCTCCCAGCACCCGCAGGTTGAAGTGGGCGTTGCGGGCGATGAGGGGGTCGAACGTCCACGTCACGTGCCCGACGCCGCGGCGCAGCGCCCAATCCCGCTGGTGGAACTTCAGCAGCCGCCCGATCCCCCGGCCCTGGTGCCCCGGCAGCACGCCGGTGATGTGGCTGTGCATCGATCGCGCCGCGGGCTCCGCGAAGAACGCGACCGAGGCTCCGACCATGCGCTCGCCGTCGTAGATGCCGACCGCGTAGCTGCCGGCGTGGGCGAGAGCGCGCAGCAGGTTCGGCGGCATGCCGCCGCGGTCGCCGCCCCACACCTCGGCGAGCACCTCGGAGGCCGTGAAGACCTCCTCCACGGTGTCGAGGGGATGGATGCCGAGACCGGCCGCGGGATCGGGTTGCGCGCTCACGGCCCCACGTTACGCCCGCGCGTGCGGTCAGCGCGCGGTCAGCGCGCGGTCAGCGCGCGCCGGTGGTGGCGACGTGCTCGGCGAACAGTCCGGGCCAGGCCATGATCCCGTAGGGCGTGCGGGCGACGACCAGCCGAGAGTCCGGGAGCAGCTTCTTGAGCCGCTTGGCCGTGGTGATCGGGTGGGCGGGGTCGCCCGTCCAGGCGAGGATCAGGGTGGGCGTCGTGATCTTCGCAACGGTCTTCTCACCGGGGAAATCCGTGGATGCCGCACCCCGCAGCACCGTGGGAAGCAGGTGCTCCGGCACGCTCGGGTGCGTGACGGGCGCGTCGGCGAGCGCGGGCGGCACCGGGGAGACCGCGCTGGCCAGGAACGCGTCGAGCCCCTCCCGCTCGATGCGCGCGGCGTTCACGCGGTAGACGCGCTGCTGCAGCGGCCGGGTCGCCCACGCGGTGGGCGGCACCACCAGGGTGAGGCTGGCGAATCGCTCGGGATGCCGCTTGGCGGCGTGCAGGAGTGTGCCCGAGCCCATCGAGGGGCCCACCGCGTGCACCCGCTCGCCGGGCGCGAGCGCGTCGAGGATCGCGAGCAGGTCGCGGGCCAGCCGGGTCCAGCGGTACGAGCGCGGATCGCTGTCTCCGGTCGACCCGCCGTGCCCGCGGGCGTCGTAGCGCAGCACGCGGTGCCCGCGCAGGGCGCGACCGAGGTCGAGGCCGAGCTGGGCGTCCTGCGCGCGCGAGGAGGTGAGTCCGTGAAGCTGCACGACGAGCGGCCCGGTGGAACCCGTGATGTCGTAGTCGATGGTCACATCGTCGACGGCGAGTGCGGGCACAGAACCTCCACGGCGCGGGCGTGAAACCTGAGAGCCCTAGACTACGACGCCATGCGGCTGACCACGGTCTCCCAGATGACGCTGCCCGAAGGCGTCGTCCGCAGCCTCGAGATGCGCGCCGACGTGCTCGAGGACGCGGTGCTGCCCATTTCCTTCGACCAGCGCCGTCACGTCGGGGCGGGCGACCGGCCGGGATCGTGGATGGCGATCGCCTTCCGCCTGCCGGAGCAGGCGGCCCGCAGCGAGATCGCCGAGGCCTGGGCCGCCGCCGTCACGCGCCACGCGGCGCTGCGCACGGTGTTCGACCGCGACGCCGCGGGCGAGCTGCGGCTGCGCGAAGCCCGGGTCGAGGTCGCCGGCTGGCGTCTGCACGACGACGCCGTCGGGGCGCACCCGCGGGAGGTGCTGGCGGGGCTCTTCGACGCGCGCTGCCGCCCGTTCGCCGCGCCCTCCCACCTGCTGTGCCTGGTGGAGCCCCACGACGCCTCGGCCGATCCCGACCCCCGCCCGATCGCGGTGATCGCGTCGGACCACTCCCACGTGGACATGTGGTCGCTGCTCGTGCTCGCCCGCGACCTGGAGGCCGGCATCCAGGATCTGCACGACGGTCGCGGGCCCGAGACCGCGCCCGCGCCCGCCTTCGCCGACCACACCCGGCTGCTGGCCGCGCAGCCTCCCGCCCCCGCGGCCGTCGCCGCGCGCTGGGCGGAGGTGCTCGACGCGGGCGGCGGCGCCATGCCCCGGTTCCCGCTCCCCCTCGGCGACCCGGCGCGCACCGCGCGCGCCGTCGTGGGCGTCGACGACATCCTCGACGCCGACGGGCTCGCCGCGCTCACCGCCCGCGCGGCCCGGAGCGGCGTGCGGGTGACCGCGCTGGCGATGTCGGCGCTGGCCGATGCCACCCTCGCCCTCTCCGGCGCGCCGCTGCGCGCGGTGTTCCCCGTGCACAGCCGCCACGGCGGCCGCTGGGACGACGCGGTCGGCTGGTTCATCACGAACTCGGTGCTCGAACTCGGCGACCCCGACCCGCACGCGTGCGCCGCCGCGCTCCGGGACGCGATCCGGCTCGGCTCTTACCCGCTCGCGCCGCTCCTTGCCCCGTACGGCGGCATGGTCGAACCGCACGGCATGTTCGCGCTCTCCTGGCTCGACACGCGCCGCATGCCGGTGGGCGTCGATGCGGGTTTCGACGTGCAGTACGTGTCGGCGACGGTGTCCACCGACGGCGTGATGGTGTGGTTCATCGTCAACGACGACGGGCTCCACGTGCGCTGGCGCCATCCCGACACGCAGGCGGCCCGCACGAACGTGAGGGCGTGGGTGGATGCCGTGGCCGACCGCCTGGGCGGACTCCGCCCCGGCGGCCCGGCCCCCGCTTCCGCGCCGATAGCCTTGCGTGGTGGCACCACGGGATGACGACGATCGACGCGGACTCACCCGGATGCCACCCCAGGCGGCCATCGTCGCCGTGCTGGCCGTGGCCGGCCTCGCCTCGTCGTTCATGTTCACGCTGGTCGTGCCGATCCAGTCGAAGCTGCCCGAGCTCCTGAACGCCAGCCGCGAGGACACCGCGTGGGTGGTGACCTCGACCCTGGTCGCCGCCGCCGTGATCACGCCGATCTCGGGGCGCCTGGGCGACATGTACGGCAAGCGGCGCATCGTGCTGATCCTGCTGGCGCTGCTCGTGGCCGGCTCGGTGATCGCAGCGGTCTCCCCCGGCATCGTCGGGGTGATCGTCGGCCGCACGCTGCAGGGCGCGGTGACCGGGGTGATCCCGCTCGGCATCTCGATCCTCCGCGACGTGCTGCACGAGAATCGCGTCGACTCCGCGATCGCCCTCATCAGCGCCACCCTCGGCGTCGGCGGTGCGCTCGGACTGCCGATCAGCGCGTTCATCACCGAGCGCAGCGACTGGCACGTGGTCTTCTGGGTGGCCGCCGCGCTCGGAGCGGTCGTGTTCGTCCTCGTGCTGTGGATCGTGCCGGTGAGCGTGCTGCGCACGGCCGGCCGGTTCGACTTCGTCGGCACCGCCGGGCTCGCGATCGGCCTGGTCGGCATCCTCCTCGCCGTCTCCCGGGGCAACGAGTGGGGCTGGACCTCGCCCGCCGTGCTGGCTCTGGGCCTCGGCGGGGTCGCGGTGCTGCTGGTGTGGGGCTGGTACGAGCTGCGCATCGACGATCCGCTGCTCGATCTGCGCGTGGCCGCGCGGCGCCCGGTGCTGCTCACCAACATCGCCTCGATCGCGATGGGCTTCTCGCTGTTCGCCTCCAACGTGGCCTACCCGCAGATCCTCGAGCTGCCGGCGGAGGTGGGAGGCTTCGGCCTGTCGCTGCTGGCGGCGAGCCTGGTGGTCATGCCCGCCGGGCTCGTGATGATGGTGCTCTCGCCGTTCTCGGGGCGGCTGGCGCGCACCGTCGGCCCCAAGCTCCTGCTCGTGCTGGGCGCGATCTCGCTGATCGCGGCCTACGCGTTCACGCTGCTGTTCTCGAGCGAGGTGTGGCAGCTCGTGGTCGCCAACATCATCATCGGGGTGGGCATCGGCTTCGGCTACGCCGCGATGCCGATGCTGATCATGAGGTCGGTGCCGCAGTCCGAGACCGGCGCCTCGAACGGGCTGAACGCGCTGTTCCGGTCGCTCGGCACCAGCACGGCGGCGGCGGTGATCGGCGCGATCCTGGCGACCTACTCGATCGACTTCGAGGGGGTCCCGGTTCCCACGCCCCAGGGGTTCCAGCTGTCGTTCGTGCTCGGCGGCGCCGCGGCCGTGATGGCGCTGGCCGTGGCGCTGTTCATCCCCCGTCACCGGGCGCCTCAGGAGCGGCATCCCTCGCTCCCCGAGTGACGACGGTGCGAGGTCTGTCGGCGGCGCGGCTCGGCGACTAGCCTGACGCCATGGACGCGCACGACGGCCGCGAGCCGGACCAGGTGCCCGTCGGACCGCCCGATGGCGCGGTGACGGCGGAGGCGACGACCGCGACCGGGGGCCAGGGAGTGCAGGACACCCGCTTCTTCGGGCAGCCCTGGGCCCTCGCGCACGTGTTCGGCGTGGAGATGTGGGAGCGCTTCAGCTTCTACGGCATGCAGGGCATCCTGCTCATCTACATGTACTTCTCGGTCGCCGAGGGGGGCCTGGGCATCGACCAGGCCGTCGCCACCGGCATCGTGGGCGCCTACGGCGGGTCGGTGTATCTCGCGACCATCCTGGGCGCCTGGCTGGCCGACCGGCTGCTGGGCTCGGAGCGGGTGCTCTTCTACAGCGCCATGGTGATCATGGCCGGGCACATCGCGCTCGCGGTTCTGCCGAACGTGTGGGGTCTGGGCGTCGGTCTGATCCTCGTGGCGCTCGGCTCCGGCGGGCTCAAGGCCAACGCGACGGCCGTCGTCGGCACGCTCTACGCCGCGAAGGATCCCCGGCGCGACGCCGGCTTCTCCCTCTTCTACCTCGGCATCAACCTCGGCGCGTTCCTCGGCCCGCTGATCACGGGACTCCTGCAGAGCAACGTCGGCTTCCACTGGGGGTTCGGGGCCGCCGCGGTGGGCATGGCGATCGGACTCATCCAGTACTCCTTCGGCCGCAAGGATCTGCCGCCCGAATCGCGCGTGGTCGCCAACCCGCTCCCCCGGAGCCGGTACGGCATGATGATCGGCATCGGCGTGGCCGGCATCCTCCTGGTCGTGCTCGGGGTGCTGTTCGGCATCGTCCGCGCCGACAACCTCGCCGGCATCGTGATCCTCGTCACCCTCGTCGCCGCCGTCGCCTACTTCATCGTCATCATCGGCTCGTCGCAGATCACCGCCGTCGACCGTTCGCGTGTGACGGGATTCATTCCGCTGTTCATCGTGAATGTGGGCTTCTGGTCGCTGTACCAGCAGCAGTTCACCGTGCTCACCGTCTACTCCGACGAGCGGCTGAACCGCGACATCCTCGGCTGGACGATGCCGATCTCCTGGATCAACTCCATCAACCCGGTGTTCGTCATCATCCTCTCGGGCGTCTTCGCCGCCATCTGGTCGAAGCTCGGCGACCGCGCCCCGTCGGCGCCGGTCAAGTTCGGCGTCGGCGCGATGATCATGGGCGTCGCGTTCCTGCTGTTCCTCCCCTTCGCGGGGGGCGGCCCGAACTCGACGCCGCTGCTGGCGATCGTCGGCATCCTGCTCGTGTTCACGATCGCCGAGCTGTTCATCTCCCCGCCGGGGCTCTCGGTGACGACCAAACTCGCCCCGGAGCGCTTCCACACGCAGATGGTGGCCCTCTACTTCCTGTCGGTGGCGCTCGGCACTGCGATCGCGGGCTGGCTCGCGCAGTTCTACAACCCCGACGACGAGGTGCCCTACTTCACGATCCTGGGTGTGATCGCGATCCTGCTGGGCGCGGCGCTGGTGGCGGCCGTCAAGCCGGTGCTCGCCCTCATGCGAGGGGTGCGGTAGCCCGCTCGCGTCACACCAGTCGCAGCTCGGCGTCGATCGCGGCGGCGGTCTCGCGCAGCGGCGGCAGGTACCGCTCGCGCACGTGCTCGACCGAGTCGCGCGTCGCGCTCGTCGAGACGTTCACGGCCGCGACCACGGTGCCGCGCCGGTCGTGCACGGGCACCGCGACCGAGCGGAGGCCCGGCTCCAGCTCGCCGTCCACGAGCGCCCATCCCTGTGCGGCGACGCGGTCGAGCTCGGCCCGCAGGGCCGCCGGGTCGGTGATCGTGCGCTCCGTGTGGGCCGGGAGCGGGGATGCCGCCAGCAGCGCGTCGCGCGCGGCATCCGGCATCCCCGCCAGCAGCACGCGCCCCATGCTCGTGGCCGCCGCCGGGAACCGCGTGCCGATCGTGATGCGCACGCTCATGATGCGGCGGGTGGGGACGCGGGCGACGTAGACGATGTCGTCGCCGTCGAGCACGGCCGCCGAGACGGACTCGTCGACAGTGCGGGAGAGGGACTCCAGGTGCGGCTGCACGATCTCGGGCAGCGACAGCGACGACAGGTAGGAGAAGCCCAGCTCCAGCACGCGCGGGGTCAGCGCGAAGGTGCGCCCGTCGGTGCGCACGTATCCGAGCGCGACGAGGGTGTGGAGGAACCGGCGGGCGGCCGCGCGGGTCAGCTCGGTGCGGCGCGCCACGTCGCTCAGCGACAGCTCGGGATGCTCCGCGTCGAACGCACGGACCACCGCGAGTCCGCGGACGAGGGACTGGACGAACTCCTCAGCCATGCGTCACCCGTCCTCCAGCGCCGGACGGATGTCGGTGCGCGAGAAGTCGTCGCCGACGTAGAGCAGCGAGTCGTTCTGCACTCGAGCGAGCGCGTAGCTTGCCGTGTCGCCGAAGTTGAGGCGCGCGGGGTGCCCCGAGCCCTTCCCGTAATCGCGGTACGCCGTCGCCGCGACGTCCGATTGCCGCGCATCGAAGGGGGCGATGTCCAAGGAGAACTGCGCGACCATATCGTCGACGCGACGGACCGCCGAAGCGCCACCCCTCGCGAGTGCAACGATGCGCGCCTCCAGGAGCGTCACGGCCGAGATGGCGCCGCCCTGTTCGAGGAGGAGTTCCGCGAGGTCCGCGGCGGAGTCTTCGTCCTGAAGGATCGCGATGAGCGCGGATGTGTCGACGATCACCTCGGGAGACCGAGTTCGTCGTACAGCCAATCGCCGTGGTTGCTCATCGCTTCCCTCTGCTCAGGAGTCGTCTCTTCGTGGAACTGCGCCACGATCCGACGGATCTCGGCACGGCGTCGCGCCTCCTCCTCGGGGCTGAATCGGCGCTTCGGCGTCTCTTCGCGCAGCTGCTCGAGACGCCGCCGCACGGCATCCTCCACGGCGCTCGTCTGACTCATGCCCGTGATCTCGGCGAGCTCGCGCACGAGGGCGTGCACGCTCTCGTTCTTGATGTTCAGGCTCACGCGGCGATTCTACCCAGGGTAGAAAGCATGGTCTACCCCTCTACCGTTCCAGCACCACGGCGAGACCCTGCCCGACGCCGATGCAGATCGCGGCGACCGCGACGCCGCCGCCGCGACGGGCGAGCTCATGCGCGGCGTGGCCGATGATGCGGCCGCCGGAGGCGCCCAGCGGGTGCCCGATCGCCAGTGCGCCGCCGTGGATGTTCACCTTCTCCGGGTCGAGGTCGGGCCATCCGGCGATGCACGCCAGCGACTGCGAGGCGAACGCCTCGTTCAGCTCGACGAGGTCCACGTCCGCCCACGTGCGTCCGGCGCGCGCGAGCGCCTTGTTCGCCGCTTCGATCGGCGCGATCGGGAACTGATCGGGGTCGGTGCCGTGAGCGCCCCGGCCTGTGATGACCGCCAGCGGTGCGGCATCCACCGCCCCCTCCGCCCCGAGCAGCACGGCCGATGCGCCGTCGTTGATGGGCGAGGAGTTGCCGGCCGTGACCGTGCCCGCGTCGTCGGCCGCGAACAGGGGCTTCAGCTTCGCCAGGGCCCCGACCGACGTGTCGTCGCGGATGCCCTCGTCGCGCGCCAAGTCGACACCGGGAACCCCGACGACCTCGCCGGCGTACACGCCCGCCGCCCACGCCTGCGCGGCGAGCCGGTGCGAGCGCACCGCGAAGGCGTCCTGCGCGTCGCGGTCGATGCCCCACTCGCGCGCGATCTTCTCGGCCGACTCGCCGTTGGAGATCGTCCAGTGGCGCGGCAGCGCGCGGTTGGTCATGCGCCATCCGATCGCGGTGTTCCAGAGGGTCTGGTTGCCGACCGCGGGGTAGGGCCGCGGCGACTTCTCCACCACGTAGGGCGCGCGGCTCATCGACTCGACGCCGCCCGCGAGCACGATCCGCGCATCGCCGGACTCGATCGCGCGCGACCCCTGCACCACCGCCTCGACGCTGGAGGCGCAGAGGCGGTTCACCGTCACGCCGGTCACCGTGGTCGGGAACCCGGCCAGCAATGCGCCGAACCTCGCGACGTTGCGGTTGTCCTCGCCGGCCTGGTTCGCGTCGCCGAAGATCACGTCGTCCACGAGCGCCGGGTCGAGACCGGCGCGCTCGACCGACGCCTTCATCACGAGGGCCGCGAGGTCGTCGGGGCGGATGCCCGCAAGGGCGCCGCCGGCGCGACCGAACGGGGTGCGCACGGCGTCGAAGATGTGGGTGCGGGTCATGTCAGGCATCCTCTCCGGTCGCATCGGCCAGTGTCAGGCCGGTGAGCTCCGCCAGCGACGCCACGGTGTTCTCGCCGAACGCCTCGCGCACGGCGAACCCGTCGGGGGTCACATCGAACACGGCGTGATCGGTGTAGACGCGCGTGACGCAGCCGACCCCGGTGAGCGGGTAGGTGCACGCCGCGACGAGCTTGGACTCCCCGGTCTTCGTGAGCAGGTCGGTCATGACGTACACCGCCTTCGCGCCGATGGCGAGGTCCATCGCGCCGCCGACCGCGGGGATCGCGCCCGGCGCCCCCGTCGACCAGTTCGCGAGGTCGCCGGTCTGCGACACCTGGAAGGCGCCGAGCACGCACACGTCGAGGTGCCCGCCGCGCATCATCGCGAACGAGTCCGCGTGGTGGAAGTACGCGGCCCCGGGCAGCGCGGTGACCGCCTGCTTGCCCGCGTTGATGAGGTCGGGGTCGATGCGGCCGGGCTCCGGAGCCGGCCCCATGCCGAGCAGCCCGTTCTCGGTGTGCAGGATCACCTCGAGGCCCTCGGGCAGGAAGTCCGCCACCAGGGTGGGCGCGCCGATGCCGAGGTTCACGTAGGCGCCCTCGGGGATGTCGGCGGCGATGCGGGCGGCCAGCTGCGCACGCGAGATGCGGGTGGTGGGGTTCGTCGCGGTGCTCACCGGCCGCCCTCCGTCTCGGTGGATGCCGCGCCCGCCGACACCGGCTGCCCTTCGATGTCCACCCCGCCGACGAAGGCGCCCTCGCGCAGCCACGCGCGCTCGCCGACGGCGACCACGCGGTCGACGAAGATGCCCGGGGTGACCACCGACTCCGGATCGAGGGATCCGAGCTCGACGATCTCGTCGACCTGCACGATCGTGCGGCGCGCGGCTGCCGCCATCACGGGGCCGAAGTTGCGGGCCGTCTCGCGATAGACGACGTTGCCCCACCGGTCGGCGGCACGCGCGCTGATGAGGGCCACGTCGGCGCGGATCGGGTACTCGAGCACGTAGTCGCGTCCGTCGATGCGGCGGGCCTCCTTGCCGTCGGCGAGCAGCGTGCCCACGCCCGTCGGCGAGAAGAACGCGCCGATCCCGGCGCCCGCGGCGCGGATGCGCTCGGCGAGGTTGCCCTGCGGCACGATCTCGAGCTCGATCTCCCCCGCGCGGTACAGCCCGTCGAACACCCACGAGTCGTGTTGACGCGGGAACGAGCAGATGATCCGGCGCACGCGCTTCTGCGCCAGCAGGGCGGCGAGGCCCACATCCCCGTTGCCGGCGTTGTTGCTCACGATCGTGAGGTCGGTCGCGCCCTGCGCGATGAGCGCGTCGATGAGCTCGACCGGCTGCCCCGCGCGGCCGAAGCCGCCGATCATCACCGTCGCTCCGTCGGGGATGCCCGCCACAGCAGCCTCGACATCCGGCACCGTCTTGTCGATCATCGCGCCTCCTCTGGTTCGCCGCTCGAGTGTTCGACATGCGAACGCCTGTACGTATTATGAACAGGATACGCCATCGGTCGCGCCGGGGGTCTGCCCGGTCACACTTCGTCGCCGTAGACCTCCGACGCGATGCGGAACGCCGTGTTGGCCGCCGGCACACCGCAGTACAGCCCGGCCTGCAGGATCACCTCCCGCACCTCGTCGACGGTGAGGCCGTTGCGAAGCGCCGCACGCAGGTGCATGGCGAGCTCTTCGTGGTGGCCGAGCGCGATGAGCGCGGTCAGCACCGCGACCGAGCGCGACCGGCGATCGAGGCCCGGACGCGACCAGATGTCGCCCCACGCATACCGGGAGATGAAGTCCTGGAAGTCCGCGGTCAGCTCCGTGGTGTTCGCGATCGCACGGTCCACGTGCTCGTCGCCGAGCACCGCGCGGCGCACCTGCATGCCCTGTTCCCAGCGCTCCGCGTCGGAGAGTCCCTCGTTCGTGGTCATCGCCCCGTCCTTTCGAGAGTGGTCGCGAAGAAGGCGCGCAGCGCGTGCGCCGTCGCGGCCGGGTCTTCCGCCGGCGGCAGGTGGGCGACGCCGGCCACGCACTCGGCCCGACCGTCGCGCACGCCGGACGCGATCTCGACGGCCTTGCCCTCGGGCGCGACAGCGTCGTGCTCACCCCACAGCGCGAGCGTCGGCACCGCGATCTCGCCGAGCCGGTCGCGCACGTCGTACGCCGCGAGCGCCTCGCAGCAGCGGGCGTAGCTCTCGTCGTCGGCATCGCGCAGCGCGTGCAGCAGGCGCCCGGACAGGTCGGGGTGCCGCTCGATCGACCCGGGCGCGAACCAGCGCTGCGCCGAGGGGATCACGAGCGACGCGGTCGAGAGTGCCCGCACGTGCGCGGCCCGCTCGTGCCACGCGGCCGGATCGCCGAGCCTGGCGCCCGAGGCGACGATCGCCGACGCGGCGACGAGATCGGGATGCCGCAGCGAGAGCTCCAGCCCGGTGGCGCCGCCCAGCGAGACGCCGGCGTACAGCACGCGGTGCTCGCCGAGTCCGCGCGCGCGCTCGGCGACGGCATCGGCGAGGTCGGCGACCGAGAAAGCCGCGGCGCCGGCGGGCGAGGCGCCGTGACCGGGAAGATCCCACGCGGTGACGCGGAACTCCGTCGCGAGCGCCGGCGTCGCTGCCTCCCAGAGGATCGTCGAGGTGCCCAGCGACGGCCCCAGCACGAGCAGGGGCGCGCCGGCGGGTCCGACGGGTTCGGTGAAGGCGAGGGTCGGGATGGTCACGCGCGGGTGTCTCCGGTGAGTCGGTCGGTCAGGATGCCGGCAAGGCCCGTGTAGTGCGCGGGGTCGAGGAGCTCGTCGAGGTCGAGACCTGCCAGCGCGCTCTCGGAGGCCAGGAGGCCGCGCAGATCGTCACCGCCGTTCGCCCGGGCGATGATCGCCGCGAGACGGTCGGGGCCGACCAGCGGCGCGGCGACGGCGGAGAGCCGCTCCGCGACGATGAGGCCGCCCGAGGCTGCGGTGTTGCGCGCCATCGCGTCGGCGTCGATCACCAGTCCGTCGACGAGGCGCGCGAGCGTGGCAGCGGTGCCGAGCGCGAGGCGCAGAAGTTCCCGCAGCACCGGCCACTCTGCGTGCCACGCGCCGTCGGGTCTTTCGTCGACGGCGAGGGCCGCCGACGCATGCAGGCTCGCCCCGAGGTGCGGCGCGCGGATCGCCGCCGATCGGATCAGCACCGACGCCGCCGGGTTCTGCTTCTGCGGCATGGCCGACGAGCCGCCGGCGGCGCCCTCGGAGACCTCGGCGATCTCGGTGCGACTGAGCGTCACGACGTCGGCGGCGACGACGCCCGCGGCATCCATCACCTGCACGAGGGCGTCGCCGAGCTCGGTCACCGGCCAGCGGACGGTGTGCCACGGGGCGTCGGGGGCCGCCAGCCCCAGCTCGGCGGCCAGCAGCGTCGGCAGCCGCACCGCGGCATCGCGCGCCGCCTCGTCACCGAGCGCGTGGCCGGCGGCCTCGACCGCCGCCGCGAGGGTGCCGGCCGCCCCGCCGAGCTGGGCGGGGAGAGTGGATGCCGCGGCCTCGAGCCGCACGCCGGCGCGGCGCACGCCGGCGAGCCACGTGGCCGCGCGCAGACCGAACGTCGTCGGCACGGCGTGCTGGCCGAGTGTGCGGGCCGCCGCGACCGTGCCGCGGTGGGTGCGGGCGAGCGCCGTGAGCGCGGCCTCGGCGCGCTCGAGCGCCGCCGAGACGTCGGTGCACGCACGTCGGGCGACGAGCATGAGGGCGGAGTCGAGGATGTCCTGGCTCGTCGCGCCGCGATGCACCCAGGCGCGATGCTCGGGCGCGACGCGCGCGCGCAATGCGGAGACCAGCGGGATGACGGGGTTGCCGCCCGCGACGGCCGCCTCGGCGAGCGCGCCGAGGTCCGCACCGTGCCCGATGCACAGCTGTCCCGGCCCGCTCCAGCCGAGCGCCCCGGAGATCCCGGCCACGGCGTCGGCGGGCGCGGCCGCCACCTCCCCCCACGCCCGGGCGAGGGCGGCCTCGGCGGTCACGAGCGCGTCGAGCACCGCGGCATCCGACACGGCGTCGGCAGAGCCGACCGTCACCGGCGACAGCAGCCCGACGTCGATCGGGGCGGGGTCAGAAGGCAAGGAACACGGTCTCCCTCTCGCCCTGCAGGCGGACGTCGAACCGGAGTCCGCCATCGGGCGTGCGCTCAGCGATGAGAGTAGCGCGCTCCTCGGCGTCGAGCGAGGACAGGAGCGGATCGGCGGCGAGCGCCGCCTCGTCGTCGGGCAGGTAGATGCGGGTGTGCAGCTTGTTCGGCAGTCCGCGCGCGTAGACGATGAGCGCGATGAACGGCGCCTCGGCGGCGACCTGGCCGGGGTTGCGGGTCCAGAAGTAGTAACCGCCTTCGTCGTTCGTGTACGAGCGCCCGAATCCGGTGAACGTGTGGTCGTCACGGCGGAGCGATCCGCGACCGCGCGGCACCGAGCCGTCGGCGTCGCGCTGCCAGATCTCGAGCATCGCGTCGGGAATCGCGTTCCCGTCGCCGTCGGTCACCGTGCCGGTGAGAACGATCGCCCCCGGCGAGTGCGGGAAGGCGACTTCGCGCATCTTGGGGTACTCCACCCCGTACGCGAAGAACGGGCCGACGGTCTGGCCGGCGGTGGGCGCATGGGTCTTCGGGGGCACGTTCGCGGTGGTCATCAGTGCTCTCCCTCGGGCTCGAACCATGTGGCATCCGGCCCGTCGACGACGATGTCGAAGCGGTAGCCCATCGAGAACTCGGGCACCGTCAGGTCGTGGTCGTACACGCCGATCAGGCGGTCGCGGTCCTTCTGACTGCGGATGGTGTTGTAGATCGGGTCGAGCGGGAACAGCGGATCGCCGGGGAAGTACATCTGCGTCACGATGCGCTGCGTGAACGACGAGCCGAAGACGGAGAAGTGGATGTGCGCGGGCCGCCAGGCATTCACGTGGTTCTTCCACGGGTACGCGCCGGGCTTGATCGTGGTGAACCGGTAGAAACCGTCGCCATCGGTGACCGCCCGGCCGGCACCGGTGAAGTTCGGGTCGAGGGGGGCGGGGTGCTGGTCGCGCTGGTGGATGTAGCGCCCGGCGGCGTTGGCCTGCCACAGTTCGATCAGCTGATTGGCCAGCGGGCGCCCCCACGAATCGAGCAGGCGCCCCGACACCGTGATGCGCTCGCCCTGGGGCTCTCCGGTGTGCTGGAGCGTCAGGTCGGATTCGATCGCGGCGACATCGCGCTGACCGAACGCCGGAGACCAGAGCTCGATGGTCTCCGGGTCGACGAGCTTGGGGTTCTTCGTCGGGTGCCGCAGGATGCTCGACCGGTACGGCGGGAAGTCGTAGAGGGTCGCGGGCACCTGCTCGCCGGCGGCGACACGCCGCTCGGCCTCGGCGTGGATCGCGACGATCTCGGCCGTGATCTCGTCCTGCGACACCTGGATCGCGGGTGCCAGCAGCGATTCCGGGGCTGCGGCGGTGGGCGCGTCTGCCATGGGGTCGGTCTCCTTCGACGCGGTCGGGCTCGGGAACGGCGGCGCGCACGGCGCCGCTCCCATGCTCCTCCGGGCGGCCGGGCGCGGCATCCCTCTTCCCGTCCAATGGGAATCGGAGGCGTTGTGTGGCATTCTGCGAGGGTGGCGAACTCCCCCTCCGGCGACTCCGTGACCGACCGGCTCGTGCGCGTTCTCGAGACGTTCACGCCGACCCGCACCGCGCAGACGGCGGCCGAGATCGGCCGGCGCAGCGGCCTCCCGTCGTCGAGCGCGCACCGGATCGTCGGGGAGCTGGTGGATGCCGGCCTCCTCGAGCGCGACGGCGACCGGCGCATCCGCATCGGCATGCGCCTGTGGGAGCTGGCCACGCGTTCGTCGCACGCGCTGCGCCTGCGCCAGGCGGCCATGCCGTTCATGGAGCGCGTGCAGTCGCGCGTGCGGGAGCACACGCAGCTGGCGATCCTCGAGCAGGACGAAGCCCTGTTCCTCGAACGGCTGAGCGGACAGGGGGCGGGCTCGAACGTCACCCGCGTCGCCGGGCGCCTGCCCCTTCACGCGTCGTCGTCGGGGCTGGTGCTTCTGGCCTTCGCCGACGCGGAGCTGCAGGAGCGGGTGCTCGGTGCGCCGCTGCGCGCCCTCACCCGCTCGACGCCCACCGACCCGGCCGCGGTGCGCCGCAAGCTCGCCGAGGTGCGCACGCTCGGCCACGCGATCGCCCCCGGCTACATCGAGGAGGTCTCCACGGGGCTCGCCGTTCCCGTGCACGACGAGACCGGGGCGCCCGTCGCCGCGCTCTCGGTGGTGCTCCCTCGCGACGCGCAGACCGCCTACGCGCTCGAGGAGCTCTACCGCGCCGCCCGCGACATCGAGCGAGCCATGGGGTATCGACGCTGACGCGGCCGCCCGGCTGCGACGTCAGAAGGGCGGCAGGTCGTCATCGCCCCTGTCGGCGGCCGGCACGGGCGGGCTCGGTCGGAAGACGGGGATCCGCCGTTCGGGGTTCACGACGTATCGTCGCCCCGTGGGCGAGGTCCATCGCACGGCGCCGCCGCTCGCGGGGAGCTGTTCGACCCTCCAGGTCGTGTTGTCCTTCACGAGATGATGGCCTTTGCAGAACGGCGCATTGTTCTCGAGCGAGGTTTCGCCACCGTCGGCCCAGCGGATCTGATGATCGATCTCGCATCGTGATGCCGGCATCCCGCACCCGGGACCCATGCATCGGTCGGCCCGCCACCTCACGAGCCTCTGCAACGCCGCCGGCGGCCGGTAGGAGTCTCGCCCGACCGACAGCACCGCGCCGGTCTCGGGGTGGGTGAGCACCCGCATCCAGCGGGTGTCGCCGCCGCACAGCTCACGAGCACGGGAGATCGGAATCGGCCCGACGCCC
Source organism: Microbacterium hominis (assembly GCF_013282805.1). NCBI lineage: Bacteria > Bacillati > Actinomycetota > Actinomycetes > Micrococcales > Microbacteriaceae > Microbacterium > Microbacterium hominis. The sequence continues at coordinate 3,663,833 of NZ_CP054038.1, forward strand.
TCGACCGTGGCCGGGTCGCTCGCACGGGCCGCGTCGTCGTCGAGCAGTGCGAGCGCGGGAACCGTCACGACCACCGTGGCACGGATCCCCCGCGCCGTCGCGGGCGTCGCGTCGGTCGTTCCATCGATGAGCAGGTCGCAGAGCACATCGGCACGCACCTTGTCGAGCGTGCGCTGCTCGCCATCGCGCCCCGTGATGGTCTTCGCCATCGCGGTCGCGCGGCCGTGGATCGCCCGCAGCTCCACCTCGGGGGCGTGCAGGTGCAGTACGCCCATGCCGGCGCCGGTCGATTCGACCACGACCCGCCGTTCCTGCACCGCCTGGCGGTACTGCTCCTCGAGGGTAGCGGCGAGCGCGGCGTCGACCATCGCCCGCACGGCGCGACGGAACGTGCCGACCGCCTCGGCCTCGGCGACGGCGACCGCGCGCTCCACGATGTCGCCGCGCAGCGCGGCCGGCAGCCGGTCGATCTCGTCGACGAGGACTTCGGCGTGCTTCAGCGTGATCCGTCCGCCGCCCAGCGACGAGAGCGCCTGCGGGTACCGGCACACCAGCGCCTCGGCGTGCGTGATCATGCGGCCCGCGGCGTGCTCGGTGATCCGCATGGCCGCGGCGAGCTCCAGCCGGATCGACCGTTCGGTGAGATCCGACATCGCTCCGTACCGCACCCCGTGGGCCCCGAACCCGCTGTCGTCGGCCGCGGCGAGCGCCTCCCGCCGCATCCCGTGGATGCGCTCCAGTCGCTGCGCCGCGAACACGGCCTCCATCGTCGCCACCTCGGTCACCAGATCCACAGCATCCGGCACGACGACCGCGGAGAACTCCGCGTCGCTCATCCACACCGACTCATCGAGCTCGTCGGGGCCGTCCGCCGTCTCGAGATCGGCGGCCGGAGCGAGGGTCGAGGTCATGCATCCAGAATAGAACAGATGTTCGAATGTGTCCAGAGTGTGATCGAGAGAGGATCGCGTCCGACGAAGGAGTCGGCGACCGTCGCCAGGTCCACGCGGCAACCCGTTCAATGAGAGTGCGGCCTGGATGTCGAACCTCCGCGCGCACCATGAATCGCAGGCACCATGTCGAAGGAGACACCCCATGACCGAGACCATCCGCACCCGCGTCGCGATCGTCGGCGCCGGACCGGCGGGGCTCGTGCTCTCGCACCTGCTCGCCGCGTCGGGCATCGAGTCGATCGTCGTCGATCAGCGCTCGCGCGAGGAGATCGAGACGACGATCCGCGCCGGCATCCTCGAGCAGGGGACGGTCGAGCTGCTCGCCGCGATCGACGGATCGCGCGTGCACACGGTCGGCTCCCGCCACGACGGCATCGAGCTGCGTTTCGACGGCGCCGGGCACCGCATCGACTTCGCCGACCTCGTCGGCCGCGCCGTGTGGCTCTACCCGCAGCACGAAGCGCTGAAGGACCTCATCGCCGCGCGGCTCGCGGCCGGACAGGACCTGCGCTTCGGCGTCACCGTGGCGTCGGTCGAGGGCGCCGACACGTCGTCGCCGCGCGTGCGCGCGACCGATCCGACGGGCGCCCCGCTCGAGATCGAGGCCGACTTCGTGGTCGGCGCCGACGGCTCGCGCTCGAGCGTGCGGGCTGCGGTCACCGGCGCGCACGGCGGCTACTTCCGCGAGTACCCGTTCGCGTGGTTCGGCATCCTGTGCGAGGCGCCGCCGAGCGCCGAGGAGCTCATCTACTCGAACTCACCCGACGGCTTCGCCCTCATCAGCCAGCGCTCCCCCACCGTGCAGCGCATGTACTTCCAGTGCGACCCGGAGGCCGACCCGCACGCGCTCAGCGAAGCCGAGATCTGGGACACGCTGCAGAAGCGGGTGCCCGGCACGACCCTCGCCGAGGGCCCGATCTTCCAGCGTGACGTGCTGCGGTTCCGCTCCTTCGTCGCGCGCGACCTGCGCCGGGGACGCGTGGCGATCGTCGGAGACGCCGCCCACACCGTGCCGCCGACGGGGGCGAAGGGCATGAACCTCGCGGTCGCCGACGTGATCCTGCTGGCGCGGGCGCTGGAGGCGCTGCTGCTGCGCGGCGACGAGGCCGGCATCGACGGATGGGCGGATGCCGCGCGCCAGCGCATCTGGAAGGCGCAGCACTTCTCGTGGTGGATGACCTCGATGCTGCACGTGACACCGGACGCCACCGACTTCGACCGGCTGCGCCAGCTCGGCGAGCTGCGCACGGTCGTGGATTCGGACGCCGGCCGCGCCTACCTCGCCGAGGCGTACACGGGGTGGCCGCTGGACTGACCACCCCGCGCACGGCCGTCACTCGTAGCGCAGCGATTCCACCGGGTCGGCCTTCGCCGCCCGCCAGGCCGGGATCGTGCCGGCGAGGAACGCGATCACCATCACGATGAGGATGATCGTCGCGATCGACACCGGGTCGAACGCGATGAGCGTCAGCCCCGCGAGATCCGCGAGCAGTCCCTGGGCGAGCGCTCCGCTGAGCGCGGTGCCCGCGACCATCGCGATGCCCACCCCGATCGCGCTGCCGAGGAACCCGAGGAAGACCGCTTCGAGGCTGAACAGTGAGAACACGCGCCCCGACCCCATGCCCATGGCCTTCATGAGTCCGATCTCGCGAGTGCGCTCCTGCACCGACATCAGCAACGTGTTCACGATGCCGAAGCTCGCGGCGAGCAGCGCGATGACCGCGAACGCATTGAGGACGAGCACGATGCCGTCGATCACGGTCGTGACCGCGCCGAGCTGGTCGGCCACGGTGGTGCCGGTGAAGCCCTCGTCGGCCAGGTCGTCCTTCAGCGCCTGGATCTCGTCCTCGGTCGCCGCCGCGTCGAACCACACGGTGGCCGACGCGTATCGATCGGCCTGCTCGGCCGGGATGCCGGCCGACTGCGTCTCGAACAGCGTGTCGGTGAGCGCATCGTTGAGCAGGATGCTCGACCCGAGCGGCGAGGCGAGCGTCTCCTCGGTGACCCCGGTGACGGTCGCCTCGATGATGTGCTGCTCACGCAGCGCATCGGTGATCGCGATCGAGATCGTCTCGCCGACGGCATCCGTGTCGGAATCGAACCCGAGCGCCTCCACGTACTCCTGCGGGATCGCCACCTCGAAGGCGTCGGCGTCGGCATCGGGCTCCGCGCCCGCGGTGAGCAGGGTCGTCTGCCCGGGCACGAGGCTGCCGACCTGGGCCGTGTACTTCGTGCCGGCGTCGTGGACGATGTAGTCGGGGCTGATGGCGCGGGCCGCCTGCACCTCGAACACGCCGTCGATCCCCTCGATCGCCTCGATGTCGTCGGGGGTCATGGCGATCACGGATCGGCCGGGGATGCCGGTGTCGACGGCATCCGGGTCGTACTCGAGCGGGCCGGTCTCGCCGGGGATGGCGCCGCCCTCGCTCTGCACCTTGGCGACCGACATCGCATCGGATGCGCCGACGCCGCTGAGGGTGTCGTCGATGTACGCGTTGATGCCGGTGCCGAGGCCGCTGGTGAGCGTGAGGGTGAACGCGCCGACGAAGATCGCGAGGATCGTGAGGGTCGATCGGGTCTTGGAGCGGAACGTGTTGGCGCCCGCCGTGGTGATCAGGTCTGCGGTCTTCATGCCGCCACCTCCTCGATCGAGTCGGACTCGATGCGGCCGTCGCGGATGTGGATGCGCCGGTCGCAGCGGGCGGCGAGCTCCTCGTCGTGGGTGACGACGATCAGCGTGATGCCGTGCTCGCGATTGAGGGTGAACAGGATGTCCTCGACGACCGCACCGGTGTGCGAATCGAGGTTGCCGGTCGGCTCGTCGGCGAAGATGATGCGCGGGCTGTTGACGAGCGCGCGGGCGATGACCGTGCGCTGCTTCTGCCCGCCGGAGAGGTTCACCGCCTTGTTCCTGGCTTTGTCGGCGAGTTCGAGCTGCTCGAGGGCGGCCAGGCCGCGACGCTTGCGCTCGGCGCGGCCGACGCCGGCGATCTTCAGGGGGAGGATCACGTTCTCGAGCACGGTGTTGGAGCCGGTGAGGAAGAACTGCTGGAACACGAACCCGAACGTCTTGTTGCGGGTGCGGTTGAGCTTCTTTCCGCGCAGCGCCGCGGTGTCGGCGCCGTCGAGCGTCAGGGCCCCGGAGTCGGGGGCGTCGAGCAGGGCGAGCACGTGCATGAGGGTGGACTTGCCGGAGCCCGACTTGCCGATGATCGCGAGGCTCTCGCCCTCTCGGATGTCGAGGCTGATGCCCTTGAGCGCCTCGAACCGGTTCTGGCCCCGGCCGTAGGACTTGCGCACGTCACGCACCGAGATGATCGGCGGCGCGACGGGCGTCGTTCGGGTGTGGATGCTGGATGTGTTCACCCTTCCAGCCTCGCGAGCGCTGCCCGTTCGCGAATCCTCCGGGCGCGGCATCCTCATACCGCAGCCGCGGTATTCGGATCAGCCGCCCGGGGTCAGCAGGCCGGTCTCGTACGCGACGATCACCAGCTGCGCGCGGTCGTGGGCGTGCAGCTTCGTCATGATGCGGTTCACGTGCGTCTTGGCGGTGTGCGGGGAGATGAACAGCTCATCGGCGATCTCCTGGTTCGAGCGGCCCCGCCCGACGAGCATGAGCACCTCCTGCTCGCGCTCCGTCAGCGGCGCGAGGCGGCTGCGATCGACGGTCGCCGGTGCGGGGTGCAGGTGCTTGGCGATGAGCGCGCGCGTCGCGGTCGCCGACAGCAGCGAGTCGCCGGCGTGCACCGCTTCGACCGCGCGCACGATGTCGTCGGGCTCGGCCCCCTTGCCGATGAATCCGCTCGCGCCGGCGCGCATGGCGGAGACGACGTACTCGTCCTCCTCGAAGGTGGTGAGGATCAGCACGCGTGTCTCAGCAAGCGCGGGGTCGTCGCAGATGCGCTCGGTAGCCTGGATGCCGTCGAGGTGCGGCATCCGGATGTCCATGAGCACCACATCCGGCCGCAGAGCCCGCGCCTGCGCCACGGCCTCGACGCCGTCGACGGCCTCGCCCACCACGGACACCCCGTCTGCCCCGGAGAGGATGTCGGTCACGGCCTGGCGGATCAGCGCCTGGTCGTCGACCACGAGCACCCCGATCACGCGGAATCCCCCGTCGGCAGGGGAAGTCGGGCGGTGACGCGCCAGCCGCCGGGCGCCGACCCGGTCTCGACGACCCCGCGCACCGTCGCCACGCGCTCCCGCACGCCGACCAGTCCCCGCCGCGAGCCGGGTGATGTGGATGCCGCGCCCGCCGCCGTCGGATTCGTGACGACGACCGTGAGCGCGTCGTCCTGCACCGTGAGCAGCACGTGGGCGCGGTGCTCGTCGCCGTGCTTGTGGGCGTTCGTAAGAGCCTCCTGGATCACCCGGTACGCCACGAGCGACACCGCGCTGGGCGCACGGGAGAGATCACCCTCGACGCGCACCGACACGTCGAGCCCGGCATCCGCGAACTGCCTCGTCAGCTCGTCGAGTCGTGCGAGGTTCGGTCCGGGCGCGGTCGCCGGGTCGTCGTCGGCGGCCCGCAGGACGTCGAGGAGCCCGCCGATCTCGCCGAGCACCGTGCGGGAGGCCGAGCGGATCGTCGCGAGCGCCTCCTTCGCCTTCTCGGGGCGCTCGTCGACCGCCGCCGAGGCGACCCCCGCATTGAGGCTGATCACCGAGATCTGGTGGGCGACCGCGTCGTGGAGGTCGCGCGCGATGCGCAGGCGCTCCTCCGACACGCGACGCCGCGCTTCGGCCTCGCGTGTGCGCTCGGCCCGCTCGGCGCGATCGGTGATGGCCTCGATGTACTCGCGGCGTGAGCGCGTGGCGTCACCGAGGGCCGAGCCGATCGCGGTCGTGAGCGCGAACTGCACCAGGCGCGGGTCGGGGCCGTCGCCGACCCAGGCGATCAGGCCGAACCCGGTGACGACGGCGAGGGTGATGCCGGTGGCGACGAGACCTTCGCGGCGCGGCATCCGATTCGTCACCTGGAACATCGCGACGGCGACGGCGAGCGAGAGGGCCTGGGGCAGACCGCCGACGACGGCGGCGAGCGCGAAGATGCCGAGCTCGACGCCGAGGATGGGCAGCGGCCACCGGCGCCGGAAGGGGAGCGCGACCGCGGCCAGGATCACGAGACCGATCGTCGCCGGTGAGGGCCACTCGATGCTGCGGCCGGGCTCGGTCACGAGAGTGAGCGGCACCATGATGACGACGATCAGCGCGTCGACCGCCCAGGCCGGCACGCGCGGCTGCGGGTCCTTCGGCATCGCGGGCACGGTGGCGGTCATGCCCCTAGTGTGGCCCGGCTGCGAGGTGGGGGAATCCCCCCGGTGCGGTATTCCGCGGCGGGGCCCTGTTCGGTCCTGGTCGACCAACGGCGGCCGTCGCCGGGCGCGAGAACTTGGCATACTCCTCTCGTCGGCATCATCAGGACGAAGCGGAGCCCCATGGACATCGAGCTCGTCGATCCGAGCCTGCGCGAGGCGACGCGGCGCGCGCCCCGGGTCGATTTCGAGAACCGGTTCGTCCGCTGGAGCGTCGCCGCGCTCACCCGCATCGCCCCCGGCCGGAAGGTCGACGGGGTGGAACGCCGCCGGGCCCGCGCGGGCCGGGTCGGCGTGCGCGTCTACACGCCCGAGACCGTCTCGGGCGACGGGCTGCTCTGGATCCACGGCGGCGGCCTCATCATCGGATCGGCCGCGCTCGACGATGTGATGTGCGCGAAGACCGCGCGCGACACCGGCGCCGTCGTGGTGTCGGTCGACTACCGCCTGGCGCCGCGGCATCGGTTTCCCGCGGCGATCGACGACTGCGCGGACGCGTTCGCCTGGCTGATCGAGAACGCACTCGCGCTCGGGATCAACCCCTCACGGGTCGCGGTCGGCGGGCAGAGCGCGGGCGGAGGTCTCGCCGCAGCCCTCGCGCAGAGGCTGCACGACGAAGGCGTCGCGGTCGCGGCGCAATGGCTCTTCTGTCCCATGCTCGATGACCGCACTGCGACCGACCGCACGCACGACGCGACCGCGCACCTGGTGTGGAGCAACCGGTCCAACCTCGTCGGGTGGTCCTCCTATCTGGGCGATCGGGTCGGCGCTCCCGACCTCCCGCCGTACGCCGCAGCCGCGCGCCGTGAGGACCTGTCGGGGCTGCCCCCGACGTGGATCTACTCGTCGGACATCGAGCTCTTCCACGAGGAGGACCGGGACTACGCCGAACGGCTGCGGTCTGCGGGCGTTGCGGTGACCATGACCACTGTCTCCGGCGCCCCGCACGGTTTCGAGGCATGGGCGCCCGGGAACGCGATGGCGCGAGACCTGCTCGCGGAGGCGCTTGCGTGGCTCCGCGGTGCGCTCGAGGGCGCGGAGCCCGCCAAGGCATAGGTGAGCGTCTCGATGATCAGGAGAGTCATGCGGCGGAGGCGATCGACGACCTGGCCGACGAGCGGCACGAAGATGGTGATTGTCTATCGTCCGCATTGACACCACCGATACCCCTGCCCCACACGACGTTTCGCCGGATACGCCGTGGGACGATGGACTTTGAAACGATCCACAAACGGGCGCCTCGCCCGGACATGACCCGATAGGCAGGCTACGATGGCCCTCGCCCCGACCGCTCCCACACTGCGCACCGAGCACGACGATCATTCACCGCGGATCGGAAGCGGAAGCGCGCGCCCTCGCCTCTCCTGGACGATCGAGACGGCACCGCCCGCCTATGCTCAGGCCGCGTACGAGCTGCGCTGGACGACGACAGATCCGAGTGGCACCGTCATCGAGCGGTCCGACGCGACGGTGGAGTCCACCGATCAGATCCTCGTCCCGTGGCCCGGCCGTCCGCTCGGGCCCCGCCAGTGCGCCGAGGTGAGCGTCCGCACCAAGGACGGCTCCAGCGGGGAATGGGGTCGTTGGAGCGCACCGGTCTCGGTCGAGCGCGGCCTGGCCGCCGAAGACTGGCGCGCACAGCTCATCGGTCCCGGCTACCCCGAAGGCCCCGAAACCGATCGTCGCGCACCTCTCGTGCGATACGGCTTCGTCGTGACCGGAGACGTGCGCGCGGCCCGCCTGCATGTGACCGCCCACGGCCTCGTCGAGACCGAGCTCAATGGCATCCGGGTCGGCCGCGACGAACTCCTCCCCGGCTGGACCCCTTACGGGGAGCTGCTGCGCGTGTTCACTTACGACGTCACGGACCTCATCCGCGCCGGCGAGAACGCCATCGGAGCGTGGCTGGCCGACGGATGGTTCCGCGGCCGCTTCGGATTCGAAGGCGGCACCACCGACATCTATGGATCGCACGTCGGCGTGCTCGCCCAGCTCGAGATCGTGCTCGCCGACGGTACGACTCAGACCGTCGCCAGCGATGATTCGTGGCGCAGCGCTCCCGGCCCGCTCACCCGCGCGAGTCTGTACGACGGCGAGCGGATCGACCTGAACCTCGTGCCGGCCGGCTGGTCCGAGCCAGGATTCGATGACGCGGAGTGGGCACCGGTCGTCGTCCACCCGCTCGACCTCGCGACGCTGGCGGCACACGATGGTCCCGCTGTGCGGGTGATCGAGGAGATCGCCCCGATCAGCATCACGGCGGTCGACGACGGGTGGCTGATCGACTACGGGCAGAACCACTCCGGGCGTCCGCGAGTGCGCGTGCCAGCTGCGCCGGCCGGCACGCACATCACGATCCGGCATGCCGAGGTGCTGCAAGACGGCCGACTGTGCACGCGCCCCCTGCGTGCGGCAGCCGCGACCGACGAGATCATCACGGCCGGGGAGCCGGTCGAGTGGGAGCCTCGCTTCACGATCCACGGATACCGCTACGCCTTCGTGACCGGATGGCCCGGAGACCGCGCGCCGTCCACCGAGGAGATCGTGTCGCGGGTGATGCACTCCGACATGCCGCGCACCGGCTGGTTCCGGTCCGATCGCGACGACCTCAACCGGCTGCACGAGAACGTCGTGTGGGGCCTGCGCTCGAACTTCGTCGACATCCCGACCGACTGCCCCCAGCGCGACGAGCGGCTCGGCTGGACCGGTGACATCCAGATCTTCACGCCGACGGCATCGTTCCTCTACGACGTCCACGACGTGCTCGGCGGCTGGCTCCGGGCGCTCGTGATCGAGCAGGACCGCTTCGACGGCAACGTTCCGGTCTACGTGCCGTTCATCCCCGGCGGCCCGTGGTGGAACCCGCGCGAGGCCGTCGCCGGGTGGGGCGACGCTGCCGTGCTCGTCCCGGAAGCGCTGCACGACGCGTTCGCCGATCGGGCGCTCGTCGAGCGGCAGTTCGCCTCCGCCCGCACGTGGGTGGAGAAGGTCTGCGCACTCGCCGGCCCGGGACGGCTGTGGGATCAGCAGCGCCAGCTGGGCGACTGGCTCGACCCGACCGCACCGCCGGATCGCCCGTTCGAGGCGAAGACCGACCCGCACCTCGTGTCGACCGCGTACTTCGCGCGGTCGACGGCTGGGCTCGCCCGTCTTGCCGGGCTGCTCGGCAAGAGCGACGATGCGGTGCACTACGGAGCGCTCGCGACCGAGATCCGCGGCGCGTTCGCGAACGCCTACCTCGAGTCCGGCGTGGCGAGCCACGACACCGTGACCGCGCATTCGCTCGCGATCGTCTTCGGCCTGCACCCCGACGATGAGTCGCGTCAGCGCGCCGGGGATCGGCTCGCCGTGCTCGTCCGCGCGCACGGTCACCGCGTCGCGACCGGCTTTCTCGGCACGCCCGTCGTCGCCGAGGCACTCACCGCGACCGGGCATACCGATACCGCCTACGCGCTCGTGCTCAACCACGACGCGCCCTCGTGGATGGCGACGGTCGACCTCGGCGCGACCACGGTCTGGGAGCGCTGGGACTCACTGCTGCCCGATGGCACGGTGAACCCCGGCGATATGACGTCCTTCAACCACTATGCCCTGGGCTCGGTGGCCCATTGGATCCACGGGACGATCGGCGGACTCAGCACGGTCGAGCCGGGCTGGCGACGCATCCGCATCGCCCCGCGGCCCGGTCCGGGTGTCACCTCGGCAATGGCCTCCCACATGTCCCCTTACGGCATGGCGAGCGTCGACTGGGCAGTCCATGACGGAGATCTCCGGGTCTCGTTCACCATTCCTGTCGGGGCGACCGCCGTCGTCGACCTGCCCGGCACCGATCCGTACACGGTCGGGCACGGCATCCACACCGCAGTTTCACGCCTCTGACACCGCGTCGCCGGCAGGCGGTGTCAGTCGTCCTGCCGCCCGCGGCGGGCGAGCGGGACCAGTTCGATGACACGCACCTCGAGGGGTTCGAGCACGGCCGAGAGCGTCAGCTCGCCATCGACCTCCACATCGTCGACCACCATCTGCGGCACCGACACCTGACGGATGTAGTCCACCGTGCGTGCGTCGATGGCCGGTGCTCCCATGCGGATCCAGGTGTCGAACGCGGAGCCGTGCTCCGTGTTGATCACCTCCTCGCGCCGGCGGTACCGTCCCGGGGCGAGACCGGTGAGCTCGGCCGAGAAGTCCATCCGTCCCACCTCGGAGAACGGTGCGTAACGCTCCAGGTAGGTCATGTCGTACCGCTCGCCCGAGGCGAACAGGTGGCCGAAGTGCTCGTAGTTGTAGAGGATCGCCTGCACGCCATGTTCGGTCGCCGTCACGAAATACCCCTCCCCCGACGCGAGCAGGCGATCACCGACACGCCCCAGCGCCGTGAAGAAGTGGTAGTGCGGCTTCTTCACGCCGTTCGATGTCAGGAGTCCCAGACCGCCGTGGAACATGTCGGGGCTCGGCTGGAGCTCCTCGATGAGGTCAGTGAGAGTCCAGTAGCCGAACGCGTCGAGCTCGTCGTAGTTCTCGAGCAGGTTCTTGGCCAGGTAGCAGCTCTTGAACGTGGTGTCGTTGAGCAGGTCCCGATGCGAGACGGTGAGGTTCCACTCCGTCAGGTAGACCGGCACTCGGAGTCCGCGATCGCGCAGCAGCAGCTTCAGCTGCCGAACGGTCTTGTGGAACGTGTCCTGATCCTTGTTGAGGCGTGATGAGCTGGGGTTTCCCGGTGTGTGCTCGGGCAGCGTGTCCCAGGCGAAGTCATTGTCGTAGAAGTGGATGGTCAGGAAGTCCGGACGGCAGGCGTGCTCGTCGGCGTAGTCGAGGAAGGACATCAGCCAGTCCTTGCCCTGCGCGTAGGAGACGAGCATCGCCGGGCTGCCGAATGTCAGCTCGGACCCGAAGCCCTTCACGGCGCCGAATGTCGCCCGATAGAACGCGTGGAACTCGGCGTCGTCGTCGAAGCCGAACAGTGTCGGACCCGTGTCGGGCTCATTCCACACGCTGAACAGCCACGAGCGCACCTCGTCGTACGTGTATCGCTCGATCACATGCGCCATGAACGCCTCGACCAGCGCCGTCCACTGGTCGAGGCGCGCCGGAGGGCTCACGTTGAAGGGCGCCGAGTACACGGTGCGCTCCGGCAGTGAGGCGAGCTCCTGGGGCATGAACGACAGTTCGACGAACGGGCGCAGGCCGATCGACAGCAGGTAATCGATGACCTTGTCGACGAAGGTGAAGCTGTACACCGGCTCCCCGTCGGCGCCCACCCGGTACACGTGCATGTCGTCACTGAAGATGCCGTGGAATTTGATGTACTCGAATCCGACGTCGCGCTGCCACTGCGACAGCATCTCGCGGACCTCTTCGTACATGAGTTCCTTGGCGCGCCCGACCGTGGTGACTTTCCGGTACCGGTGATGGAGTCGGCGACCGCGCGAGGAGGCATCGATCGGCTCGACCGCCACGATCTTCGTGGTCGGCTCGATCTCGAGCCCCCGCGACACGTCCGTCGCGCTCTCGTCGGGGAGGTACTTCGCGAGTACTCGGAGCGGCGTGTCCGGGGCCGCGGCCGCCGTCGTCATGCGATCGACGCGGTCTCCGCGTTCGTCACGGCCATCGCGCCGATACTGGCTGGGCAGCAGGCCGAAACGCTGCTTGAACACCTTCACGAACGCGCGCGGATCGCGGAAGCCGTTGCGCCGCGCGATCACCTCCACGCTCTCGTCACTGGTCATGAGGTCGTCGACGGCCCGGTCCAGGCGCAGAGCGTTGTAGTACGCCGAGAACGTCATCCCGACGTGCTCCTTGAAGAAGGCCGACAGGTAGGGCGCCGACAGGTGCTCGTGATCGGCGACGTGATTGAGGGTGAGCGCCTCGGCGTAGTGCTCGTCGATGTAGCGGAGGAGCCCGCGCATTCGCGATCGATGTTTGTCGGATGCCGGCGCCGGTCCAGCGGGGCTCGCGACGTACGCACGGGTGAGCTCATCGAGGAGCATGTAGAGCAGGGCTGTGGTCTTGAATCGACTCTGCTCGTCTTCGGTGCTGTTCACCTTGATGATGCGGGCGAGGATGTGGACCAGCGGCCGGAACGCCTTGCTGTTGCCCGCGGTTGCGGAGTTGACGCGGAACTCGACGTCGTCGAGCGATCCGGCGAGCCTGCGGATGTCGAATCGCAGGGCGATCACCTGGAACGGGCCGTCGGACTCGAGCGCGACGAGACTGTGCGCGTTCGCGAGGACCACGTCCTCGACATCGAGATTCGTCTCGTCCTCGTCGATCACAAACGTCGGTCGCCCGTGGACGACGAAGAACAGCTGCGCCTCATCGCGGCGGGTCGGCGGCACCTGTTCATCGGCGTCGATGAACACCACACGGGCAGGCACCGCGCGCGCGAGAGCGACGAGTTCACTCTCCCGGAACATCATCCGCTCGCTCTCGCAAGGCCGTCATCCTCTCGAGCCCTGGTGTCGCATCGGTCTCAGATGCGCTCGAGGACCTCTCCGAGCGTATCGATCCGCCACGTGACCTCGGGGTGTGAACCGGCGTCGCCGATGCCGATCGCGGTGAAACCACCGGCGACGGCGGCCTCCACTCCCGCCCGTGCGTCCTCCACGACCGCGCACTGCGCCGGCGTGAGCGCGAGGAACTCCGCGGCGCGCAGGAAGACCTCGGGGTCGGGCTTGCTCCGAACGATGTTCTCCCCGTCGGAGACGGCGTCGAACCACCCACGCAGGCCGGTGCGCTCCAGGATCATCTTCGCGTTGCGGCTCGACGAGCCGACCGCGAGCCGCAATCCGCGTTCCCGCAGCGTCGCGAGCGTCTCGCGGACGCCCGGTTCGACATCGGCGGCCGACAGCCCGCGCAGCAGCGTTCGGTAGATCGCGTTCTTCTCGTCGGCGAGGACGGATTTCTCGGTCTCGGAGACCTGCGTGCCGCCGATCTCGAGGATGATCTCCAGGCTCTCCTCGCGCGATACGCCTCGCAGCCGATCGTTGTCCTCGCGGGTGAACGGGATGCCGAGGCGTCCAGCGATCTCCGACCACGCTTGGAAGTGCAGATCGTCGGTGTGGATGAGCACACCGTCGAGGTCGAAGATGACGCCGCGCGTCGCGGTCACAGGCGGGTGTCCCAGCGGCCGACGAACGCATCAACCGGCGATGTGCCAGGGAACGGCGACTCCCCGCGCAGGGCAGCCAGCATCGACTCCACGACGGCGGGCGACGATCCGTACGTGTTGATGTACGTGCGCACGCGCGGCACGTCGAGCAGGTGGTAAGGATTCTCGAGCGAGATGAAGACGGTCGGCACGGTCGGCACGTACGCCGGCACGTTCGCACCCATGGGCGACGCCCACTCGATGCGGACCACGGTCTGATTGGACTTCGTCGAGAGGTTCGCGAGGTAGACGATGAGGTCGTGGTTGTCCGTGACATCGCTCGTGGGCGCGGCCAGACCCTCCCAGCCGCCCCCGGGGACGAATCGGGTGACCTCGTGCCCTGCGGCGACCAGCTCGGCGACGATCTGCTCGATCGCGCCCGCCTTCGCGCCCTGCCCGATGGGGTTGGCGCCGCCCTCGATGTCGTACACGAGGACGCGGGGGTAGCGCTCGGCCGAGATCGGGAGCACCCCCGCCTCCTCCTTCACCAGCGTGAGCGACTCCTGGGCGACCGCGCGCGCCACCGCGCGGTGATCCTCGCTCCCGATCTTCACCGCAGTCGCGTCGGGCAGCGTCCGGCCGCGGTGAATACCGAGGGACGCCTTGAGCGCGAGCACGCGTGTGACCGCTTCGTCGAGCCGCTCCCGGGTGAGGATGCCCGACTCGAGCCCCGCACGCATGAAGGCGAAGTCCTCTTCCAGGTTCTTCGTGAACAGGAACATGTCACAGCCCGCCGCGATCACCCGCGGCACGGCCTCGCGGCGCGGGAGAACGGTGGCCATACCGGCCATCGTGGTCGAGTCCGAGACAATGAGGCCGTTGAAGCCGAGACGGTCGCGCAGGAGGTCGTTCAGCAGCTCCTCGGCCACCAGGCCCGGCATGATCTCCGAGTCGTGGATGCCGGGTCGCAGGGCGCGACTGTACTCGGGCAGCATGATGTGGCCGACCATGATGGTCTTCGTTCCGGCCTCGATTCCTGCGCGATAGACCTCTCCGAAACTGGACTCCCACTCCTCGACGCCCATGGAGTTCACGGACGCCAGAAGGTGCTGGTCTCGCTCATCGACGCCGTCGCCGGGGAAGTGCTTGACCGAAGCTGCAACTCCTTCGGCTTGCAGGGATTCGACGTAGGCGGCCGTGAAGGCGGCGACGTCGTCGGCGTGGGCGCCGAAGGTGCGTGTGTTCGTGATCGGGTTGCGGAAGTTGAGGTCGATGTCGGCGACGGGCGTGAAGGCCCAGTTGATGCCGACCTCTCGGGCTTCGCGGGCGATGACCTGCGCAGCCTGGCGCACACGCTCGAGACAGCCGGTCGCTGCGAGGGCCATGTTGCTCCCCACGTGCGTCGCGCCGATGAGGGTCTGATCGGCACCGCCTTCGAGGTTGGCGGAGATGAGCAGCGGGACCTCGGCACTCTGTTGGAGCGTCGTCACGGCTTCGGCCGCCTCGGCGATCTCCATCGTGCGCAGCATCACCCCGCCCACGTGGAGCCCACGGGTGAGGTAGTTCAGGTAGCCGGGATCGTTCGTGTAGGTGATGAGGCAGAACAGCTGGCCGAGCTTCTGCTCATCGCTCATGCCGGCGAGGGTGTCGGACACCCACGAGACGTCCTCGTCGGTGAGCGAGAACGGGGCGGCGGCGAGGTCGATCATGATGCGGATGCTCCGGTGGTGACGAGAGAGGACGGTGTCGAGCCGCCGCGAGCGCGGCCGGTGAGCGTGCGCCACCAGCGCGCGATGCGCTGCTCGTTGCTGAGGAAGATGAGGAACGCGACAAGGAGGAGCGCCGTGGTGACGGACTGGACGCTGCTTGTGAGGTTCATCGCCGAGTAGCCGAGCGCGATCACGGTCGTGCTGAAGGCGCCCAGCAGATATCCGAGCTTGTCGTTCGAGTACCGTCCGATCCACCCACCGACGAACATGGGCAAGAAGGCCGTGAACATGATGCCGATCGTCGCGAAGTTGAGGTTGCCCGCCTCGATGAAGCCGACCTGCGAAGCGAGGATGAGCCCGACGACGCTCATCAGCCCGCCGCTGGCCGCATAGGTCGCGATCGCGTTGCCCCGCTCCTTCGCGCCGGCGGCCACCGCCGCGTTCTGCCCGGTGATGAGCGCACGGTAGTCGAAGCCGAATCGGCTGCGGTCGAACAGCACATACACCACGCCGAGCGCGACCCCGACGACCAGGATCATGTTGATCGGGCTCTTCGCGAACGCCGTGAGGTCGTTGCGCAGCACGAAGCTGATGTTCGCTCCGCCGCTGATGGTGAAGGCGATGCCCTCGTAGAGGAGTGTGACTCCGAGCGAGCTCACCAAGGGTGAGATGCGCAGGAGTACGTAGACGAGCCCCGAGAACGCACCGAGGCCGAGGCCCGCGACGACGGTGATGAACGCCATCATCGGGAATCCTCCGCCGAGATCGAGCGCGGTGCTCGTGCCGATGACCGCGGACAGCGTGGCCATCGCTCCGAGTGAGAAGTCGAAGCGGCCGCTGTTGAGGTTGATGGCGAGCGCCATCGCCGTGAGCGACGTGATGGCCACACCTCGGGTCAGCAGCAGGAAGCTGTCGCCCGTGCCGAACAGGGAGACACCGTTGATCGCGCACAGCGCGGAGACGATCGCGACCACCCCGATCGGGATGATAAGTGTTCCCGTCGCCCGTCGCATGAAGCCAGCCATCTGCGGTGCCTCCCTGTCCTTTCCGGTGTGTGTCAGCCGACGAGGTCGGCGTAGGTGTACTGGCTCACGAAGGTTGCGAAGTCGTCGTAGGTCGCACCCGATGCGATCCACGGCTCCAGCGCGGTCTTGTCGTAGACGGGGCTCTCGACGCTGTCGGCAGCAAGGATCTGATCGAACTCCTCGATCGAGGTGGCGACCCAGTATCCCTGGCCCAGCGCGATCGCCGCGTCGCCGTCGGCGCGCAGCGGCTCGCCCTGGACGGCACTGAGGGTGGCGGCGAAGATCGGACCGTTGATCGAGGTGAACTTTCCGGCGAGGTAGGCGAGCGCGCCCGACTCCATCGCGGCCTTGTTGTCCTCGGTGTACGCGTCGATGTCACCGATCTTGATGTCGGTGCCTGCGACAGCGGCACCCACCACGGCGAACCCGGTGCCCGCGGCGAGGATCGCATCGGGCTGCGCGGCGACCATGCCGGCCATGTTGGCCTGCCACGCCGAATCGCTGAAGTTCCAGGCCTCGAGATATCCGGTCAGGCTGTACACGTCGGACTCGAAGTCAGCGATCTTGATCGTGCCGTCCTGGTAGATCTTGCCCAGGATCGCGCCCGGGTCCTTCTGGCCGCCGTACGTGGTCGAAGGCTCCTCCGCGAGTGCCGCGAGAATGCCCGCCGTGCGGTGGATGTGCATGTCGAGGTAGTAGGGGATGCCCGCACCGAAGAGGCCGAAGGAGGTGTCCCCCTCCTCGACGAAGAACTGCGCCATGTCGTACCCCGCCTGGAACTCGATGTCGAGGCTCGGGCCGATCGCGCCCACGTAGTACTCGTAGTCCTTGTAGGTCTCGTAGTCCTCGTCGGAGAGCGTGCCGGTGGCCACGGCGTAGTAGACGCCGGCATCCTCGGCCATCTCGATCTGCGCGGGCCGATCGGCCGACGCGAACGAGATGACGGCCTTGCAGTTGTTGGCGATGAAGTTCTCCATCGCGGACTTCTCGGCGTCGGCGTCGGCGAGCTCGTCCGAGTAGACGAACTCGACGGGGAAGTTCTCCTGCACGTACTCCGTGTAGTAGTCCTTGAAGCCGAGCGCTTCGGACGAGGTCGCGTCGGAGACGAGGACGCACATCTTCACCGGGTCGGCGGAGGCGTCGCCGCCTGCCGAGCCCGTGCTGCCCGCGCAGCCGGTGAGGGCGAGCGACAGTCCGACCACGGCGGAGGCGCCGAGTGCGATGCTGCGGGTGATTCTCATTGGTGTTCCCTTCATTGGGTGGGTTCTCGGAGGTGCGAGCCGGGCGCGCGTCAGCGCGGGAGGACCTTGCTGCGGAAGCCGATGGTGGCGACCCATACGATCGCGAGGAACAGCACGGCCCGCACGATCTGGGCGATGCCGTTCCCGGCGGATGTGGTGGAGAGCAGCGTGGTCATGGTCTGGTTGAGGAAGGCCATCGAGAGCCCTCCGATGAGCGCCGCGTAGATGCGGCTGCGCGGCCCGCCGGAGATCGGCATGCCGCCGAACACCATCGCGACGAGGATGTTCATTCCGATGTCGCCGGCGCTCATCGTCGTCAGGGTCGGCGTGCGGAGCACGGTGAGGAAGGCGCCGAGTCCCACGCCGAGCCCCGCGATCGCGAATGCGGCGATCGCGGTCTTCTTCATCGACACGCCGGTGAGCTTGGCGGTGACGGGGTTGCCGCCGATGAGCTTCTCGACCCTGCCGAGTCGAGTGAAGGAGAACAGCAGCACACACAGTCCGATGAACGCACCGGCGACGATGAGCTTCATCCACAGCGTGTCGTACTCCCGTGCGAAGGAGCTGTCGATGCGGATCTGTGCGCCGCCGGTGGTCTGCACGAGCGCGACGGCCACCGCTCCCAGAACAGAGAGCATCGCGACAGTGGTGACGAAGACGGGCAGATCGAAGACGGCAGCAAGCACCGCACTGATCAGGGAGGTCGTGACCGCCGTCACCACGCACGCCAGGAGCATGGCCCAGAGGTCGCCCGTCGCGTTGAAGACGAGCGCTCCCACCATCGCGGAGACCAGCGTCGACGCACCCAGGCTGATGTCGAACGAGCCCATCGAGAAGATGAAGATGGCGCCCGTGGCGATGATGATGATGATGACGGACTGGTTGATGAGCGTCTGCAGGCTGAAGGCCATGTTGATGCCCTGCCATGACCCGACGACGACGAACGCAACGGCCAGGACGACCAGTCCGGCGAGCGGAGCGAGCTCGGCGGCGAACGTGGCCCAGCGGGCGCGGTTGCGGGCTTTGGTGTCGACCTCCGGCTCGACGAACTTGTCGTCGACCGACGTGATGACCGGATCCTTCACGCCGGTGGCGCTGCTCAGATCATGCATTCGATGATCTCCATCTCGTTGAGGTCGGCGCTGCGCTCGAACTCGCGCACCACCTGACCGTCCTTCATGATGAGGAGGCGGTCGCTCATGCCCATGAGCTCGGTCATCTCCTCGGAGACGATGACGATCGCCTTGCCTTCGTTCTTGAGGTCGGTCATCAGCCGGTACATCGCCTGCTTGACCCCCACATCGACGCCGCGGGTGGGGCAGTCGAGGATGAGCACCTCGGTGCCGCAGGCGATCCACTTGCCGAAGACGACCTTCTGCTTGTTCCCGCCCGAAAGCGTCGAGACGACCGTTTCGGCGCTCGGCGCCTTGATCTCCAGCTGGGCCATCGGGTCTGCGACGTACGCCGTCTCCGCGCGCGAGGTGATGAGCCCCGCACGGCCACGGCCGATGATCCGCAGACCCGCGCTGGCGATGTTGTCCCGGATGCTCGCCGTCAGACTCAGGGACTCCGTGTCCCGGTCCTTCGAGACGTAGCCGAGGGATGCGCGCACCGCTCGCTGCTCACTGGTGATGCGTCGCCCCTGCGCGGTCACCTGGCCCGAGTCGACACGGATGGCACCGAACAGCGCCTTGCCCAGCTCGTGCATGCCGCTGTGGCTGAGCCCTCCGATGCCGAGGATCTCACCGCTGCGCACCGACAGGCTGACGTCCCGCACCTTGTCGCCGACGCTGACGTGCTCCGCCTCGAGCACGATTTCCGAACCCCACGAGGGTGTCTGGTCCTCGCGATAATAGTGCCCCTCGAGGTTGCGTCCGATCATGGCCGCACGGATGTCGTCCTCGTCGAACTCGTGCTTGTCGAAGGTGCGGATGATATCGCCGTCGCGCAGCACCGTCAGTCGATCGCAGACCGACATGATCTCGTCGAGATCATGCGAGATGAAGATGACCGAGCCGCGGGACTTCTGCTCGTCCATGAGCCGGTACAGCAGATCGCGACCGTCCTGGGACAGAGCGGTGGTGGTCTCATCGACGACGACGACCTTCGGACGGTGCATCATCACGCGCGCGAGCTCGACGAGCTTGCGCGTCTGGATGTCGAGCGATCCGGTCATGGCGGCCGGGTCGATGTCGGGGATGCCGATCGCGGCGAGCGCCTGGCGGCCGGCATCGTGCAGGGCGCGCCGGTCGACGATGCCGAACCGCGAGAAGCGCCGGGTGTCGCCGAGGAAGAGATTCTCTGCGACGGACACTCCCGACACGGTCCCCGCTTCCTGCACGATCATGCCGACGCCGGCTGCGAGTGCCTCGTTGACGGTCGACGGCGCCCAGCGCTCGCCCTGGAAGTCGATCGCTCCGCTGTCGGCGACCTGCTGCCCGGCGACGATCGAGGTGAGCGTCGACTTGCCGGAGCCGTTCTCGCCGATCAGGCCGTGGATCTCGCCGTCGCGCAATTCGAAATCCACGTTCTTGAGCGCGCGCACGACACCGAAGGACTTGGATAGGTCCGCGATCGTGAGTACGACGTCGTTCGTCATGGCGCAGCCTCTCTGCTGTCGGGTAAAGCCTGCGTATCCATGTTTCGTCGCACGAAACATGTGCGACAACGAGCGTTGCTACCGCGTTCGCGGGAAGGAATTGCGGCCGGGCGCGCGGCTCGACACCCACTTCCGCGCCCGACGAGATATCAGGTTGCGGCGATCGAGCAGCCGCCAGGTGAAGAAAATGAGCCTCGATCCAGGGAGGCTCGCTTTCTTCTCCTCACTCCTTCGGTGCGGCTGTCCGGTGCGCGAAGTAGTCGAGTGTCGCCGTGGAACTGCTGATCAGCGGACCGAACACCGGCGTGCGCCCGCGCACGGCATCCGGCAGCGAGGCATCCTGCAGGGCTGCGGCGAGCGCAGACGCCGCCTGCGCGAGGAGTTCGATCGTGGGCGCCGGGTCCGCACCGTCGTTCGGCACGACGACGCCCAGAGCCGCGAAAGGGTGCCGGTTGGGCGCCATGACCGGCACCGCGATGCCGCGCGACCCCTCGTGGATGAAGCCGTCGGCCACGACGAAGCCGTCCGCGCGTGCGCGGCGAAGCCGACAGACGAGAGCGTCCTCGCCTCGAATCGCGGCCGGTGTCGGCGTCGGCCAGCCCGTTGCGACGACGTCGTCGAGAACGGCCCGTTCCGCGTGTGCGAGGAGGATCAGGCCGCTGGAGCTGAGCGGCAGCGGCATCCGCCCCCCGACCAGCGTCGCGTTGATCACGGCATCCCGCGTCGACATCCGCTCGATGAACAGCACGTCGCGCCCACTGAGGATCCCCAGCTGGGTGTGCTGACGCACGCGTGTGTGCACGGCGGCCATGAACGGCCGGGCTATCTCCCGCAGCCCGAACCCTCCCGGTGTGCGCGACCCCAGTTCCCAGAGGCGCAGTCCGAGTCGGTAGGCGCCGTCAGGCGTCCGCTCGACGAGCCGTTCACGCTCGAGCTCGGCCACCAGCCGGTGAGCGGTGGCGTGGGCGAGACCCGATCTCTGGGTGATCTGCGCGAGCGTGAGGAAGGGGGTGAGGGCATCGAATGCGTCGAGCACGCGCAAGTGCCGCTGTAGGACGGACTCTCCATTCGATCCACGCGCCACGCAACGAGATTATCTGTCCATTGAACGGACACGCACGCGCGTTCGAATTCCAGCCCTCATACGCTCATCGGGATCGAAGACGATCGCAGGCTCGGCAAGGAGGTCGGATGCCCACCTTCACGTTCCCCGACGGCCATCAGGTCACCGCACCATCCGCGGCGGCCGACACGGTGACCGTGGTCTCCCGTCGTGACGTGGCCCACGGGGTCATCGAACTGCGCCTGCAGCGCCCCGGTGGTGGCCGCCTCCCGGACTGGGCTCCCGGCGCCCACATCGATCTCCTGCTCGACGATGGCGCAGTGCGCCAGTACTCCCTGTGCGGGGATCGATGGGATGCCGCGACCTACACCATCGCGGTCCAGCGCGAACCCTGTGGACGCGGCGGGTCGGTGGCGATCCACGACAGCATCGCCGTCGGCAGTGTCGTGCGATTCGGCGGGCCGCGCAACAACTTCCGGCTCGCACCGGCTCCGGAGTATCTGTTCATCGCCGGGGGCATCGGCATCACCCCCCTGCTGCCGATGATCCGCGGCGCAGAGCTCGCGGGCGCCGAATGGAGGCTGCTGTACCTCGGACGCTCGCGACGGCGCATGGCCTACCTCGACGAACTGAGCCCGTACGGCGCGCGCGTCACCATGCATTGCTCCGACGAGCGCGGCCGCATCGACCTCGACACGTGGCGTCCCCGCGACGCCCGCGTGCGCACGTACGCCTGCGGTCCTGAACGACTCCTGGACTCCGTCGCGGCGTGGGGTGCCGTCGAAGGCGGTTGGCCGCCGAAGGTCGAGCGGTTCGCCGCAACCGCCTCCGATTCGGGCGCTGAGCGAGCGTTCGAGGTCGTCGCCACGCGCACGGGAGCGACCGTCACGGTCGACACCGGCGAGACGGTCGTCGCCGCACTGCGTCGCGCCGGCGTGAGCGTGCTGACCTCGTGCGCGCAGGGTGTGTGCGGTACGTGCGAGACCCGCGTCGTGGCGGGAACCCCGGACCATCGCGACGCGCTGCTCGACGATGACGAGCGCACGGCGTCGGACTCCATGTATCCCTGCGTCTCCCGGTGCCGCGGCGAGCGGCTCCTGCTCGATCTCTGATCCCCACCCCAAGGAACGCTCATGACCTCCGTCACCCGCGCGTCGCTCCCCGTCTCGATGCTCGACCCCTTCAGCGACGAGTTCCTCGCCGATCCCTCTCCGCGGCTTCACGAACTGCGCGAACTCGGACCGGTCTTCCGGCTCGAGCGATACGACGTCTATGGCATCGCGCGCTACGCCGAGGTGCACCGCGCGCTCACCGACTGGCAGTCGCTCGTCTCGAGCGCGGGCGTCGGCCTGGCGAACTTCGACGAGGAACCGCCGTGGCGGCCGCCGAGCCTCCTCCTCGAAGCCGATCCGCCGCGACACGACGCGCCCCGCTCAGTTCTCACCCGCCTGCTCTCGCCGGCACGGCTGCGGGAACTGTCGACCCAATGGCAGACCGACGCGGCCGCGCTGGTGGACGAGGTGCTTTCGCGAGGCGAGGGCTTCGATGTGGTCACAGACCTCGCCGAGGTCTTCCCCCTGCGGGTGTTCCCCGATGCCGTCGGTCTCGGCACCGACGGCCGGGAGAACCTCCTGCCCTATGGGGACTTCGCGTTCAATGCCTTCGGACCGCAGAACGATCGGGTCATCAGCGGTGCCGCCCACATCGGTCCGACGATCTCGTGGATCGCCGAGCAGTGTCGGCGCGAGAACCTCTCCACATCAGGCTTCGGTGCGCAGATCTGGGCCGCCGCCGACCGCGGCGACATCACCCACGAGCAGGCGCCGCTGATCGTGCGATCCCTGCTCACGGCCGGCGTCGACACCACGGTGACCGGCATCGCCTCGACGCTGCACGCGCTGGCGTCGAACCCCGCTGCATGGGCCCGGCTGCGCGGCGATCGCTCACTCCTCCCTCGCGCTTTCGAAGAGGCGATCCGCCTCGATTCGCCGGTGCAGACCTTCTTCCGCACGACGAAGACCGAAACCGTCATCGACGACGTGCTCATCCCGCCCGGGCAGAAGGTGCTCATGTTCCTCGGCTCCGCCAACCACGATCCGCGCCGATGGCGCGACCCGGAGCGCTTCGATCTCGACCGTGATCCCTCCGGCCACGTCGGCTTCGGCATGGGCCTGCACCAGTGCGTCGGGCAGCACGTGGCGCGCGCCGAAGCACTCGCCGTGCTGAACGCGCTGCTCGATCGCGTGGAGACCCTCACGCCGACAGTCGAGCCCCGTCGGCACCTCAACAACACGCTCCGAGGCTGGGAGAGCATCCCGGTTCGGGTACGCACGGTGCCTCGATCGGATCAGAGCGAAGCCCTCACGTAGCGGGCGCACGCGGCGACGATCGCGGTGGAGGCGACGATCGCTTCAGCGACATCCTCGCGCGTGGCCGTCGGGCGGTTGTCGTCGGGTACTCCGTGCTGTTGCGCACCTGGCGCATTCCGCTTACCGGAATGGTCAAGGAGATCCCGGCAACCGAACCCGGTTCAGGCGACCGGCCTCCACACGGCAGAATCTATCCATGGCCGCGCCCGCTTTCGTCCACCTGCTCCCCGATCACGCCTGCCTCATCGTGCACGGCAGCGACAAGCCGGGGATCATCGCGGCCGTCTCCGCCATGATCACGCGCCTCGGCGGGAACATCGTCACCCTCGACCAGTACTCCGACGACCCGCGCGGGGGCGCGTACTTCCAGCGCGTCGTGTTCCACCGCCCCCAGTTCGCCGCCGCCCGCCCGCAGATCGAGGCCGAGATCGCGCAGACCCTCGCGGGGTTCGACCTGGAATGGTCGCTCACCGACCAGTCGGTGCCCAAGCGCATGGCGATCCTGTCATCGAAGCAGGACCACTGCCTGCTCGACCTGCTCTGGCGGCACCGCCGCGGCGACCTCCCGGTCACGGTGCCCATGGTGATCTCGAACCACACGACCTCCGCCGAAGACGTGCGCTCGTTCGGCGTGCCGTTCTTCCACGTGCCCTCGACTCCGGGTCCGGACAAGGCGGAGTCGGAGGCGAAGATCCTGCAGCTGCTCCAGGGCAACGTCGACTTCGTGGTGCTCGCGCGCTACATGCAGATCCTCTCGCCCGACTTCCTCGAGCAGCTCGGGGTGCCGGTGATCAACATCCACCACTCGTTCCTCCCCGCCTTCATCGGCGCCGAGCCCTACAAGAAGGCCAAGGAACGCGGTGTCAAGCTCATCGGCGCGACCTCGCACTACGTCACCGGCGACCTCGACGAGGGTCCGATCATCGAGCAGGACATCGTGCGCGTGACCCACGCCGACACCCTCGCCGAGCTCGTGCGCCGCGGCGCCGACGTGGAGCGCCAGGTGCTCTCGCGCGCGGTGCTCTGGCACGCGCAGGACCGCGTGATCCGCCACGGCAACCACACGATCGTTTTTTGACGCGCGACGGATCAATCCGAGCGGAGCCCGCGTTGATGCGTCGCGGGTCAAGGACGGGGAGCGAGGAACGAGCGTATCGAGACCCCACCGGCGCTAGAAGACGTACTCCATGAGGTCGACGCCGAGCGTGCGGAAGGCGTCGTGCACCCGCATGCGGTGGTAGATCGACAGGTCGTCGAAGCAGACGATCAGGGCGTATGAGACGCCGCCGCGGGGGCCCGCGAGCACTCCGGACTCCACCCGCACGCCGGACTCGCGACCCGTCTTGTTGATGAACAGCAGCCCGTGCTCGTCATTCTCGTGGGCGAACGGGTCGAGCCCCGTGGCCGACGCGACCAGGGACAGGTCGTGGTTGAGGCTCAGCCATTCCGCCACCTGGGCGCTCACCGGCGCCGAGACGACCTGCGAGTTGACGAGCGCCGCGAACACCTCCGCGAGCTCGCGCGCCGAGCCGAGCGCGTAGTGGGGCGCGTCGTCGGGTCCCCGCTCGTCGCGGAACTGGTCGAGCAGCGCCGAGCGCGACAGCCCCAGCTGCTCGATGCGGGCCTGCACGTGGCTCAGTCCGACCCGGGAGAGCAGGGCGTTGGCGGCCAGCGCGTCGCCGGTGGATGCCGTGAGCACGGCGAGATCCACGAGAGGGAGCGCCGGCGCCTTCAGGTGCTGCCACACCCCCGCCACGGCCACGGAATCGAAGCCTTGACGGTCGACGATCTCCAGCGGCTCGAGCCGGCCGGACTCGAACGCGGCCGCCAGTTCGATCAGCAGCGGCACGACCCCCAGACCCCCGACCGGCAGAGTCACGAAGTCGTCGCCGGCGAGCACCGGGGTGCCGCGGTCCAGGTCGGTGATGCGCACCGAGATCTTGGCGCCGGACGCGGCGAGGCCGTCGAGCGCCTTCAGCGTCGACGTGAATGAGGATCTGCGCCCGACTGCCGCCCTCCTCGGCAGTCTGCGGCTGCTGCGTCGCGACCCCCGCTGCGACTCAGCTTCCGGTATGGGCTCAGGGGGCTTGCCCACGAGCGGGGTTCCTTCCGGTCGGAATGGATGCGGGAACTATTCGTGTTCAGTTGGGGAGTGAAGGCGCGCGGGGCCTCGGGTGGCCCGCGCGGGTCACCAGATGGTGACGCGCGCCTCCGGGTCGAGCCACAGCGCGTCGGACTCCGTCACGCCGAACGCGTCGTAGAACGCGTCGATGTTGCGGACGATCTGGTTGCACCGGAACTCGTTCGGCGAGTGCGGGTCGATCGTGAGCAGGCGGATGGTCTCGGCATCCCGGCCCTTCTGCTGCCAGATCTGCGCCCAGCTCAGCAGCAGGCGCTGGATGCCGGTGAATCCGTCGAGCTCGGGACCGGTGACCGCAGCGTCGGCGTCGTCGGCGCCCACGTGCAGCGCGTACGCCTTGAGGGCGATGCCGAGTCCGCCGAGGTCGCCGATGTTCTCGCCGATGGTCAGGGAGCCGTTGACGGTGTTCTCCTCGGCCAGCCCCTGCGGAGTGAGCGCGTCGTACTGGGCGATGAGGTTCTTCGTGCGCTTCTCGAACGCGGCCCGGTCGTCGTCGGTCCACCAGTCGCGCAGCGACCCGTCGCCGTCGAACCGGCTGCCCTGGTCGTCGAAGCCGTGGCCGATCTCGTGGCCGATCACCGCGCCGATGCCGCCGTAGTTCGCGGCCGCGTCGCGGTCGGGCTCGAAGAACGGGTACTGCAGGATCGCCGCCGGGAACACGATCTCGTTCATGAGCGGGTTGTAGTACGCGTTGACGGTCTGGGGCGTCATGTACCACTCGTCGCGGTCGATCGGCTGGCCGACCTTGGCGAGCTGGCGGTCGTGCTCCCACACGTGCGCGCGGCGCACGTTGCCCACGAGGTCTTCGGCGTCGATCTCGAGGGTGGAGTAGTCCTTCCACTTGACCGGGTAGCCGATCTTCGGCGTGAACGCGTCGAGCTTGGCGAGCGCGCGCTCGCGGGTCTCGGGGCTCATCCAGTCGAGTTCGGCGATCGACTGGCGGTACGCCTCGATGAGGTTGGCAACCAGCTCGTCCATGGCGTCCTTGGCCGCCGGCGGGAAGTGCCGCTCGACGTACACGTGGCCGATGGCCTCGCCGAGCGCCGCCTCGGCGAGCGAGACGCCGCGCTTCCACCGCTCGCGGTTCACCGGTACGCCGGTGAGCTGCGTGCCGTAGAAGGAGAAGTTCTCGTCGACGAACACCTGCGGGAGGAACGGCGCGGCCGAGTGGACGATCGAGAACCGCAGCCAGGCCTTCCAATCCTCGAGCCGGTCCTCCGTCAGCAGCGCGCCGAGCCCCTCGAGGAAGCTCGGCTGGCTGACGTTGATCTCTTCGAAGACGCCCGGGTGATCGGGCGCGACCGCGGCGACCCACGGGTCGAGGTTCAGACCCATGAGCTTCTCGGCCTCGTCACCGGTCATGAGGTTGTAGGTGGCGACGGCGTCGCGACTGCGGACGTTGTCCCAGTGGTGGGTCGCCAGCTCGGTCTCGAGCGCGACGATGCGGTCGGCCGCCGCACCCGGCTCGTCGACGCCCGCGAGCCCCAGGATGCGCTCGGCGTGCCCGCGGAACGCGATGCGCGTCTCCTGGAAGTTGTCGAGGCGGTAGTAGCTCTCGTCGGGCAGCGACAGGCCGCCCTGGATGAAGAACGGCACGTAGCGCTCGGGGTTGCCCGGGTCGGGCTCGATGTAGAGGTGGATGAGCCCGGCGACGCCGTCGCGCTCGAGTTCGCCCAGGGTCGCGAGGAAGGCGGGGATGCCGTCGACAGCGTCGACCCGAGCCAGCTGCGCGGTCAGCGGTGCGGTGCCGAGCGCCTCGATGCGCTCGGTGTCCATGAAGCTCGTGTAGAGGTCGCCGATCTTGCGGGCCTCGGTGCCGGGCTCCGCCGACTGCGACTCCTCGACGATCGCGCGCACGTCCTTCTCCGCCTGTTCGGCGATCAGGTGGAACGAGCCCCAGCGCGCCTTGTCGTCGGGGATCTCGGTGCGATCGATCCAGGCCCCGTTGACGTGACGGTAGAGGTCGTCCTGCGGGCGGATCTCGGCACTCAGCTCCTCGAGCGCGAGACCGGAACGGGGGGAATCGGTCATGGGCTCTATGCTATGCGCCGCCGCACCCCGGTGCGGGCCCGATCGGACCGCGCCCGAGGTCGTGATGCCATCGTGACCCGTAGGCTCGGACCGTGACGAGCGCCCCCGACACTCTGAACCGCGCGATCCTGCGCCTGGCGGTGCCGGCGCTGGGCGCGCTGGTGGCCGAGCCCCTGTTCCTCATCGTCGATTCCGCGCTCGTCGGGCATCTCGGGGTCGTGCCGCTCGCCGGGCTCGGCATCGCCTCGGCGGTGCTGCAGACGATCGTCGGCCTCATGGTCTTCCTCGCCTACAGCACCACCCCCGCGGTGGCACGCCGCTTCGGCGGAGGCGACCTGTCGAGGGCGGTCTCGGTCGGCATCGACGGCATGTGGCTCGCCCTGGCGCTGGGCTCCGGCCTCGCCCTGGTCGGCTACCTCGCGACACCGGGCCTCGTGGCGCTGTTCGGCGCTTCCCCGGAGGTCGCGGGCGAGGCATCCATCTATCTCGGCATCTCGATGTGGGGTCTGCCGGCGATGCTCGTGGTGTTCGCCGCAACGGGCCTCCTGCGCGGGATGCAGGACACCGTCACCCCGCTGTGGATCGCCGGGCTCGGCTTCGGCGCGAACGCCCTGCTCAACTGGCTGTTCATCTACGGGTTCGGCTGGGGGATCGCGGGATCCGCGTTCGGCACCGTCGTCGCCCAGTGGGGCATGGTCGGCGCCTACGCGTGGGTGGTGTCGCGGCTGGCGCGCCGGCACGCGGCATCCATCCGTCCGCATCGGGAGGGATTGCGCGGCTCCGCCCGCTCGGGCGGCTGGCTGTTCCTGCGCACGGTGTCGCTGCGGGTCGCGCTGCTGGCCACGGTCGCCGTCGCGACCGGGCTCGGCACGGAGGAGCTCGCCGGCTGGCAGGTGGCGTTCACGATCTTCTCCACCGCCGCGTTCGCGCTCGACGCGCTCGCCATCGCCGCCCAGGCCCTCATCGGCAAGGGCCTCGGTGCCGGCGACGAGCACGAGGTCGTGCGGGTGCTGCGGCGCACCGTGGCCTGGGGCGCCTGGTTCGGGGTTCTCGTGGGTGTGGTCATCGGCGGCTTCTCTGGTCTCATCGGGCTGCTGTTCACCGGGGATGCCGCGCTCGCGGCACTGGTGCAGCCGGCGCTGATCATCCTGGCGATCGCGCAGCCGGTGTGCGGGATCGTGTTCGTGCTCGACGGGGTGCTCATCGGCGCGGGCGACGCGAAGTACCTCGCGGTGGCGGGCCTGCTGAACCTCGTGCCCTTCCTCCCCGCCCTCGTGGCGGTGGCACTGATCTCGCCCCCGGGCGCCGCGGGGCTCGCGTGGCTTGCAGTCACCTTCTTCGGCGTGTACATGCTGGCGCGGCTCGCGACCCTCGGCTGGCGCGTGCGCCGGCCGGAGTGGATGACCGCCGGAGCCTGAGGCTTCTCCCCAATTGGGGTGTGCACGATGATCGTCCACAACGGCACGGGTTCGGCGGATCGGGCGCCCAGGCACTGGCATCGTCGTGCGCACCGCATCACAATGAAGGAGTGCTGACCGTGACCGAGCCGCAGGTGTGGACCCTCATCGCCGTGTTCGCCGCCGGCATGTTCGGCATGATCACCGTGGTGTCGACGATGTTCGTGCGCGTGGTCCGCGCCGAGATCGGACGACTCGACACGAAGTTCGACCTCGTCAACGCCCGGCTCGACAATCTCGATCGCGACGTGCAGGCCCTCGTCAAGCACACCTTCGGCATCGACCGCGGCTGACTCGGCGTATCAGAGCCGTGCCTGCGACCTCTCGATAGGGCAACGGCGCCGCACCGTGCGGCGCGCCCGTCGAGAGGACCACTCCCATGAGCGCTGCCGGCACCTTCGCCTTCCTCGTGCACCCGCGAGCCCGACTGAGCGAGGACCTCGCCCGCGTGTGGCGTCCGCTCGGCGCCGTCCCCGAGCCGATCTACGACGTCGCGCTGCGCCGCCTGCCCGTGCCGCCGGTCACGATGGCGGGGGTCTCCATCGGCGGCGAGCGCGTCGGCCACGTGGTGCTGGTGCCCTTCGGCGCCCGCCACCTGCTCGCGCACGTCGACGAAGGACGCCGCCGCGTCTCGCGCGCCGTCGATCGCGCCGAATCGCTCGGCGCCGACGTGGTGGGCCTGGGTGCGCTCACCGCCACGGTGACGGCCGGAGGTCTCACCCTGCGCGGTCGCACCGGCATCGGCGTGACCAACGGCAACGCCTACACCGCGGCGATCGTCGACGATCAGGTGCGCGCGGCCGCCAGGCGGCGCGGGGATGAGGCGCGACGCATCGCGATCGTGGGCGCCAGCGGCAGCGTGGGATCAGGACTCGCGCGGCTTCTCGCCCGCGACCCGATCGCCTCGCAGCTCCTGCTCGTCGCGCGTTCGGCGCCGAAGCTCGAGGCGTTCGCGGCGAGCCTGCCCCGCGGCATCCATGTCTCCACGGCGGTCTCGATCGACGCGGTCGCAGACGCCGACATCGTGGTGCTGCTCACCGCGTCGGCCGACGCGCTCCTGCGGCCCGAGCACCTCGCCCCCGGTGCGGTCGTGATCGACGGAACGCAGCCGCGCAACACCTCTCCCGACCTCGCCGAGGCCCGCCCCGACGTGACGGTGATCGACGGCGGAATCGTCGCGATCCCGAGCCTGCGGCTCGTCGGCGGCGATATCGGCCTGCCCGACGGGCGATCGTACGCGTGCTTCGCCGAGACGGCGATCCTCGCCCTCACCGGGCACACCGGCCACTTCTCGATCGGCATGCCCGACCTCGCGCAGATCGACGAGATCCGCGGCCGCGCGGCCGACCTCGCGCACCTGGGCTTCCGTCCCGCGCCGCCGACGAGCTTCGGCCACGCGCTCGCGCACGCCGAGGAGGTGCCCGCGTGACCCGCATCGTGCTGCTCGGCGGCGGCTACGTCACCCTTCACGCGTATGCGGGCCTCGTCCGGGGGCTCCGCTCGCGCGTGCGCCGCGGCGAGGTCGAGATCGTCGTCATCTCGGCCGACCACTCCCACCGGTTCCATGGGTTCACGGGCGAGCTGCTCGCGGGCGACATCCGCCCTGACCGTCTCGCGACCCCGCTCGCCGAGGCGATGCCGCTGGCCCGCATCGAACGCGGCGTCGCGACCGCGATCGATCCCCACGCGCACACCGTCACCTACGAGGGGGATGCCGGTGAGCGCACGCTCGCCTACGACCACCTGGTGGTCGGCACCGGCGCGCGCGAACCCGTCGCGGCGGTGCCCGGGCTCGCCGAGCACGCCCGCACGCTGCGCGGTGTGGACGAGATCGCGGCGCTGGGCGACCACGTGCGCTCCACCCGATGCGGCGAGGTCGTCGTGATCGGCGGCGGCGTCGCGGGGGCCGAGATCGCCGCGGCGATCGCCAAGCGCGGCCGGCGCGTGACGCTCGTGCACTCCGGCGACCGGGTGCTCGGCGCGTGGGACGACCAGCCCGCGCTCGTGGGAGCGGCCGCGCGGGATCTCGCCGACGCGGGGGTGACGCTGCGCCTCGGCGTGCGTGTCACCGAGGCGGATGCGACGGGCATCGCACTCTCGGACGGCACGCGGCTGCGTGCCGACACGATCGTCGCGGCCGTCGGCGAGCGGCCCGTCGTCGTGCCCGGGCTCGATGCGTGGCGCGACCGGCGCGGCCGCCTCATCACGCGCCGCGACCTCGCCGTGCGCGCCGGCGTGTGGGCCGCGGGCGACGCCGCCGCCGTGGTGCACCCGGTGACCGGGCTGCTCGTGCCGGCCGACGCGCTGTGGGCGATCAAGGGCGGCGAACACCTCGGCCGTCAGCTGGCGCGCGTGGTCGCCGGCCGCGCCCCGCGGCCCTTCCGCTACCGCGGCCTCGGCCGTGCGGCCGCGTTCGGTGTGGGGCGCGGCATCGCGGAACTGTACGGCATCCCGTTCACGGGCCGGATGGCGTGGATGCTGCGCCTGACGTTCTTCCTGCGCTTCATGCCGTCGCGCTCGCGCGCGGCCGGCGTGGTCGCCGACCTCGCGGCGGCCGTCGCCCGGTCAGTGCGCGACGCTCAGGCCCAACGCCGGCACCACTCGTACATGACGACCGCTCCGGCGGCGCTCGCGTTGATCGACCGCGTCGAGCCGAACTGAGTGATCTCGATGACCCCGGATGCCGCGGCGAGCGCCTCCGGAGACAGACCGGGGCCTTCCTGGCCGAACAGGAGCACGCACGCCTCGGGGAGATCGGCGCGATCGAGCGGCGCGGATCCGTCGACGTTGTCGATCGCGAGGATCGGCAGTCCCTCGGCATCCGCCCACGCGGCGAAGGTCGCGACGTCTTCGTGATGGCGCACGTGCTGGTAGCGGTCGGTCACCATTGCGCCGCGGCGATTCCAGCGGCGCCGCCCGACGATGTGCACCTCGGCGGCGAGAAAGGCGTTCGCGCTGCGCACGATCGAGCCGATGTTCATGTCGTGCTGCCAGTTCTCGATCGCGACGTGGAAGGGATGCCGCCGCGTGTCGAGGTCTGCCACGATCGCCTCCATCGTCCAGTACCGGTACCCGTCGACGACGTTGCGCGTGTCGCCGTGCGCGAGCAGATCGCGGTCGTAGCGGTCGTCGTCGGGCCACGCGGCCTCTCCGCCGGGCCACGGCCCGACGCCGTGGGGAAGCACGGGCTCCGAAGCAGTCACCCCGCCACCGTATCCCGCGCGCGAATTCCGAGGTTTCGGTCCTCCGAAATATCGCGTACTCTTTCGGCATGCCGAAAGTCGTCGAGGGGATGCGGATGCCAGGCACTTCCGCCCAGGGGGGTTCCGGTGCCGGCCCCACGGCACCGGTGCGAAGCGAGCGAAGCTTGCGCCTGGCATCCGTCCCTCGAATCGCCTGGCTGATCGGACCTGCGCTCGTTGCCGGGGTCGCCTATCTCGACCCCGGCAACGTAGCCAGCAACATGACCGCGGGCGCGCTGTACGGGTATCTCCTGGTCTGGGTGGTGGTGCTGGCCAACGTGATGGCCTGGCTCATCCAGTACCTGTCGGCCAAGCTCGGCATCGTCTCCGGGCAGAGCCTGCCCGAGGTTCTCGGCCAGCGGATGCGGAGCGCCTGGGGGCGTCGCGCGTACTGGCTGCAGGCCGAGCTGGTGGCCATGGCCACCGACATCGCCGAGGTGATCGGCGGTGCGGTCGCACTGTGGCTGCTGTTCGGCGTCCCACTCGTGTGGGGCGGCGTGATCACCGGCGCCGTGTCGATCGGACTGCTGCTCGTGCAATCGCGGGGCGGGGCGCGGGCATTCGAGGTGATCGTGATCGGCATGGTCGCCGTGATCGCCGTGGGCTTCACGTTCGGCGTATTCCTCGGCCCGCCGGAGCCGAGCGGCGTCCTCGGCGGCATGGTGCCGCGCTTCGAGGATGCGGGATCGGTGCTGCTGGCGGCATCCATCCTCGGCGCGACGATCATGCCGCACGCCATCTACGCGCATTCGGCGCTCGCGCGCGACCGGTTCGCGCCGCGCCACCACCGTGTCGGCGACGTGTTCGACCAGGCCACCGGCGCCCGCGTCCCCGCGCCGCTGGAGCACCGGCGTGGAATCAGCACCGCACGGCTGCTGACCGCGACCCGCTGGGACGTCACGATCGCGATGCTCATCGCCGGCACCGTGAACCTCTGCATCCTGTTGCTGGCGGCCGCGAACCTCGTCGGCGTCCCCGGCACCGAGACCCTCGAGGGCGCCTACGCGGCGCTGCGAGACGGGCTCGGCCCGGTCGTGGCGACCCTGTTCGCCGTCGGTCTGCTCGCGAGCGGCCTGGCGAGCACGTCGGTCGGCGCCTACGCCGGGGCCGAGATCATGCACGGGCTGCTGCGCGTGCGCGTGCCGCTGCTGGTTCGCCGCCTCGTCACCCTGCTGCCGGCGCTGGCGATCCTCGCGGTCGGCTTCGACCCGACCCTCGCGCTCGTGCTGAGCCAGGTGGTCCTCTCGTTCGGCATCCCCTTCGCGCTCATCCCGCTGGTCGTGCTCACCGCGAAGCGCGAGGTTCTCGGGCCGTTCCGCAACCGGTGGATCACCACGGCCGCCGGCGTCGCGGCATCCGTGTTCCTCATCGCGCTCAACGCCCTCCTGCTCGTGCTCGTCTTCACGGGGGCGTGACCGGCTCCGGCGCGGCGGCCTGAGCGCCGCCGGTACCCTGGGACGGTGGCATCCCCCGCGGTCGACGACTACCTGAAGACCATCTACCACCACACCGAGTGGCAGAACGAGCGCATCACGCCCTCGCAGCTGGCGGGGGTGCTCGGGCTCGCCCCGTCGAGCGTCACCGAGATGGTGAAGAAGCTCGCCGCACAGGGCCTGGTCACCCACCGCCCGTACGGCCCGATCGGGCTCACCGACGACGGACAGCGCCGCGCCGCCGCCATCATCCGCCGCCACCGTCTCATCGAGACCTGGCTGGTGAGCGAGTTCGGCTACGGGTGGGACGAGGTGCACGACGAGGCCGAGGTGCTCGAGCACTCGATCAGCGACCGCCTCCTCGAGCGGATCGACGAGCGCCTGGGCCGCCCGCGCTTCGACCCGCACGGCGACGCGATCCCCGATGCCGACGGCAACGTGGAGCGCGAGCCGTTCGTGCTGCTCGCCGACGCCGCCTCCGGCCACCGCGGACGGGTGCTGCGCATCAGCGACCGCGACCCCGAGATCCTGCGAGCGGCCGAGGCCGCCGGCCTCGCGGTCGGCGTCGAGGTGATCGTCGGCGATGCCGGGGCCCTCCGCGTCGCCGGCGACGACGCGGCCCTTCCCGCCGACGCCGCCGACGCCGTCTGGCTCACGGCCTGACGGTGCGCCCAGCTGTCTGAGGCCGCATTCAGCGCCGGCGCCGGCGCGCCGCCTTGCTCATCGGCCAGGGCACGCTCGCGCGCTCGCAGTGCTCCCACAGGCGCTCCCCGACCGCGGGCTCACGGGTGATCTTTGCCGGCGTGCCGCGCTTCGGCTCGCCGCGGGGGCCGAACTGCGGTCCCCAGAACTCCCCGCCGCCGATCGTGGGGTCGACCAGCGCGCGCACGAGCGACCACGCCCCGTGCTCTTTGGACTGGGTGATCGGCATCTGCAGGCTGTCGGTGAACCGCGTGCCGCGCGTGGGTTCGTTCACGTCGCGGATGCCCACCGTGCGTCCGCTCACCGAGTAGCCGGGATGGGCGACGATGCTCGCCACCCGCACGCCGGCGACCCGCAGCCGCCGATCGGCTTCGAGCCCGAGGGCCGTGGTGGCGATCTTCGACTGCGCGTATGCGCGCCAGGGGGTGTAGCCGGTGCGCAGCTCGGGGTCCATCGGGTCGTAGGGCGTGAGCTTGGTGGCGAGGCTCCCGACCCACACCATGCGCCCCGACGCCGAGGCGAGGATGGTGAGCAGCTCCGCCGCGAGGGCGAAGTGCCCGAGCACATTGGTCGCGAAGACGATCTCATGCCCCTCGGGCGAGGTCGTGCGCTCCTTCGGCGGATGCACGATGCCGGCGTTCAGCAGCAGCCCGTCGAGCTTCTTGCGGGACCGGATGGATGCCGCGGCTGCGCGCACCGAGCCGAGGTTGGCGGTGTCGAGCAGCATCGTCTCGATCGCGCTGGGATCGGCATCCACTCGCTTTCGCAGCGCCGCACGCGCGGACTGCAGACGCGTCGCGGAGCGCCCGGTCATGATCACGCGCGCCCCCGCGCCGATGAGCTGCTCGCACGAGAAATAGCCGAGCCCGCGGTTGCCGCCGGTGACGAGATAGGTGCGCCCGGACAGGTCGGGAAGCCGTCGAGGGTCCCACGCGTCGTTCGCCACGAGGATGAGACTACGCCCGGCGGCGCGCGCCGACGAACGCACCTAGGCTGTTCGCATGCGGACCCGTGCCGAGATCGAATGCTGGCTGACCGACATGGACGGCGTGCTGGTCCACGAGAACACCCCGATCCCGGGTGCGAGCGAGCTGCTCGACCACTGGCGCGACACCGCGACGCCGTTCCTGGTGCTCACGAACAACTCGATCTTCACGCCCCGCGACCTCTCCGCCCGGCTGCGCGCGTCGGGTCTGATCGTGCCCGAGGAGCGCATCTGGACCTCGGCGCTGGCCACGGCCGACTTCCTGCAGTCGCAGATGCCCGGGGGCACCGCGTTCGTCATCGGCGAGGCGGGACTGACCACCGCGCTGCACGAGGCCGGCTTCATCATGACCGAGACCGACCCCGACTACGTCGTGGTCGGCGAGACCCGCAACTACTCGTTCGAGGCGATCACCAAGGCGATCCGGCTCATCGGGGCCGGGGCGCGCTTCATCGCGACCAACCCCGACGCCACGGGCCCTTCGACGGAGGGCCTGCTGCCGGCGACCGGGGCGATCACCGCGCTCATCACCAAGGCCACCGGCCGGGAGCCTTACGTGGTCGGAAAGCCCAACCCCATGATGTTCCGCTCGGCGCTCAACCGCATCGGCGCGCACTCCGAGAACACCGGCATGATCGGCGACCGCATGGACACCGACGTGGTCGCCGGCATCGAGGCGGGCCTGCACACCGTGCTCGTGCTCACCGGCATCTCCGACGCCGCCGACGTGCAGCGCTTCCCCTTCCGCCCCGACGAGGTGCTCGACTCGGTCGCCGCGCTCCTTCCCGAAGAGCCCGCCGAGTCCGAGATGCCGGAGGGCGTCTGACGCGGACGCCGTCCGTCCGCATTCACGGGTAGGGTCGCCGGCATGGGAGCACTCGACGACGGCGAACGGGTCGAAGCGGTGGATGCCGCGGCCTGGCGCGCCTGGCTGGAGGAGAACCACCGCACGTCGACGGGCGCCTGGCTGGTGCGACCGCGACCCGGGTCGGGCCTCGAACTCGTCGCCTACGAGGACGCCATCCGCCAGGCGCTGTGCTTCGGCTGGGTGGACGGCCCGGTGCGCTCGTTCGACGAGGAGCGCGGAGGCCTCTGGTTCGCGCCCCGCCGCCCGTCGAGCGGGTGGGCCGCCACCAACAAGGCCCGCGTGATCGCGCTCGAGGAGTCGGGAGAGATGACCGATGCCGGCCGCCGCGCGATGGAGATCGCGCGGGCGAACGGCGCGTGGAGCATGCTCGACAACGCCGAGGCACTGCGGGAGCCCGCAGATCTCGCCGCCGCATTGGATGCCGCGCCCGTCGCTCGCGCGGCATGGGACGCCTTCCCGCCGTCCGCGCGCAAGCTCGGCATCGCGACCGTCGACATGGCCCGGCGGCCCGAGACCCGGTCCGCGCGCATCGCGAAGATCGTGGCCGATGCGGCCGAGGGGAGGCGGCCGTGATCAGCGGGGTCGAGCAGGCGCTGCTCTACGGTGTCTCGGCGATCGTGCTGCTGGGCACGACGATCCTGGTCGCGTGGCAGCTCTGGCAGCGCCGCGGCAAGGACTGATCGCTCGGGAGCGCGCTGATACGCCGAAGGCGGGCACGGCCTTCGGCCGCGCCCGCCTCCGCTCAGCGCCTTACGGCACCTGGTACAGGTCGAACACGTACTGCTCGACCTGGGCGCCGTGCGCGTCGACGCCCTCGACCGCC
Organism: Microbacterium hominis; assembly: GCF_013282805.1. Lineage (NCBI taxonomy): Bacteria > Bacillati > Actinomycetota > Actinomycetes > Micrococcales > Microbacteriaceae > Microbacterium > Microbacterium hominis. Next base: position 3,700,875 of record NZ_CP054038.1, read on the forward strand.
AGGGAGATCTTGCTGTTCACCGGCACGTCGGCCTGGTCGATCAGCGCCACCCATTCCCCGTCGCGCTCCACCACGGGCACATCGACCCACGACGGGCTCTCCCCGGGCAGATTGTTGACGTCCCACACGATCGGCGTGCTCGCCATGCGCACCGAGAGCGACGCCCACTCGCCCGGGTCGTAGCCGTCCTGACCGACCGAGCCGATCGTCACCTCGAACGCGCTGTCACGCGGCGCCCGGTTGAACTCGTCGACGGCGGCGTCGTAGCGCGGGAACACGACGGGCAGCGCCGCGATGGCCCCGTCGGCCGGTTCGTCGGTCGAGAACGAGAACACGGTGTACGTCGTGCTCGACAGGGGCGCAGACCCGAGCTTGGTGTTGATGATCCGCACCGACACGTCATGCGCACCCTCACCGACCGTGAGCTGTGCGTACGGGAAGGCCGCCACGCCGCGATAGACGCCGTCGACCCACACCGCGGTGTTGCCGACCTCGCGGAAGCCGGCGATCGCGTAGCGTCCGGCGACGGTGTCCTGCCACTGCGGGAAGCTGAACCCGATGAGCGTGCCCTGCCGTTCTGCGACACGTCCGGGCGAGCCGTCCGCGCGGTACAGGGTGCCGGTGCGGCTGCGCAGCTTGTACCAGTCGACCGAGGTCTCCTGGCCGGCCGTGTACGTGCGCTCCGGGTCGACCCACAGGGCGGCGGGCAGCCGGCTGGACTCGCTCGCGCTCTGCTGCCACGTCGCGCCGGCCGTGTAGTACGCCGTGCGCTGGGCGGGGGCGTTGACCGGGACCGACAGACCGACCAGGTCGGTCGTCCAGCCCGCGGGCCGCACGGTCATCACATCGAGCATCGCGAGCGGACCGAGCTCGCCGTGCCACGACTCGGTGACGGTGGCCAGGTCCTTCTCGCGCACGACGTGATTCTGTGCGGCATCGATGCCGTGCTCGGTGGCGAAGACGAGGTTGTAGATGTACGGGCTCGTCGCGATAGAGGTCGAGGGATCCACGCCGCGCATCGTGACGGCGAAGCCGAACTCGCCGTCCTTCACCCGCGCGGTGGGGGTGACGAACAGGTCGGCGCCGGTCGTCGACAGGTACGACTCGACCCCCCAGCGATCCCAAGACATCTCGGTGCCGAACTGCGAATCGACGATCTTCATCGGGCGGGGCGTGTCGACGGTGATCGGCACGGCGTCGCGCGCATCGAGCGTGACCTTCGTGGTCGACCCGGTGATCTCGAGCTCGGGGACCGACACGTAGGTCCAGGTGCGCTGGCCGTCGACGGTCGTGCGTACGTACGCACCCACCGTGTACGTGCCCACGCGGAGCTCCTCGGTCGGGATGCCGGACGCCAGCGACACCAGCCCGCGGGCCGGAGCGTGACGGTCGACGAGATCGAACAGGCCGACGCTCGCGGGGGCGCCGTTGCGGTCGATCACCTCGAAATCGACGGTGGTGGTCTGCGGCGCGAGCCACATGCCGACGGCGGTCGTCGACGCCGTCTTCCCGTTCGCCGTGGCGATGACGCGGGCGCTGATCTCGCCGTAGGCATCGGTGGCGAGCGTGCCGACGTCGCCGCGCGCCGACACGGTCACCTCCACCGAGCCACCGGCGGGGATCGTCACCGTCTGCGGCGACACGCGGATGAGCGACGACGGCACACGTGCACCGTCGGCCCCGGTCACATCGTCGACGCGGAACGACAGCTGCACGGCCTTGGATCCGCTGTTCTGGTACGTCACCGGCGTCGACGCCTTCTGGTCGGCGCCGTGCGGCCACGCGAAGGTGCCCACCGAGACGCTGACGTCGGAGGTGACGGTCGCCGCGATGGCACCGGGAACCCACAGCTCGCCCGCGCCCTCTTCGTACACGGTGCTGGTCTCGCCGGTCTTCACGCCGGCGGCGAGCGCGCGCTTGATCTGATCGCCGGTCCACTCCGGGTGGGCCTGGGCGACGAGCGCCGCCGCACCCGCAACGTGCGGTGCGGCCATCGAGGTGCCCGACATGCTGCGGTACTTCACGCCGCCGGTTCCGTTGGCCCACGCCGAGACGATGTCCACACCCGGTGCGGAGATGTCGGGCTTGACGCGGTGGTCGCCCATCACGGCGCCGCGGCTGGAGAACGAGGCCACGTCGCCGTTCGCGTCGACGGCGCCGACGGTGAGCGCCTCAGGCGCGCAGCCGGGCGAGGTGACCGAAGTGCGGGTCGAGAGGTTGCCGGCCGAGATGACGAACAGCGCCTGGTCGCTGAGCGCCTCGACCGCCGCCTCGACGGGGTCCTCGCAGGGTGCGGGCACCTGGCTGCCGAGCGACATGTTCACGATGTCGGCGCCCTGGGCGACCGCCCACTCCATGCCCTCGATGATCGACGACTGCGATCCGCCGTTCGGGCCGAGCACCTTGCCGATGATGAGGTCGGCGTCGGGTGCCATGCCCACGCGGCTCACGTCGGCGGTGCCGTCCCCGGCCACCGTACCCGCGACGTGCGTGCCGTGGCCGACCTGATCCGCGGTCGCGCCCGAGCCGGTGAAGTCCTTCTCGGCGACGACGTGATCGGCGAGGTCGGGGTGGCTGCTGTCCCACCCGGTGTCGAGCACGGCGACCCGCACCCCCTCGCCGGTGTAGCCCGACGCCCATGCCTTCGGCGCTCCGGTCTGCTCGACGCCCGTGCGGGGGTCGAGCATGACCGAGGTGGATGCCGCGCCCGCCGCGGCCGGAACGACGGCCGGCTCCATGAGGGCGTCCAGCGCGATCCGCACGTCGGCACCGCCCGCCATCAGCGCCTCGAAGGCCTCGGCGGCGGACTCCTTGTCGATCGTCACGGCGGTCGCGTCGATGGACTCGAGCTCGGCAGTCGCCTCGGTGCCCTCGATGACCCCGACGGTGCCCGACACGATGACGGGGAGGGAGGTGCGGCCCGCGTCGTCGTAGCCCTGGCGGACCAGCCCGCTGACGTTGAAGAGCTCGAGATCGAGACGGTCGTCGCCGATGGCGTCGAGCGCGTCGACGGGGATCGCGTAGACGTCCCCCTCGACCGTGCGCGTGAAGACGTCGCCGGTCGATTCGCCGCCGGCGCCGCGGACGAACACGCTCTGGCCGCCATCCGCATCCGTGGTGAGGTACGCGGTGTCGCCGGTGATGAGGGTCACCGCGGTGCCGCCGGCCGAGGCGCCGCTGAGCAGCGCGGGAGACCCTGTGAGGGCGGGGGCGGCCGGGTCGGCGGCGACCGCTGCGGTGCCGGTCAGGCCGGCGCCGACCAGCGCACAGCCGGCGACGGTGGCCGCGAGCAGGCGTCGGGGTCGGGAAGAGCTCGGTTGCATGGAGTCACTCCTGGGGATCGGGGGATCCTTAGATCGTCCGGATCCGCCCCGGGAGTCGGCAACCCTCCGCAGCGGCGGGAATGCGCCATGGCACAGGCCCGCCAGCCGCGCGGGACTACTGGGGCGCGAGCCCCAGGTCGTCGAGGTCGATCGCGGCGAGCCACTGCAGGCCCTCCGCCTCGATCGCCGCCTGCGCGCCGGTCTTGCGGTCGACGATCACCGCGACGGCGACGGGCTCCGCGCCCTCTCGCCGCAGCGCCTCGACCGCCTTGAGCGCCGACTGACCGGTCGTCGAGGTGTCCTCGACCACGACCACGCGCTTGCCGACGACGTCGGCGCCCTCGACCTGGCGGCCGCGGCCGTGGTCCTTGGGCTCCTTGCGCACGACGAACGCGTCGAGCGGGGTCGGCGTGCGGGCCGACTCGTGCATCACCGCGTTCGCGATCGGGTCGGCGCCGAGGGTGAGACCGCCCACCGCCACGATGCCGTCGACGTCGCGGATGAGGTCGAGCATGATGCGCCCGATCGCGGGAGCTGCGCGGTGGTCGAGCGTCAGCTTGCGCATGTCGACGTAGTACGACGCCTTCTTGCCGCTGGAGAGGGTGAAGTCGCCGTGGAACACGGCTTCGGCCGTGATGAGGGCGATGAGGTTGTGGCGGTCGAGCTCGAGCTCGGGCGTGGACGCGACGGTCATGGTCTCGAGTCTATAAATCCTGGGATTCTTCACACGACTTCTCGTGCCGAAGGGGTTGCTCCCACCCTAGAGTCAGGACTCGAGTGTCCCGCCGCCGAGTCGCCCGACCCGCGGCATCCACCGTCAGGAGCACCGCATGACGCGCATCGGCATCGTCGCCGAACGACCCGGGGAGAACCGGGTCTCCGCCACGCCCCAGACCGTCGCCAAGATCCTCGCGCTCGGGTACGAGGTCGTCGTCGAGACGGGGGCGGGTGCGGCATCCACCTTCCCGGATCACGCATACGCGGATGCCGGGGCCGGCGTCGTCTCGAAGGAGGAGGCGTGGGCGGCGGCGGTCGTGCTGAAGGTCGCGCCGCCGACCGACGACGAGATCGCCCTCCTCGCCGACGGCGCCACGCTCCTCGGACTGCTGTCGCCGGCGCTGCGCCCCGATCTCGTCGCGGCACTGTCGACCCGCGGCATCACCGCGCTCGCGCTCGACGCCGTACCGCGCATCTCGCGGGCCCAGTCGATGGATGTGCTCAGCTCCATGGCGAACATCTCCGGCTACCGTGCCGTGGTGGAGGCGGCGCACGAGTTCGGCCGCTTCTTCACCGGTCAGGTGACCGCGGCGGGCAAGGTCCCGCCCGCCAAGGTGCTCGTCGCCGGCGCGGGCGTGGCGGGGCTCGCGGCGATCGGCGCGGCATCGAGCCTCGGCGCCATCGTGCGGGCCACCGACCCGCGACCCGAGGTGGCCGACCAGGTGCGTTCGATCGGCGGCGAGTACCTCGAGGTCGTCGTTCCCGACGAGCAGAAGCAGGTGTCGTCCGACGGCTACGCCAAGGCCACGAGCGAGGCCTACGATCGGCGGGCCGCCGAGATCTACAGCGAGCAGGCCGCCGACGTCGACATCATCATCACGACCGCGCTGATCCCGGGACGCCCGGCACCGCGCCTGATCACCGCCGACGACGTGGCGGCCATGACACCCGGCTCGGTCATCGTCGACATGGCGGCCGCCCAGGGCGGCAACGTCGCGGGGTCGGTGGCGGGCGAGCGCGTGGTCACCGAGAACGGCGTGGTCATCCTCGGCTACACCGACCTCGCGGGGCGGCTGCCGGCCCAGGCGTCGCAGCTGTACGGCACGAACCTCCTCAATCTGCTGAAGCTCGTGACTCCCGCCAAAGACGGCGTGCTGACGCTCGACTTCGACGACGTGGTGCAGCGCTCGGTCACCGTCGTGCGCGACGGGGCGACCACGTGGCCGCCGCCGCCGGTGACCGTCTCGGCGGCGCCCGCGAAGCCGGCCGTCGAAGCCACGGACGCGGCATCCACGGGACGAACACCCTGGCTCACGCCGGCCAGACGCGGCGCGCTCGTCGTGGCGGGCATCGCCGCGCTGTTCCTCGTCAGCGCCGTCGCCCCCGCACCGCTGCCGCAGCACCTCACCGTGCTGACGCTGTCGATCGTGGTGGGCTTCTACGTGATCGGCAAGGTCACCCACGCGCTGCACACACCGCTGATGAGCATCACCAATGCGATCTCCGGAATCATCGTGATCGGCGCGATGAGCCAGATCGTGGTGCCCGATCTCACGGTTCGGGTCCTCGCCGCGATCGCCGTGCTGCTCGCATCGATCAACATCTTCGGCGGATTCGCGGTGACCCGACGAATGCTCTCGATGTTCCAGAAGGGGGCGCAGCAGTGACCGGGGATCCGCTCGCCGCCCTCATCCTCGCCGCCTCGGTGGCCACCGCCGCCTACCTCGTGGCCGGACTGCTGTTCATCCTCGCCCTCGCGGGACTGAGCAAGCACGAAACGGCCCGGCGCGGCGTCGGCTACGGCATCGCCGGCATGGCCATCGCCCTGCTCGCCACCGTGCTCGCAGTGACGGGGACCGCGGCCGTGACGAGCCAGGACGCGCTCGGGTTGATCCTCCTCGTGGTCGCGGTGGTCGTGGGCGGTGCCATCGGACTGTGGCGGGCGCGCGTCGTCGAGATGACGGGGATGCCGGAGCTCATCGCCCTGCTGCACTCGTTCGTGGGCGCCGCCGCGGTGCTCGTCGGCTGGAACGGCGCCCTCTACGACACCGGGCTGGAGGGCGCGCTCGCCGACATCCACCACGCAGAGGTCTTCATCGGCGTGTTCATCGGCGCGGTCACCTTCACCGGCTCGATCGTCGCGTTCCTGAAGCTCTCGGGGCGCGTGTCGTCGAAGCCCCTCGTGCTGCCCGGCAAGAACGCCATGAACCTCGGGGCGCTGGTCGCCTTCGTCGCGCTGACCGTCTGGTACGTCATCACGCCGGAGCTGTGGCTGCTGATCGTCGTGACGCTGCTCGCACTCGCGCTCGGGTGGCACCTGGTGGCATCCATCGGCGGCGGCGACATGCCCGTGGTCGTCTCGATGCTCAACAGCTATTCCGGCTGGGCGGCGGCCGCGGCGGGCTTCCTGCTGAACAACGACCTGCTCATCGTGACGGGCGCGCTCGTCGGCTCGTCGGGTGCCTACCTCTCGTACATCATGTGCAAGGCGATGAACCGGTCGTTCCTGTCGGTGATCGCCGGCGGCTTCGGCATCGAGGCTCCGCGCGGCGACGACGCCGATCACGGCGAGCACCGCGAGGTGGATGCCGAGACCGTCGCCGACATGCTCGCCGGCGCCTCGACCGTGGTCATCACGCCCGGCTACGGCATGGCCGTCGCGCAGGCGCAGTACCCCGTGGCGGAGCTCACCCAGCAGCTGCGCGACCGCGGCGTGAACGTGCGGTTCGGCATCCATCCCGTCGCCGGACGCCTCCCGGGCCACATGAACGTGCTGCTGGCCGAGGCCAAGGTGCCCTACGACATCGTGCTGGAGATGGACGAGATCAACGACGACCTGCGCTCCACGGCGGTCGTGCTCGTGATCGGCGCGAACGACACCGTCAACCCGGCGGCCGCCGAGGACCCGTCGTCGCCGATCGCCGGGATGCCGGTGCTGCGGGTGTGGGAGGCGGAGAACGTCATCGTGTTCAAGCGCTCGATGGCCTCCGGCTACGCCGGCGTGCAGAACCCGCTGTTCTTCCGTGAGAACACGGCGATGCTGTTCGGCGACGCCAAGGAGCGGGTCGACGACATCCTGAAGGCCCTGTAGCGCGGCGCGGGACGGAGGAAGGGCCGGCGCCGCAGGGGCACCGGCCCTTCCTGTCGGTCGTCCCGCCGCCGGAGCTCAGTCCAGGAAGCTGGACACCCAGGCCAGCTCGTCGGCCTGGTCGAGCCGGAAGACGCCGCCCGTGCCACCGCACGTCTCGTTCAGGCCGAACGAGGTGACCCCCGCGATGACGTTGCTCGTGCCGAGGAAGTTCGGCCCGCCGGAGTCGCCGAAGCACGTGCCTCCGGTGCGGGCGTTGTTCGACAGCAGGATCGAGAAGCCGCCCGTGAAGCCCGGGGAGTTGATCTGGTTGAGCTTCGGATACGCGACCATCCGGGTCTTCAGAGCGCTCGACTCGAGCTTGGACGCCGCGGGATACGAGCTCTGCAGGCCGTAGCCGACCGCCGTGAACGTGACATCCTGCTTGCCGCGCTTGGTCGCGAGGCTGTCGAGCTGACCCGCGACCGGCAGCGCGCCGTAGGCGTCGAGGAGGACGGGCTCATCGAGCACGACCACGCCGAGGTCGTTCGTGAAGAACGCGGCCGGGTCGTAGTCGGGATAGACGTAGGGCGTTCCGGTCACCTCGCCGACCAGCGGATAGCCGTGCGCCGCGGGGTCGGGTTCGAGGTCGCTCGTGAACCACAGCTGCACGCCCTCGACGGCGCCCTCGGTGCAATGGCCCGCGGTGACGTAGACCGTCGGCGAGATGAGGGTGCCCGAGCACCGCCATCCGCCGCCTTCGCCGTCGAAGGCGACCATCAGTCCGACGTAGGGATGGCCCTCGCCGTCGGGCACGCCGTCGGTCACGGCCTGCGCGGGCGTGGCGAATGACAGGAACAGCACGGCGGCCGCCGCAGCGGCGAGTCCGAGCACAGGTCTGCGCATCACTTCTCCTCGTGAGTTCGGTTGGGCAGAGGATCCCACCGCACCTGGCGCCCTGCAAGAGCCCGATTCGACCATCGCGCGCGGAACGGCGAGGTCGGCGGTGCGACCTAGGCTTGAGGGATGCGCCTTGCCACTTGGAACGTGAACTCCATTCGCGCCCGCGTCGACCGCATCGTCGATTTCGCCGTGCGCGAGCACATCGACGTGCTCGCGATGCAGGAGATCAAGTGCAAGACCGAGCAGTTCCCGTTCGCCGCGTTCGAAGAGGCGGGGTACCACGTCGAGGCGCACGGGTTCTCCCAGTGGAACGGCGTCGCGATCGCCAGTCGCGAGCCGATCTCCGATGTGCGCACGGCGTTCCCCGACATGCCCGGCTTCGCGAAGGGGCATGAGGGCCCCGACGCGCCGCAGGAGGCGCGGGCGCTCGGCGCCACCGTCGGCGGGGTCGAGGTGTGGAGTCTCTACGTGCCGAACGGCCGCGCCCTCGGCGACCCGCACTACGACTACAAGTTGCACTGGCTGAAGGCGCTCGAGGAGTACACTCGCTCGGCCCTCGCGGCGAACCCCGAGCTGCCGCTCGCCCTCGTGGGCGACTTCAACATCGCCCCGACGGATGCCGACAACGGCGATCCGTCGGTGGTGGCGGGCTTCTCCACCCACGTCTCGCCCCTCGAACGCGACGCGTTCGCGGCGATCGAGGCCGCCGGCGTGCAAGACGTCGTGCGCCCGCTGGTTCCGACCGGCTTCACCTACTGGGACTACAAGCAGCTGCGCTTCCCGCGCAACCAGGGTCTGCGCATCGACTTCATCATGGGATCGCAGGCCCTCGCCGACGGCGTGACGGGTGCCGCCATCCACCGCGAGGAGCGCAAGGGCGACGGCCCGAGCGACCACGTGCCCGTGGTCGTCGACCTCGACCTCGAGCCCGTCGACGACGACGACCGCCCCATGTTCTGGTGACGACGATCCGACCGGGCCTGGTCACGCGGGCCCCGCGCGCGTAGCGTGGCCCGCGTCGGAGGGAGCCCCATGAAAGCCGTCGCGATCACCCTCGCCGTGCTCATCGGCGCCGTCGTCGCCGCGGCCGTCGGCCTGGCCGCGGCGCTGGTCGGCGCGGTGCGCACGGGGGATCCGGAGCGGGTCCGCCGGTTCACGCGCTTCCAGCGCGACAGGGTCAATCCGCGTGTGCTGCAGACCGCCGGCTCCGCCGGAGACCGCTACGCGGTCGTCGAGCACGTCGGGCGCACGAGCGGCACCCCCTACGAGACCCCCGTCGGCGCGGTGCGCGACGGCGATCACTGGTACGTCATGCTCGTCTACGGGCCGCAGACCTCGTGGGCGCGCAACCTCGTCGCCGCGGGCGGCGGGTCGTTGCGCAGCGACGGCGAGCGCCGCACCGTCGTCGACGCGGTGGTCGTGCCCGTCGCCGAGACGCCGTTCGTGCACAGCGACGCCGGCGTGATCCGTTTCCTCGGCATCCAGTCGGCGCTGCGGCTGCGCGATGCCGGGGTGGCGGCATCCACCGAGGCGGTCGCGGAATGAGGCGGCTCGTCGTCACGGCAGCCGTGCTGCTGGTGCTCGCCCTGCCCCTCGCCTATGTCGTGCGCGGGGTGCGCACGAAGGATCCGCGCTTCCTCGACCGGTTCATCCGCCTGCAGCGGGACGTGCTCAACCGCGGCATGATGACCGCCGCCGGACGGACGAACTCGCCGATCGCCGTGATCGAGCACATCGGCCGGTCGAGCGGCCGCTCGTACGAGACGCCGGTGACCGCGTTCCGCGAGGGCGACGACTGGGTGATCGGACTGCCGTACGGCCCCGAGGTGTCCTGGGCGAAGAACGTGCTGACCGCCGGAGAGGCCGTGCTGCGCATCGACGGGGACCGCCACGTCGTCAACGGGGTGCGCGTGGTGCCGATCGCCTCCACCGCGCTCGCCACGCGCATGTCGGCGGTGATCCGGCTGTTCGGCGTGGAGTCCGCGATGGTGCTCCACGACGCGTCGGTGCGCTGAGCGACCCGAGCCGGCGACGAGACCCACCTTCCGCACTCGAACCCGCCCATCGGCGGCGGTTCTCGGCGCGAAAGGCGGGTCTCGGCGGCAGAGGCCGGTCTCGGCGGCAGAGCGCAGCGCAGGGCGCAGAGCGCTGACCCTCAACCGCCCATCGTGCCGGTGCGGGGCTCGCCGGGCGCGGGCGCGTAGCGCAGCAGCACCGCCCCCCTGTCCGACACGAGCGGCGGGGCGATCAGCCGGAGGTTCGCCGGCGCGGCGCCGTCGGGGAAGACCTTCTTCCCCTGCCCCAGCACGACCGGGTACACCCACAGGGTGAGCTCGTCGAAGAGCCGATCGGTCAGGAGGGTCTGCACCAGGTCGACGCTGCCGATCACGCGCACGTTCTCGTGCCGCTCGCGCAGCCCGGCGAACTCGGCCGCCAGGTCGGGGCCGAGCCGCTGCGATCCGACCCACGCGAGCGTCGGCGTCCCGCGGGAGGCCACGTACTTCGGGATCCGGTTGAAGGCGCCCGCGATGCCGCCGGCGAAGGCGTCGGGATGCCGCGGCCAGTAGTCCGCGAAGATGTCGTACGTGCGGCGCCCGAGCACGAGGGCGTCGATGTCGCGCAGCCGCTCCTGCACGTTCGCGCCCTCGACGTCGTCGCTGAGCGGCGCCTGCCACCCGCCGTACGGGAACCCGTTCGATGGGTCCTCGTCGGGCCCGCCCGGCGCCTGCGCGACCAGGTCGAGGGTGGTGAACAGGTCGATCGTGATGCGTCCGGTCATGCCGGCTCCTTCGCTCGGGCGCCGGCGCCGGCGCCGGCGTCGATGTGGAAGATCGCGGCGAACCGCTCCAGGAGCGTCGCCTCTCCCGCGACGACGTCGACCACATCCTGGTCGATCGCCTCGGCGGGCGTGAGCTCACCCGACAGGAGTCGGCGGATGCCGGGCCCGGCCGCGAACACGAGGTCGGGCTCCCCCTCGATCGGCCGGCCCCCGACCGGTGGCGCGGGCGGTGCGAGCTGCGCGATGCGCAGGCTGTCGGCATCCACCCGCACGCGCAGCGCGACCTCGCCCACGTGCACCTCGAGGTCCGCGGGGGGCAGCTCTGCCGCCACCGACGGCTGGAATGCGGAGCGCAGCGCCATGGTGAGCGAATCCGCGGTCACCACGTCTTCGGGCTCGGGCTCGCCCATCTGCGCGAATCCCCACCGGCCCAGGGCGAGCACGATCGGCTCGAGCTCGCGCCCGTACGGGGTGAGCTCGTACACCAGCCCGCAGTTCATGACGGGCACGCGCCGCACCACTCCCCCCTCCTGCAGCTCCTTCAGCCGCGTGGAGAGGATGTTGGTCGGGATCTTGGGCAGGCCCTGCTTGAGGTCGGTGTACCGGCGCGGGCCGACGAGCAGATCGCGAACGATGAGCAGCGCCCAGCGCTCCCCGATCAGCTCGACGGCGGTCGTGACCCCGCAGTACTGCCCGTAGCTGCGGGAGGCCACCTACGCCTGCGCGCCCTGCTCCGCGAGGTAGACCTCGGGGCCCTTCTCGACGGCGGCGGGGTCCATGTAGACGAACTCGAGGATGTTGCCGTCGGGGTCTTCGAGGTCGCGGTTGTACATGAAGCCGAGCTCGGTGGTCGGGCGCGGCTCGGTGCCGCCGGCGGCGAGCCCCGCCTCGACGACCCTGTCGACGTCTTCGCGCGAGTCACGGGTGAGCGCGACCAGCAGCTGGGCGCCCTGCTGCGGGTCGACGACCGGCTTGTCGGTGAACGTCGCGAAGAACTCGCGGGTGAGCACCATGAAGTAGATGTTCTCGTCCCACACGATGCACGCGGCGTTCTCGTCGGTGAACAGCGGGTTGATGTCGGCGCCCAGGCCCGTGTAGAACGCCTTCGCGCGTTCGAGGTCGGACGTCGGGATGTTGACGAAGATGTGGGTCATGTCGGTTCCTTCCATCTGTCCGGGGTCTGGCACCTCGGGCCTGGAGAGATACTTGCAAAAGACAAGCAAGCTTGTCAATAGCAAGCTCGCCCCCGGGATCCATCGCGCGGGGGATGCCCGGCCCCAGCCTCCCCCGTAGCGTGGAGGGATGTCCGACACCACGTCTCCCGCGCGGCGCTCCAGGCCGACGGCGACGGATCTCCGCGCCGACGTGTGGCTGGCCGGCGCGCTGCTGCTCGGCGCGATCCTGAGCACGGCTCTCGCCTCGACCTCCGGCATCTACGGCACCGAGACGCCCGGAATGCAGTGGGGCCTGCTCTACGCGTTCGGGCTCACCGCCCCGCTGGCGCTGCGGCGGCGGCATCCACTCGTGGTCGCGGTCGCCGTGGCCCTCGTCTTCTTCGCAGGCGGCTCGGCCAAGATCCCCGAGATCTACGTCGGCAACATCGCCCTGTTCATCGCGATGTACACGGTCGGCGCGTGGGTCGACGACCGGCGCCGGGCCGTGTGGGTGCGCGGGGCGATCGTGGTGGGGATGTTCCTGTGGCTGATGATCACCACCTTCCAGGCGGCGATCTCGCCCGATGACGAGGGGCTCTCCCGCGCCGGACTGTTCTCCCCGTTCGTGGCGTTCATGCTGATGCAGTTCCTCGTGAACGTCGCGTTCTTCGGCGGATCCTGGTACATGGGCGACCGCGCCTACGCCGCGGCGCTGGAGCGGGCCGCGCTCGAGCAGCGCACGGCCGAGCTCGAACGCGAGCGGGAGCTCACCGCCGCGCAGGCCGTCGCCCTCGACCGCGTGCGCATCGCCCGCGAGCTGCACGACGTCGTCGCCCACCACGTGTCGGCGATGGGCGTGCAGGCGGGCGCCGCGCGGGCGGTGATGGACGCGGATCCGGATGCCGCGCGCGACGCCCTGCGCGGGGTCGAGGACTCCGCGCGCTCGGCGCTCACCGAGCTGCGACAGCTGCTGGAGACCCTGCGCGGCCCCGGCATCGACGCGCCGAACGCGTCGACCGTCCGCGTCGAGCACCTCGACGAGCTGGTCGCCCACGCGAACGCCAACGGCCTGCCCACCACGCTGTCGATCGTCGGCGATCCGTCTGCGGCTCGGCTCACCGATGTGGCGACCGTCAACATCTACCGCGTCGCGCAGGAGGCGCTCACCAACGCCCGCCGTCACGGTGGCGCGGATGCCACCGCCGACGTGCGGGTGCGCTACAGCGCCGACGCGGTCGAGCTCGAGGTCGCCAACACCGGCCGCGTGACGCCGATCGCGCGACCGGGCCTCGGGATGGTCGGCATGCGCGAGCGCGCCGCCGCCTCGGGCGGCACCCTCGAGGCCGGGCCCCGGCCGCGCGGCGGATACCTCGTGCGCCTGCGGATCCCCGCCCCGCAGCGGGTCGACGCGTGAGCGGGTCGATGGATGCCGGCGCCGGGCCGATCGCCGGCGCCGGGCCGATCCGGGTGCTGCTGGTCGACGACCACGCCGTGATGCGCGCAGGGTTCCGCATGATCCTGCAGGCGGCGGGCGGCATCGAGGTCGTGGGCGAGGCGGCGACCGGCACGGAGGCGGTGGCTGCGGCATCCACGCTCCTCCCCGACGTCGTCTGCATGGACGTGCAGATGCCCGACATGGACGGCCTCGAGGCGACGCGCCTCATCGTCGCAGACCCGTCGGGCGACGCCGCGGTGGTGGTCGTGACGACCTTCGACCGCGACGACTACCTGTTCGAGGCGCTGTCGGCCGGGGCGAGCGGGTTCCTCCTGAAGAACGCCGGCCCCGAGGAGCTCGTGGCCGCCGTGCGCGTGGCCGCCGCCGGCGACGCGCTGCTCGCTCCCGAGGTCACCCGACGGGTGATCGCCCGCTTCGCCGGGCAAGCCTCCACCCCCGGCCTCCCCCGCTCCGCCGGACAGCGCCCCGCCGGACAAGCCTCCACCCCCGGCCTCCCCCGCTCCGCTGTCGCAATCGGCGACTCCGACCAGCAGAATGCGACAGCGGAGCCGCGGGGTGATGGGCGCGGGGTGCTGCCGGCGGCCGGGGCGCTGCCGGGGGGCGAGCTCACCGACCGCGAGCGCGAGGTGCTGCGACTACTCGCCCAGGCGCTCAGCAACGGCGAGATCGCGCAGCGGCTCTTCATCGGCGAGGCGACCGTGAAGACGCACGTGTCGAACGTGCTGCAGAAGCTCGGCGCCCGCGACCGGGTCGCCGCCGTCGTGTACGCGCACCGCCACGGCCTGGCCTGATCCCCTGCGGCAGCCGCACGTCCGCCGCACGGCGGGCCGATCCCCTCCTCACGGGGGATGTCGCGGCATCCGCTCCTCCGTAGCGTGGATGCCATGCTGAAACTCCAGGGGATCACCAAGAGCTACGGGGGCAGGCCCGCGCTCGACGACGTGTCGTTCGAGGTGCGGCCGGGCCGCCTCACCGGCTTCGTCGGCGGAAACGGCGCGGGCAAGACCACCACCATGCGCATCGTGCTGGGCGTGCTGGCCCGAGACGGCGGCAGCGTCACGCTCGACGGCGCGGAGGTGACCGCCGCCGATCGCCGCCGCTTCGGGTACATGCCCGAGGAGCGGGGCCTGTATCCCAAGATGAAGGTGCTCGAGCACATCGCGTACCTGGCGCGTCTGCACGGATTCTCCAAGGTGGATGCCACCGCCCGCGCCCGCGAGCTGCTCGAGCAGCTCGGCCTCGGCGAGCGGCTCGACGACAACGTGGAGACGCTGTCGCTGGGCAACCAGCAGCGCGCGCAGATCGCCGCGGCGCTCGTGCACGACCCCGAGGTGCTGATCCTCGACGAGCCGTTCTCCGGTCTCGACCCGCTCGCCGTCGACGTCGTCGCCGGGGTGCTGCAGCGCCGCGCGGCGGCGGGGGCCGCCGTGCTGTTCTCCTCGCACCAGCTCGACGTGGTCGAGCGGCTGTGCGACGACCTCGTGATCATCGCCGGCGGCACGATCCGCGCCGCCGGCGCCCGCGACGAGCTGCGCGCGAAGCACTCCACCCACCGCTACGAGATCGTCTCGGTCGGCGACGCCGGGTGGCTCCGCGACGAGGAGGGCATCACGGTGCTCGACTTCGACGGCGGGTACGCGGTCTTCGACGCCGACGGCGACGAGACCGCGCAGCGGGTGCTGCGCCGGGCGGTCGCCCAGGGCGATGTCGCGAGCTTCGCCCCGCAGCATCCCACCCTCGCCCAGATCTTCAAGGAGGTCATCCAGTGAGCACCCCGAACACCGGCCTGAGCACGGCCCAGGGCACGTGGCTCGTCGCCGAGCGCGAGATCGGGTCGAAGCTGCGCAGCAAGGCCTTCGTCATCTCGACGCTCATCCTCTTCGTCGGCGCCCTCGCCCTCGTGGTGTGGGCCGGGTTCACGGCATCCAGCTCCTCGGGCACGCCGGTCGCGGTGACCGCCGACGCCTCGTCGCTCATCGTGAACGACGACGGCCTCGACGTGACCGAGGTCGCCGACCGCGCCGCCGCCGAGACCCTCGTCGCCAGCGGAGAGGTGGATGCCGCGATCGTCGGCGATTCCGGCTCTCCGACCGGCTTCGTCGTGCTCGCCGAGTCCGACGCGCCCACGCAGCTGCTGCTGCGCCTGGCCGAGCTGCCGCCGGTCGAGCTGCTGAACCCCGCCGAGGTGGATGCGGCCCTCGGCTACATCGCCGCGGTCGGCTTCGGCGTCGTGTTCCTGTTCGCCGCGTCCGCCTTCGGCGGCACCATCGCGCAGAGCGTCGTCGAAGAGAAGCAGACCCGCGTGGTCGAGCTGCTCATCTCGGCGATCCCGGTGCGCACGCTCCTGGCGGGCAAGGTGATCGGCAACACGATCCTCGCCATGGCGCAGGTGCTGATCCTCGCCGCGATCGCCGTCGTCGGACTCACCGTCACCGATCAGACCGAGCTGCTGGCGGGCCTGGGCGCGCCCATCGCCTGGTTCTCGGTGTTCTTCCTGCTCGGCTTCGTGCTGCTGGCCGCCCTGTTCGCCGCCGCCGCGTCGATGGTGTCGCGCATGGAGGATGTCGGGTCGACGACGATGCCGCTCACGATGCTCATCATGGCGCCGTACTTCCTGGTGATCTTCTTCAACGACAACCCCGTCGTGCTCGGCGTCATGTCGTACGTGCCGTTCTCGGCGCCGATCGGCATGCCGATGCGGATCTTCCTCGATCAGGCCCAGTGGTGGGAGCCCCTGCTCTCGCTCGGGATCCTCGCCCTCACGTGCGTCGCGGCCATCTGGGTCGGCGCGAAGATCTACGAGAACTCGCTGCTGCGCATGGGAGCACGGGTCAAACTGCGCGAGGCCCTGGGGGGCTGAGTGCGACGAGCGACGCGCCGTCGCTGCGATCACCGTCGCAGCGCGGCGCGTCCTTCGTGTCCGCCGAGGGCGTCGGCGGCGCGGATGAGGGCGATGTGCGAGAGCGCCTGCGGGGTGTTGCCCACGTGCCTCCCACCGTGCACGTCGTACTCCTCCGACAGCATCCCCACATCGTTGGCCAGTCCGCACAGGCGGGCCATGAGGGTGGATGCCTCCTCCCGCCGCCCCGTCGTGGCGTACTGCTCCACCAGCCAGAACGAGCAGGCGAGGAACGGATGCTCGGTGCCGGGCAGTCCGTCGACGCCGGTGGCCGTGCGGTAGCGCATCACCAGGCCGTCGCGCAGCAGCGTCTGCTCGATGCGGGCGACCGTGGCTAGCATGCGCGGATCGTCGTGCGCGCAGAACCCCACCTGGGGAAGGAGCAGGAGCGAGGCATCCACCTCGTCGGTGCCGTAGTGCTGCACGAAGTGCCCTCCGTCGGGATCGACGCCGCGCTGGTCGATCTCCGCGCGCACCTCGTCGCGCAGCCGCGCCCACAGCGTGGCATCGCCGTCGAGCCCGCCCTCGCGCACGGCGCGCACGCCGCGGTCGAGAGCCGCCCAGATCATCGCGCGCGAGTGGGTGAACAGGCGCGCGGTGCCGCGGATCTCCCAGATGCCCTGGTCGGGGCGGTCGATCTGCGCCACGACCTGCGTGAGCAGGGCGCGCTGCAGCGACCACGAGAACTCGGTCTCGCCGACGCCGGCCGCTCGGGTGGCCTCCAGGGCGACGAGCACCTCACCGAGCACGTCTCCCTGGTACTGGCAGACGGCGCCGTTGCCGATGCGCACCGGCGCGGCGCCGGCATAGCCGGGCAGGCTCGGCAGCGAGCGCTCCGCAAGGTCGCGTTCGCCCGCGAGGCCGTACATGATCTGCACGTCGGCGGGGTCTCCCGCGATCGCGCGCAGCAGCCAGGCCCGCCAGCGCTGCGCGGTGCGCACGAACCCGTGGGCGAGCAGGACCTCGAGCGTCAGCGCGGCATCCCGGAGCCAGACGTAGCGGTAGTCCCAGTTGCGAACGCCGCCGAAATCCTCGGGCAGCGACGTCGTGGCCGCCGCCACGATGCCGCCGGTGTCTTCGTGGGTGAGCGCACGCAGCACCAGCAGCGAACGGATCACGTGATCGTCGTGGGGCCCATCGTGGTCGATGCCGTGGGCCCACTCCGTCCACCACCGCCGGGTGCGCTCGATGGCCGAGTCGGCGTCGAGCGGGTGGGGCGGATCGTGATGGGAGGGGAACCACGTCAGGGTGAGGTCGACGAACTGCCCCTCGGCGACCTTCACGGTGCCGGTGTGGGCGGTGCCGTCGGGCTCGAGGCGCGCACCGCGCAGCAGCACCGCATCCGGTCCGGCGACGGCCAGCACCGCCGGCACGAACTCCGTGCCCACCTGCCGCACCCACGGCACCGCTCGCGCATAGTCGAAGCGGAAGCGCACCTCGTGCGCGAACTCCACCGTGCCGCGGATGCCGACCACGCGCCGCACGAGGTCGACGCGCGGCCCGTCGACGGGCATCAGGTCGTGCACCTCGGCGACGCCGGTCGGCGTCTCCCACCGCGTGATGAGGATGAACGACCGGCCGTCATAACGGCGCGTCGAGGTCGCCGACCGCGCGCGCGGCCGCAGCGCCCAGTGTCCGTGCTCGGGGGTGCCCAGCAGCGCGCCGAAGATCGACGGCGCGTCGTACCGCGGCACGCAGAGCCAGTCGATGCTGCCTTCGCGCGAGACCAGCGCCGCCGTGCGGCAGCTGCTCAGCAGGGCGTAGTCCTCGATCGGTGCGGCCATCACGCGCGATTCTGGCAGGATCGGCCGCCGACCGGGAGGCCCCGCGGGGGATGCCGCTGCCGCTCAGACGAACTTCATGATCGAGATGACGTTGCCCGACGGGTCCATGAACCACGCGATGTCGGGCCCGCCCTCGAACCCCCGCGAGATGCCCTTCTCGTCGGTGCCGTAGTCGGGATCGGTATAGATCTTCGTCACGACCCCCCGGCCGTTGAGCTCGTCGACCGCGGCTTCGACGTCGTCGACGGCGAAGTTGAAGACCGTGAAGTTCGCCGGCGCGTGGCCCTCCTTCGCGTAGATGAAGTGCCGGCCCCCGTTCGGGAGGGTGAGGGCCATCGACTGCATGTCCTTGTCGACGTCGACGTCGAGGCCGAGAGTATTGCCGTAGAACTCCGCAGCGGCGTCGAGGTCGCTCACGGCGAAGCTGCCGAACGGCTGAGAGTTGTCGAACATGGGTGCCTCCGGGTGTGGATCTGGCGTGGATGCTGCTCCCCGCGGCATCCACGATCCTCCTGTCTCCGGAGCTTCGCCAGGGGGTCAGCGCTCGACGAGCACCCCGTCGGCGTCGGCCCAGACGTGCGCGCCCGGGCGGAAGCGAACGCCGCCGATGACGACGTCGACGTCGACCTCGCCGCGCCCCTCCTTGGCGCTCTTGCGCGGGTTCGAGCCGAGCGCCTTGACCCCCAGTGCGAGCTCGCCGATCGCCGCGCGGTCGCGGATCGCGCCGTGCACGATGATCCCCGCCCAGCCGTTCTCGACAGCGGAGGCGGCGATGAGGTCGCCGACGAGCGCCGACTCCAGCGACCCGCCGCCGTCGACCACGAGCACCGCGCCCTCGCCGGGAGTGGCGAGCATCGCCTTCACCAGCGCGTTGTCCCGATGGCACCGCACGGTGCGGATCGGGCCGTCGAAGGCGACCCGGCCGCCGATGTCGTGCAGCTGCAGCGCCAGCGAGTCGAGCGCCTCGCCGCGTTCGTCGTACAGGTCGGCGGTGGCGACGGCGCCGGTCTCGGTGGCAGGGGTCTGCGGGCTCATACCGGCCAGGCTAGGCGGCCGTGCCCGCGTCGCGGCGTGCAGAACTCCGGAAGAACCGCCCGAATTCTGCTGACGGCAAGCCGAACGGCGCCGAATCGGCCAGAAGTTCCGGAGTTGCGCACGGCGCGCCGGGCTCGGCCGGGCGGCGGGGCGGCTCAGGCGGGGGGCGTCGGCGGGTTGCGGTCGGTGTGGAGGGCAGTGAAGAGGGAGTAGGAGTCGCCGTCGGGGTCGGGGCCGCGGTCCTTGAACTCCTGGGCGAGGTCGTGCAGCCGCTGCGAGAGCTCGGCCATGTGCTCCGCGTTCAGGCGCAGGCCGAGCCACGTGATGTCGAGCTCGTCGCCGGGGATGCCCTCGATCTGCTGCAGGAATGTCTCCACCAGCACGCGCGACCCGTCGCGCACGGGGGTGTGCCACGACAGTCCGGTGGCCCGGTAGGGCACCTCCCGGGCGCCCTGCGCGCCGAGGCGCTCGGGTTCGGGAGCGAGGAATCCGGTGCTGACCAGCGTGCGCACGTGGTGGAGCATCGTGCCCGGGTTGACGCCCAGGAGCTCGGCGAGCTCCTTGTTGGTGCGGGCGTCGAACGCGCACAACCGGAGCACGCGCAGGCGCATCGGCGAGCTGATCGCGCGCATGCGCGCCGCGGCGAGGTCGTCGTCGAGGGTGTCCGGGGTGTCGGGGCTCTCCGTCACACGCCCCAGCATAGGCCGATTGACACTTCCCAATCAGTGCTTCAGACTGATTGACATGTCTCAATCAGAGGTCGCCGAGGCGCCGGCATCCCCTCCTGCCCCACCGCGATCACTGTGGCGCGACCGCAACTTCCTCACCATGTGGAGCGGTCAGGCCCTCTCCCAGTTCGGTGCGCAGATCACCGAGCTCGCCCTCCCCGTGCTCGCGGTGCTCCTCCTCGGTGCGACCGAATGGGAGGTCGGTGTGCTGGGCGCGGCGCAGATGGCGGCCTTCCTGCTGGTCGGGCTCCCCGCCGGCGCGTGGATCGATCGCATGCGCAAGCGCCACGTGATGATCGTCGCCGACGCCGTGCGCGCGCTCGCGCTGGCGACCCTGCCCGTGCTCGCGCTCGCCGGCGTGCTGGAGATCTGGCACCTCGCCGCCGTCGCCCTGGTGATGGGCATCGCCACGGTGTTCTTCGACGTGTCGAATCAGAGCATCATCCCGTCGCTGGTGCCCACCCGGCAGATCGCCGAGGCCAACGGCAAGCTCCAGACGACCGAGCAGCTCGCGGGCCTCGCCGGCCCCGCCGTCGGCGGGTGGCTCGTCGGCGCCGTCACTGCCCCGATCGCGATCATCGTGACCGCGTGCACCTACATCGCCTCGACCGTCGCCCTGCTGTTCACGCGCGACCACGAGAAGCTGCGCGCCCCCGAAGACCACAAGCCCCTCCTCCACGAGATCCGCGAGGGTCTCGGCTGGGTGTTCGGCAACCCGCTGCTGCGCCGCATCGTGCTCACGACGGGCACGTCGAACTTCTTCAGCACGATCGCGGCGACCCTCCTGCCGATCTTCGTGCTGCGCGAGCTGGGCCTCACGCCGCAGATGCTGGGCGTGGTGTTCTCGCTCTCCGCGGTCGGGGGCCTCCTCGGCGCGATCGCGACGCCGCGCATCGTGGCCCGCATCGGCGAGGCCCGGGCCATCCCGCTGAGCGCGATCGCGTTCTCGATCGTGCCGTTCTTCCTCCCCGCGATCTCGCTCGTGCCGACGCTGGCGTTCCCCCTGCTGGTCATCCAGTTCTTCCTCATGAGCTTCACGGTGCTGCTGTACAACATCACCCAGGTGACGTTCCGCCAGCGCATCACCCCGCCCCGCCTGCTCGGACGCATGAACGCCTCGGTGCGGTTCGTCGTGTGGGGCGTCATGCCGATCTCCGCGCTGCTCGCCGGCGCGCTCGGCACCTGGATCGGCACGGTGCCCACCCTGTGGATCGCGGCGAGCGGCCAGGTGCTGGCGGGACTGTTCGTCATCACCGGACCGTTCTGGAGCATGCGCGAGCTGCCCGACGCGCACGAGGAGCATCTCGCCTGAGCGCCTCCGCCTGGGAATAGCTCCCAGATTCATGCCGTTGCATGGACGTGGGCCGACGGTGTCCCGGCAGACACCGTTCCGACCCAGGGAGCATCCCATGTCCATCGCCCTCGACCGCACCGCGGAAACCGCCACGCCCATCCTCGACGTCCTCGCCGAGCGCTGGAGCACCCGCATCTTCGACGCCGAGACCCCCCTCGACGAAGCCGCCCTCGCGAGCGCCCTCGAAGCCGCCCGCTGGACCCCGACCGCCGCGAACTCGCAGGCGTGGCGCGTCATCGTCGCCCGCCGCGGCTCCGCCGCCCACGCCAAGGTGCTCGCGTCTCTGGCGGGCTTCAACAGCGCGTGGGCGGGCGACGCCGCCGGCCTCATCGTGTTCGTCGCCGAGACCACCCGCGAGGGCAAGCCGATGATCTGGGCGGAGTACGACGCCGGACAGGTGGCCGCCCACTTCACGATCCAGGCGCACGCCGGCGGCCTGTCGACCCACCAGATGGGCGGGTTCGACCGCGCCGCGATCGCCGAGGCCTTCGACCTCGGCACCGACTTCACCCCCGTCACCGTGATGGCCATCGGCGAGCTCGGCGACATCCGCGCCGCGTCCGAGGAGCTGCAGGAGCGCGAGACCGCGCCCCGCGTGCGTCGGCCCATCGCCGAATCGGTCCTCGTCGACGACTGACACCTCATCCCGAATGAGTGGATGCCGCGCCCGACGACGACGGGCGCGGCATCCACTCTCTCCGCAGGCGTGCGGACGCCTCTCCGCAGGCGTGCGGACGCCCATAGTGGTCGAACCGCGCTCGCGCAACCACTCCCGTTGCAGCCTGACCCGTGCTTAGGTGGCTCCATGACGGCGCGCATCGTCTCGATCGGCACCGCCACACCGGCAACCCGCATCGTCCAGGAGGACGTGCGGGATTTCTTCACGGGCCAGCCGGGGATGGACCGGCTCGCCCAGCGGCGCATCCGTGCCGCGTTCGACGCTTCGGCCATCGCCAGCCGCCACACGGTGCTCACCGAGCTGGCCGGTCCCGCGCATCACGCCCACGCGTTCATCGATCGCGCGGGCGGGCTGCTGTCGCCGTCGACGGGCACGCGCAACGACCTGTACCGCCGCGAAGCGCCCGCCCTCTACGCCGCCGCCGCGCGCCGCGCGCTCGCGGATGCTGCGGTGCCGGCATCCGCGATCACGCACGTCGTGACCGTCTCGTGCACCGGGTTCTTCGCCCCCGGCCCGGACTACCGCCTCGTGCGGGATCTCGGTCTGCCGACCACTGTCGAGCGGTACCACCTGGGCTTCATCGGATGCGCCGCCGCCCTCCCCGCACTGCGCCTGGCCGCAGGGCTCGCCGCCTCCCATGCGGGTGCGGCGGTGCTCGTTGTATGCGCCGAGCTGTGCACGATCCACATCCGGTCGTCGGCCGATCCGCAGCAGATCGTCGCCTCGTCGGTGTTCGCCGACGGCGCCGCGGCGGCGGTCATCACCGCGGATGCCGATCTCGGCCGCCCGGGCGGTCTCGGCCTCGAGCGCTTCGGCACCGCCCTCACCGACGAGGGCGAAGACGACATGGTGTGGACGATCGGCGACGACGGCTTCGAGATGGTGCTCACGGCGGAGGTGCCGCGCATCGTGGGGCGGGAGATCCGCGGCGCGGTGGAGAGGTTCATCGGCGACGACCGCGCTCCCGACGTGTGGGCCGTGCATCCCGGCGGGCGCAGCGTGCTCGATCGCGTGGAGGCCGGGCTCGAGCTCGATCCGGCGGCGCTCGATGCGTCGCGGGCGGTGCTGCGCGAGTGCGGCAACATGTCCAGCGCGACGATCCTGTTCATCCTGCGCGATCTGCTCGCCGACGATGCCGTGGGCGATGCGGCGCGCATCGCGGGGCTCGCCTTCGGCCCCGGGCTGACGGTCGAGTCGGTGCTCCTGACGAAGCACGCGGCGGAGCGGCCGCGGGCGGCGGCCGATCCGGAGCGGGTCGCGGCCGACCGCGCGGCGGCGCGGGTGACGCCGGTGGCCGGCGCGTGAGCCTGACCGCCCGCGACGAGTCGCTCGTCGAGCTGATGGACGACCCCGCGTGCGACCCCGTGCGGCTGGCTGCGACGCTGCGGCGCTTCACCGTCGTCAACCGCCTCGTCTCCGGCTGGGGCACTGTGTACCGCACCACCCTCGGACCCTCCCTCGCAGGGCTCGGGCGACCGGCGCGCGTGCTGGATCTCGGCTCCGGCGGCGGCGACGTCGTCGTGCGTCTCGCGGCGCGCGCGCGGCGAGACGGCCTCGACGTGCATTGGACCGGCGCGGAACCCGACGAGCGCGCCCACCGCGTGGCGCTCGCCCGCGGCGCGGACGACGCGATCGAGTTCCGCTGCGATGATGCCGCGGCCTTGCTGCGCGCGGGCGAGAGCTTCGACGCCGTGATCTCGAACCACGTGCTGCATCACCTCGGCCCGGAGCTGCCCGCGTTCGCGGCCGCGTCGCGCGCGCTGTCGAGGGGGCTCGTGCTGCACAGCGACATCGCCCGCGGACGACTCGCGTACACCCTGTACAGCGCGGGGGCGGCACCGCTCGCGCCCGGCACGTTCCTGCTCACCGACGGGCTCCGCTCGATCCGCCGCAGCTTCACGCCCGCGGAACTTCAGGCAGCGCTGGGGCAGGACGACCCCGGCGCGTGGCGTGTCGCGCGCCCGGTTCCCTTCCGCCTGCTCGCCGTGGCCGGACGCGGAGCCGGGGTCGGGGCGGAGCCGGAGAGCGCGGCGGGCGCCAGTGGCTGAGGTCACCGTCGTCGGGGCGGGGCCGGTGGGGATGCTGCTGGCCGGCGAGCTGGCCCGCCGCGGCATCCCGGTCGATCTGCTCGAGCGCCGGGACGTCGCCGGCCCGGGCTCGCGCGCGATCGGCGTGCACGCTCCGGTGCTCGCGGCGCTGGAGCCGTCGGGGGTGACGGAACGTCTGCTCGCCCACGCCGTGCGCGTGCACCGCGGCGAGGCGCGCAGCAACGGGCGCCTGCTCGGGATCGTGCGCTTCGACGCACTGCCGGCCCGGTTCCCCTTCGTCGCGACTCTTCCTCAGGCCGCCACCGAGGCCGTGCTCGCCGCCCACGCGCCCGAACCCCTGCGCGGCGCCCGGGCGTTCCGCGTGCTTCCGCGCGCCGACGCCGTCGTCGTGCGTGCGGCGCACGGTGGGCGGCCTATCGAGCTGCGCAGCCGGCTGGTGGTCGTCGCGACCGGTGCGGGCGGGCGCGATCTGGTCTATCGGCCCGGTGCCGTGCGCACCCGCGCCTACCGCGATCGGTACCTGATGACGGATGCCGCCACCGGCGAGCGCGCCGACGCCGACGTCGCGGTGGTGCACCTCGATCGCGACGGCGTGCTGGAGTCGTTCCCGTTGCCGGGCGGCATGCGCCGATTCGTGGCGTGGGACCCGCCCGGCGCCGAACCAGACCCCGCTGCCCGGGCACGGCGGCTGAGCGCGGCACTCGCGCGACGGGGCGATCCCGCGGCCGACGCCGTCGATGCCGCCACCTCGTTCGGCGTGCGCCGCGTCGTCGCGCCGCGCCTGCGCAACGGCCGCGTGTTCGTGATCGGCGACGCGGCCCACGAGGTGAGCCCCATCGGCGGCCAGGGGATGAACCTCGGCCTGCTCGACGCGGTCGGGCTGGCTCCCCTGCTCGCGGACTGGGTGCAGCGCGGCGAGGCCCCCGAGGCGGAGCTGCGGCGCTGGGAGGCCCGCCGCCTGCGGTCCGCGCGCGCGGCCGCGCGGCTCGCAGCGATGAACACGGCGCTCGGCCGGCCACTCGCCCGCGCCGAGCCGCTGCGGCGGGCCGCCGTGTCGGCGATGCTCGCGCCGCCCACCGCCCGCCTCTTCGCCCACGCCTACGCGATGGGCTTCGACGCCGACGCGTGAGCCTGGTCGCCCTTCCGCCCGGCCCCGCCCCGGCCACTGCGCCCTGCGCCTGCCCTGCCCCTGCGCCCCGCCCCTGCGCCCTGCGCCCGTGCCCCCTGCGCCCCGCCCCTGCGCCCGGCCACCCGGCGCCCTTGCCGAAAACAGGTGATCCGGCGGAGACAGGCCGCGCGCGGCATCCACCAGCCTGCTCTCGGCAGATCACCTGATCTCAGACATGTGGATGCCGGCGAGCCGCCCGTCCGCCATCGCGTGAGCCGCCCGGCCACCCGGCCACCCGGCCACTTGCCGAAAACAGGTGATCCGGCGGAGACAGGCCGCGCGCGGCATCCACCAGCCTGCTCTCGGCAGATCACCTGATCTCAGACATGTGGATGCCGGCGAGCCGCCCGTCCGCCATCGCGTGAGCCGCCCGGCCACCCGGCCACCCGGCCACTTGCCGAAAACAGGTGATCCGGCGGAGACAGGCCGCGCGCGGCATCCACCAGCCTGCTCTCGGCAGATCACCTGATCTCAGACACGTGGATGCCGAACACGCCGACCCCGAACACGCCGACCCCGAACACGCCGACCCCGAACACGCCGACCCCGGTCACCCCGACCCGGTCGCCCACTCGCCCTCACGCCGCCAGCGCCGCTCCCGAGACGACGAGCTGCGCCGCCAGCAGCAGTGCGGCGAGCATCACCAGCCGGAACAGCGCCCGCGACGGCGGGCGCAGCACCGCCCGCCCGGCCGTGACGGCGGCCACCACCACGACCGCGGCGAACAGCACCCAGGCCGCCGGCGCCACGGCGGTCAGCACACCGCCCGACGACCCGACCAGCACGGCGATCGCGCCCGACACCACGGCTGCAGCGGCGACCAGCGCCGCGGGCCGCGCCCCCAGCCGGTGCGGCAGTCCGCGCACGCCCGTACGGGCGTCGTCGTCGAGGTCGGGCAGCACGTTGGTCAGGTGCACAGCCGCTCCGAGCGCTGCCCCGGCCAGCCACGCCCACCCCGCCGCGAACGACGGGACGGGCGCCGACAGCGTCGCCAGAGACGGGAAGATGCCGAAGCTCACGAGGAACGGCACGATCGACAGCGCCGTCGACTTGAGCCCGGCGTTGTAGGCCCACGCCGCGCCCAGCGCGAGGGCGTGGGCGGCTGCCATCCGCCACCCGAGCACGAGCGAGAGGCCGAGCGCGATCACGAGACACAGGGATGCCGCACCCCACGCCACGCGCAGGCTCGCGTCTCCGCGCGCGAGCGGCTTGTCCCCGCGGCCGACGGTGCGGTCACGCGGCGCATCGATCGCGTCGTTCGAGATCCCCACCGAGAGCTGCCCCGCGAACACCGCGACCGTCAGCACCGCGAGCCGCCACGGCTCGAGTCCGATCGCGATGCCGAGCGCAAGGGCCAGCGCGGTCACGACGAGCGTCGGACCGGGGTGCGACGACCCCCACAACGCCCGCACGATGTGCATCGCCCGATGCTCTCACGCAGGCAGTGGATGCCGCACCCCGCCGCTCGGGCGGGGCGCGGCATCCACTCGCTCAGTCTTCGACGAGGTCGGCCTCGATCACCTCATCGCCGGCCTCGGGCGCGGGCTTGGGTCCGGCGCTGGTCAGCACGAGCTGCGAGCCGTCGGCGGCGATGTCGACACGCACGATGTCGCCGTCGCGCACCCCGCCGGACAGGAGCGCCATCGCGAGGCGGTCCTGGATCTCGGACTGGATGAGCCGGCGCAGCGGCCGCGCGCCGAACACCGGGTCGTAGCCGCGCTCGGCGAGCCAGCTGCGGGCGTCGGGGGTGACGGCGAGCTCGAGGCGGCGGTCGTGCAGGCGCTTCTGCAGCGCCGCCACGGCGAGCTCGACGATCTGGGCGAGGTCGTCCTCGGTGAGCGCCTGGAAGATCACGATGTCGTCGAGGCGGTTCACGAACTCGGGCTTGAACGCCTGGCGCACGAGGGCCTGCACCTGGTCGCGCTTCACATCGATCGAGAGGGTCGGGTCGATGAGGATCGGCGAGCCCAGGTTCGAGGTGAGGATCAGGATCACGTTCTTGAAGTCGACGGTGCGGCCCTGGCCATCGGTGAGGCGGCCGTCGTCCATCACCTGCAGCAGCACGTCGAAGACCTCCGGGTGCGCCTTCTCGACCTCGTCGAGCAGCACCACCGAGTACGGGCGTCGCCGCACGGCCTCGGTCAGCTGACCGCCCTGCTCGTAGCCGATGTAGCCCGGAGGGGCGCCGACCAGGCGCGAGACGGAGTGCTTCTCGCCGTACTCGGACATGTCGATGCGCACCATGGCGTGCTCGTCGTCGAAGAGGAACTCCGCGAGCGCCTTGGCGAGCTCCGTCTTGCCGACGCCGGTGGGGCCGAGGAACAGGAACGATCCGGTCGGCCGGTCGGGGTCGCTGATGCCCGCCCGCGAGCGGCGCACCGCGTCGGAGACGGCCTTGACGGCCTCCTTCTGCCCGATGAGGCGCTTGCCGAGCTCGGCCTCCAGGTGCAGGAGCTTCTCGGTCTCGCCCTGCAGCAGCCGGCCGACGGGGATGCCTGTCCAGGCCGCGATCACGGCGGCGATGTCCTCGTCGGCGACCTGGTCGTTGACCATGCGCTCGCCGGCGGGCTCCTCGCGCTCGGCGTCGATCACCTGCCGCTCGAGTGCCGGGATCTCGCCGTAGAGCAGGCGCGAGGCCTTCTCCAGGTTGCCTTCGCGCTGCGCGCGCTCGGCCTCGACGCGGGCCGCATCCAGGCGCGTCTTGAGGTCGCCGACGCGGTTGAGCGACGCGCGCTCGCGCTCCCACCGCGCCTGCAGCTCGTCGAGCCGGGCCTGCTCGTCGCCGAGCTGGGTGCGCAGTGCCGCCAGGCGCTCCTTCGAGGGGTCGTCCTTCTCCTTCTTGAGCGCGAGCTCCTCGAGCTTGAGGCGGTCGACGTGCCGGCGCAGCTCGTCGATCTCGAGCGGCGCGGAGTCGATCTCCATGCGTAGGCGCGAGGCCGCTTCGTCGATCAGGTCGATGGCCTTGTCTGGCAGCTGGCGGCTCGGGATGTACCGGTGCGAGAGGGATGCCGCGGCCACGAGCGCGGCATCCGCGATCGCGACCTTGTGGTGCGCCTCGTAGCGCTCCTTGAGTCCGCGCAGGATCGCCACGGTGTCTTCAACGCTCGGCTCGCCGACGTACACCTGCTGGAATCTGCGCTCGAGCGCGGCATCCTTCTCGATGAACTCGCGGTACTCGTTGAGGGTCGTGGCACCGATGAGGCGGAGCTCGCCGCGCGCGAGCATCGGCTTGAGCATGTTGGATGCCGCCACCGAACCCTCGCCGCCGCCGGCGCCCATGAGCACGTGCAGCTCGTCGATGAAGGTGATGATGCGCCCGTCGGACTCGGTGATCTCCTTGAGCACGCTCTTCAGGCGCTCCTCGAACTGGCCGCGGTACATCGCGCCGGCCACGAGGGCGGAGATGTCGAGGGTGACGAGCTCCTTGTCCTTGAGCGACTCGGCGACGTCGCCCGCGACGATGCGCTGGGCGAGCCCCTCGACCACGGCGGTCTTGCCGACGCCGGGCTCGCCGATGAGGACGGGGTTGTTCTTGGTGCGCCGCGTCAGCACCTGGCTGACCCGGCGGATCTCGCTGTCGCGGCCGATGACGGGGTCGAGCTTGCCCTGCCGCGCACGGTCGGTGAGGTTGATGCCGAACTGCTCGAGGGCGCTGCGCGCGTCCTCCTGCCCCGGCTGCTGGGTGGCGTTCATGTGGCTCCTGAAGTCTGTCGCGACTCAAAGTTGAGTCGACTGCGCTCAACTTTAGCAGAGCGTGTGGAGCGAGGCGAGAGTGTCGGCGGCTGCCCTTACATTCTTCTCACTGGTAAGTGATACTGGCTTCAAGAAAGGAGCATGACGATGCCCATCGCCACCCTCACCAGCAAGGGACAGATCACGATCCCCAAGGAGGTGCGCGACGACCTCAACCTCGTCGCAGGCTCGAAGGTGCTGTTCGTGAAGCTCTCCAACGGGCAGTACCGGATCATCCCGCGCACCGGCCGGATTCAGGACCTGAAGGGGATGCTGTACACGCCGGACGGGCCGCGCTTGACCATCGAGGAGATGAACGAAGCCATCGGCGACGCCGCGGCCGAATCCGGGATGCGGGGGCTCCGGCAGTGATCGGCCTCGACACCAACGTCGTCGCCCGCTATGTCCTCGAGGACGATGAGGCGCAGCTGGTCACCGCAACCGAGGTCATGGAGTCGCTCTCGCTCGACAACCCGGGCTTCGTGACGCACGTGACGCTCGTCGAGCTGGAGTGGATCATGAATCGCGGGTACCGGATCCCCCGCGACTCCCGCCTCAAGGTGCTCCGCGCGCTCATCGAGACCGAGACGCTCGAGTTCGAAGACGGCGAGAGCGTCGTGCGCGCGCTGGCGCTCGCCGAGGAGGGGGCCGACTTCGCCGACGCCCTCATTGCGGCGAGCGGCGAGCTGTTCGGAATCCCGGAGTTCGTCACCTTCGACCGCGGCGCGGCACGGCACCTCGGCTGGACCCTGTTGAACTGATCCCGCTCAGGCGACACGCAACCATAGAATGCGGCAATGCCCACCCCTCGCCCCGCCTTCGTTCTCTCGGCGGTCGCCGCCGCACTGCTGCTCTCTGGATGCTCCGCCCCGGCCGGACCGGACTCGGGTGGGCCGCAGGATGCAGCCGGGGCCCAGTCCCGGTCGGAGGCGTGTGCCATCGTCGAGCAGACGATGATCGAGTTCGGCGATAGCAGCTCCGAACTCGGCACGAACGACGACCCGCAGGTCGACATCGAGGCGTACGCAGATCTCTCGGGATCCGCGACGGAGAGACTCACGGCGATCACCAACGAAGAGGTCGAAGACGGCGCCGCCGCTGTCGCGACGGCCTTGTCGGATTACGTGACGTTCCTCCAGACGGCCATGTCCGATCCGACTGATGCCCCCGAGCTCACCGATGAGTTCACAGCGCTTCAGGAGGCGTTCGCCGAGGTCACGGCGATCTGCGCGAGCTGATCCGGCGGCCGTTCCCGTTGCGCCGGACACTCCTGAATCGGATTCAGGCGACGGGTTCGAGCGCCGCAGCGGCGAGCGCGGCATCCATCTCTGCCTCCGACGAACCCCGGACCGTACAGCAGAAGCGGGCGCGATAGGCCGTCGGGGTCATGCCGAGCACGCGCGCGAAGTTCTGCCGGAGCACGGCCGCCGAGCCGAACCCGCTCTCGAAGGCGATGCGGTCGAGGCCGAGCTCCGTCTTCTCGAGCAGACGCTGGGCATGGATGATGCGCTGGCGCGCCAGCCATGCGGCCGGCGTCGCGCCGAAGTCGGCCTTGAAGCGCCGCGCGAACGTGCGCGGCGACATGTGGGCCTTCGCGGCGAGCTGGTCGACGGAGAGGTCTTCGCGCAGGTTGTCGAGCATCCAGTCGCTGACCGGCGCGAGGGAGTGGGATGCCGCGACCGGCAGCGGCTTGTCGATGAACTGCGCCTGACCCCCGTCGCGCTGGGGCGGCACGACCATGCGCCGCGCGATCTTGTTGGTGAGCTCGGCCCCGAGCTCCTGGCGCAGCAGGTGCAGGCACGCGTCGAGTCCCGCCGCGGTGCCGGCGCTCGTGATGATGCGGCCGTCCTGCACGTAGAGCACGTCGGGATCGACATCGATCTGCGGGTACATCGACATCATGGTGGGTGCGTACATCCAGTGGGTGGTCGCCTTGCGGCCGTCGAGCACGCCCGCGGCCGCCAGGATGAACGATCCGCTGCACACGCTCAGCACCCACGCCTCGCGCGCCACCGCGTGCCGCACGACGTCGAGCACGCGCGGGTCGGAGCGGTGCCACCACTCGCGGGGCGTCGGCGAGACGACGACGAGATCGGCCTCGTAGGCGAACGACAGGTCGTTGTCGACGTTGATCGAGAATCCCACCTTCGATGGCACGACACCGGGGTCGGGCGTGACCACGCGGAAATCGAAGTTCGGGATGCCGTCATCGGTGCGGTCGAGCCCGAAGGCCTCGCACGCGACGCCGAATTCGAACGGGGCGAAGCCGGGCTGGACGATGACCGCGACAGTGTGCATGAGAACTCCAGGGGTGGCAGTTTTTCGATGAACAGTGGCCATTCTGCCACTCGTGGCAGTTCAAGCGCAAGCGTAGTGTTTCTGCCATGTTCACGCTCATCATCGTTCTCGCCCTTGCCGCCGCCGGCGTTGCCGCGACGGTGTTCACCCTCCCGCGCGACGGCTACCGCCGCACGCGCACCGACTGGACCCGCCTGCCGTAGCCGCGCCGCGCACCGCGCACCGCCGGACCGCGCGCGACGGCCCGGCCCGCCAGGCCGCCCGCTCCCACCGAGACCCCACAATCGCGCCGAGACCCCCTGATCGCTCAGGGGGTCTCGCCGCGTTCGCCGGGTCTCGCCGTGTTCAGCGGGTCTCGCCGCGATCGGTCGGATCCTCGCCAAGCTCGGCGCACGGGATCGGGTGCAGGCGGTGATCGCCGCCTACGAGTCCGGCCTGGTCGCCGTCAGGCCGTGACGCGGGCGTAGACCTCGAGCATCGCCGCGGTGCGGGAGGACTGGCGGAACCGCTCGCGGATGCCGGGGTCCACCGCCACCGGGTTGCCCGCCGCGATGTCGGCCGCCGCCGCGCGCAGGGCTGCGGCGAGCGCCGTCACCGAGGCGTCCACCACCGGCCAGAACCCGGCGCCGAGCTCGGCCGCCAGGTCGGGGTCGCTCACCACCGACGGCGTGCCGAGCGAGGCGGCCTCGAAGATCGTCATCCCCTGCGTCTCGAAGCCGATCGAGGTCTGCACGACCGCGTCGGCGGCCGCGATCCGCCCGAGCGTCTCGGCGTACGGCAGAGTGCCGGCGAAGCGGATGGATGCCCGGGGCCGCAGTCTCCCGACGAGGCGGCGCGCCGCGCGCAGCTGCCCGCCCCCGCCGATCACCTCGATCTCGGCATCCACACCGGACTCGGCCACCGCCTCGAGGAACGGCAGCAGCCGCTTCTCGGGGCTCATGCGACCGAGCCACACGAACCGCGGACGCCCCGCCGGGCGCCCGGCCGGCGCCGCCGCGAGCGCGGCGTCGAGCACCTCGTCGTCGATGCCGTTCCAGATCACGTCGACCGACGGCGCCACCGCGTGCGTCTCCAGCCGGTAGGCGAAGTGCGACGAGGGGGCGGTGACGGCCGCCGAACGCGCGCCGAAGCGGCGCAGGAACGCCCAGCCGTCGGCGCCGCGCTCCCCGCGCGCCCCCAGGGCGCGCCGCTGCCACGCGTTCAGCGCCCGGAGCACGAGCGCCGGGGCCGGGGCGGTCGCGGCGATGCCGACGTCGACGCGGTTGTGCATCGTGTGCACGAGAGGCAGTGCGTGCCGCGCCGCGAAGCGGTGTCCGATGAAAGCGCCCCAGAAATCGGCCTGCACGTGGACGAGGTCGACCGACGGCAGAGCGGCGAGCGCGGCATCCACCCATCGGTCGGTCCGGCGCCCGGGCCAGGTCATCGCGTACTCGCGGTCGGGCGTGATCGGCACCGATGGCATGTCGAGGTAGGCGGGCTCCGCTTCGCCCGGTGCGTGTGCGGAGTCGTCCCGGCGGCGGGCGGCCCGTCCATGCCGTGCCGGCGCGACCACCGTGACGCGGTGTCCCGCCTTCTCGAGGAAGCGCCGCTGCAGCCGTGTCGACACCTGCGCACCGCCGAGCGTCTCGAGGTGCTGGTCGGCGAAGATCACGACGTGCACGGGCGCCTACTCCGGCAGCGGCTCGTCGCGGTAGAGCGCCTCGAACGTCTCGAGGGTGCGGGTCATGTCGTGCACCTTCACGCCGTCGAGCGAGGCCTGCTGCATGCGGCGGCGCTCCTCGGGGCTCTGGGTGAGCACCGTGGTGAGCTTGGCGGCGAGGTCCTCGACGTTGCCCGGCTCGAAGAGGTAGCCGTTCACGCCGTCGTGCACGAGGTGCGGCAGCGCCACGGCGTCGGCCGCGACGATCGGCAGACCCGACGCCATCGCCTCCATCGTGGCGATGGACTGCAGCTCGGCGATCGAGGCGATCGCGAACACGCTCGCGCCGGTGAGGAAGCCCCGCAGCTGCTCGTCGGTGGTGTGCCCGTGGAACGTGACCCGATCGGTGAGCCCCAGCTGCGCCGTCAGCTCCTCGAGGTTGCGGCGCTGATCTCCGTTGCCCACGATGTCGAAGGTGACCTCGAGCGCGGGGTCGAGCGACGCGATCGCCCGCAGCACGACGTCGATCTGCTTCTCGGTGGTCAGCCGCCCCACGAACACGATGCGGTGCGCATCGCGCGGGGTGAGATCGGCCGTGTAGTTGCTCGCATCGAGTCCGCAGCTGACGGGCAGCACGTCGCGCACGTCGATCGTCGCCTCGAGGAAGTCGGCCGCCTTGCGGGTGGGAGTGGTCACGCGGCGCGTCAGGTCGAACGTGCGCTTCGCGTCGGCCCAGGCGAGCTTCATCGCGAAGCGGTTGACGGAGTCGGGCAGCATCGTGAAGTCGACGACGTTCTCGGCCATCACGTGGTTCGTGGCGATGATCGGGATGCCGCGCTTGGCCGCCTCGCGGGAGAGCCCCCGGCCGATCACGATGTGCGACTGGATGTGCACGACATCGGGCTTGACCGCGTCGAGCGTGCGGCGCGCGTAGTGCTTCGACATGAAGGGCATGACGAAGGTGAGCCAGTCGTGCGGGTACCAGCGCCACGACGGCAGCCGGTGCATCGTCATCGGCTGGCCCTCGATGGTCTCGGTGAACACGCCGTGGTTGCGATGGCCGTCGCTCGGGGCCATGACGTGCACGTCGTGGCCGCGCGCGACGAGGCCGGCCGCGAGGCGCTCGGCGAAGCGGGCTGCGCCGTTGACGTGCGGCAGGAACGTGTCGGCGCCGATGAGCACGGTCATCGGGCGAGGACTCACGGCGTCGGCGGAAGAGTCGTCGGGCGTCGCGGGTTCGGTCACGGGATGCGGTGGGCCTGTCTGTGCGGCGGGCGGCGCGGCGTGGGGTCGCGCGGATCCACTGTACCTGAGGGGTGTCGACTCGCCCGAGGCGACCCGACTGCGCCGTGGGGTCACGATGCGCGCGGGACATCGTTCACAAGGGGTGAAGACAGGACGTGCCCCGGGTCGATACCGTAAGCGAGTCCGGTCGTGCGCCGACACCGCGCGACGACACGAGCCACGACGTGAGCGAGGGACGACATGCCGAAGAACGCCGCACCGAAAGAGCCGATCCATGGGAGTGCGGCGTTTCGCACCCACCTCGATCCCTTCACGTTCCCACAGGAATCGATGGCCCCCGACACGGTCTACGAGCTTCTCCATACGGGGCTGATGCTCGATGGCCGGGAGACGCTGAACCTGGCGTCGTTCGTGACGACGTGGATGGAGCCGCAGGCCGAGAAGCTCATCCACGACACACTGCGGAAGAACCACATCGACCACGAGGAGTACCCGGCGGCATCCCTCGTGGAAGAGGCCTGCGTGCACATGCTCGGCGATCTCTTCCACGCCCCGGACAACGAAGACGTCGTCGGCGTCGCCACGATCGGGTCGTCGGAGGCGATCATGCTCGGCCTGCTCGCCCACAAGCGGAGCTGGCGCGACCGACGGCGCGCGGCGGGCCTTCCCACCGACCGGCCCAATGTCGTCTTCGGCGCCGAGACCCACGTGGTGTGGGACAAGTTCGCGAACTACTTCGACGTCGAGATGCGCAAGATCCCGATGAGGCCCGACCGTTTCGTCATCTCGGCCGACGACGTGGAAGCCCATGTCGACGAGAACACGATCGCCGTGGGCGTCGTGCTCGGCACGACGCACATCGGCGAGTCCGATCCGATCCCCGAGATCAACGAACGCCTGGTGCGTATCAAGGCCGAGAAGGGCTGGGACATCCCGATCCACGTCGACGGCGCCAGCGGCGGATTCATCGCGCCGTTCGCGCACCCCGACTTCGAATTCGACTTCCGGCTCGAGCAGGTCGCCTCGATCAACGCATCCGGCCACAAGTACGGTCTCGTGT
The DNA here is from genome assembly GCF_013282805.1 of Microbacterium hominis. Classification (NCBI taxonomy): domain Bacteria; kingdom Bacillati; phylum Actinomycetota; class Actinomycetes; order Micrococcales; family Microbacteriaceae; genus Microbacterium; species Microbacterium hominis. The sequence continues at coordinate 3,735,943 of NZ_CP054038.1, forward strand.
ACCCCGGTGTCGGCTGGTTGATCTTCCGCGATCGGACGAAGCTCCCCGACGATCTGGTCTTCAGCGTGAACTACCTCGGCGGCGCGCAACCGACGTTCACGTTCAATTTCAGCCGCGGCTCGGCGATGATCCAGGCGCAGCTGTACAACTTCCTCCGTCTCGGACGCGAGGGCTACGGCGCCATCGTGTCGAACATGCTCGACAACGCGCGGCATCTCAATGAGCGGCTCGCAGAGAGCGGGTGGTTCGAGATCCTCAACCCCGGGCTCGCCGAGCCCGTCGTGACCTTCCGGCTGACGGGCGATCCCGGCTTCGACGTGTACCACCTGTCTGCCCGGCTGCGGCAGCACGGCTGGATCGTCCCCGCCTACAGCCTGCCCCCGGACGCGGAGGACGTGCATCTGCTGCGCATCGTGGTGCGACTCGACCTCAGCCGCCAGATGATCGACCAGCTGCTGCGCGACATCGACGATGCGTGCACGCACCTCGCCGCGGAGAATCCCGGTACGCAGGCACGGACGAGTCCCGATCTGTGGACGGCCCCGGAACTGCTCGCCGCGCACCAGAAGGCCCGCACCGCCCCCCGCCGTGGCTGATCCGTCGTCGCCGGGCACGCCGGGCACGCCGGAACGGTCGCTCGGCCTCCGCGTGCCCTCCGGCTGGACCGTGGGCGACACAGCCGGGGTGCCCCCGTTCGTCTCGCGCGCCGTGGTCACCCGCCCTGACGGGGCCGTGCTCGACTGGAGCACCCGGGCGCACCGCAAAGGACTCGCGCGGCTGCGGGTCGACGGCCACCGGGCACGACGCCTGGCAGGGTTCGTCGCCGGGGCATCGACATCGAGCTGGTGGATGGGCTGCCTGTTCATGGCGGGCTCGTTGTGCTTCGCCCTGGGATCGGTGCCGCTGTTCTTCAACGCCGTCGACCCGGGTCTCGTTGCCTGGGTGTTCTTCGTCGGGTCGATCTTCTTCACGAGCGCCGCATTCCTCCAGTTCCGGGAGTGCGCGTCGGCGCCGGAGTCGATCGATCCCACCGCACCGCGGCGCCGCGGTCTGCGCGGGGTCGTCGGCTGGCGGCCGCGCAGCCTCGGATGGTGGGCCACCGCGGTTCAGCTCGTCGGCACGGTGTTCTTCAACGTGAGCACGTTCGCCGCGACGCGTGACAGTCTCGACCTCTCCCAGGAGCGTCATCTCATCTGGGCGCCGGACGTGTGGGGCTCGGTGTGCTTCCTCATCGCGAGCTGGCTCGCGTACATCGAGGTGAGCCCGCGGATCTGGCGACGCCCTCGCGGCGACCTCGGCTGGTGGATCGCCCTGCTGAACCTGGCCGGCTCCGTCGCGTTCGGTCTGGCGGCTGTCGGCGCGCGCTACCTGCCCGGCACCGGCGATGTCGCGAACATCGCGCTCGTCAACCTCGGCACCTTCCTCGGCGCCGTGGGCTTCTTCATCGGAGCCCTCCTGCTGCCGGTCGAGTCCTCCCGCGGGCGGGCGCCGTAGCCTGCGCGCGGGGAGCCCACGCGGCGCGCCCGCATCGGCGCATCGTACGCTGGGTGGATGCCACGACTGCAGGCCGACGCGGACCCGACCCTGTGGGTGCCGGTGACCGATTCCCTCGGCTTCCGGGGCCGCCGCCACCGCAAGGCCGCCATCCGGATGCTGCTCACGCAGGCGAACATCGCGATGGGCGGCGGCGACCGGCCCGCGAGCGGTCTCGCCGCCTGGGCGATGAGCCAGGCCGCACCGCTGCTGATGAAGCGCGCGGCGGGCCGGGTGCTCGTGTGGGTGTGGAAGGCCGACGCCGAGCTTCTCGTGGTCATGGCGCAGGTGCAGCAGGCGACGAACGACCTGCGCGCCGCGCGGGCGATGATGCCGATGGAGTACGACGACACGGAGTCGTTCCGCAACCCGCACCTGGGCGTCGGCGAGAAGCTCGAGATGCCGCTGGGCGGACCGGCGCGCGGCGACGGCGCGACCGGCACGCCCCCGTTCGCCACCTACACGTGGGACACCGGCGCGCAGTTCGTGACCGTGACGGCCGTGTGCTCCGATCGCGCGCGCTTCGGCACGGTCATCGGCTCCGTGGATGACCTCGCCCGCACCGTGCGGGTCGTCGACGACCTCACCGCCCATGAGTCCGACACCGTCCTGAGGATCGACCCCGCATGACCGACGCCACCACCACCGCCGAGTCCGCCGTGCACCCGGCATCCCATCGCCCCGTCCGCATCGGCGTGCAGCTCGCCCCGCAGCACGGAACGTGGATGCAGTACCGCGACGCCGTGCTGCGCGCCGAAGACCTCGGGGTCGACGCGATCTTCAACTGGGATCACTTCTTCCCGCTGACCGAGCCCTTCGAGGCCGCCCACTTCGAGGCGTGGACGCAGCTCGCGGCGCTCGCGGAGATCACCGAGCGGGTCGAGTTCGGTCCGCTCGTGAACTGCAGCTCGTACCGCAATCCCGACCTGCAGGCCGACATGGCCCGCACCGTCGACCACATCAGCGCGGGCTCCACGGGGACCGGCCGGCTCATCTTCGGCACCGGGTCCGGCTGGGCCGAGCAGGACTACACGGAGTACGGCTACGCGTTCGGAACGGTCGGATCGCGCCTCGACGCTCTGGCCGGCGACCTCCCGCGGATCCGCTCGCGGTGGGACCGCCTGAACCCGGCGCCGACGCGCAGCATCCCGATCCTCATCGGCGGGCAGGGCGAGCGCAAGACGCTGCGACTGGTGGCCCAGCACGCCGACATCTGGCACACCTTCACGCGGCTCGACGACATGCCCCGCAAGATCGGCGTGCTGCACGACTGGTGCGCGCGCGAGGGCCGCGACCCGGCGGAGATCGAGCTGTCGACCGGGTTCACGATCCGCGGCTTCGGGCCGCTGCTGGAGGAGGATGCCACCGCTCGCCTGCACGCGCTCGGCTTCCGCCTGCTGATCCCGGCGATCGACGGACCGGACTACGACCTGTCGGCGCTGACGCCGCTGCTGGAGTGGCGCGACCGGGTCAACGGCACGGCCTGACCGCCTGACGCGGCCCCGATCGGGCGCGCCGTTGTGCGCGGCATCCCCACCTGGGACGATCACTGCGTGAGCGACCAGAGTCCGCATCCGCCGCGCCGACGCCTGTCGGTGCTCGCGGCGCCCGCGACGCCGCTGGCGTCGGGCTTCCTCGTCGCCATCGGCGTCGTGCTCGCCGTCACCCTCGCCGTGGCCCTCGCCTCGATCGCCACGGTGCTGATCTCGGTCATCATCGCGGTGTTCCTCGCCCTCGGCCTCGACCCCACGGTGCGCACGCTGGAGCGCCGCAGGGTCTCACGTCCCTGGGCGATCACGATCGTGGCGGTCGCGTTCCTCGCCGTCGTGGTGCTCATCGTCGCCGTCGTGCTCCCGCCGCTGGTGAACCAGTTCGTGTCGTTCGTGGAGTCGGTGCCCCAGACGGTGGCCGATCTGCTGGCCAGCGAGTGGTTCCGCGCACTGGATGCCGCCACCGACGTCGATCTCGTGGCGGCGGTCGAGGAGGCCATCGCGTCGCTGGGGAGCCTCTCGACGTTCCTGTCGATCTCGGGCGGGCTGCTGCGCGCGAGTGCGGGGATCGTGGCGGCGATCTCGACGTCGGTGATCGTCGTGGTGCTCACCCTGTACTTCCTGGCCTCGCTGACCGGAGCGAAGGAGGCGCTCTACCGCCTCACCCCGGCCTACCGCCGCCCCCTCACCCGTGACCTCACCGAGCAGATCACCGGATCGGTGGGCAACGCCGTCGCGGGGGCTCTCACGCTGTCGTCGATCAACGCCGCCGTGGTCTTCGTGCTCATGCTCGTGATCGGGTCGCCGATCCCGCTGCTGATGGCGATCGCGGCGTGGTTCGTCACGCTCGTGCCCATGATCGGGTCGCTCGTGTTCCTCGTGATCGGCACGATCGCGGCGCTGTTCGTCAGCCCGGTCGGTGCGGTGATGTTCCTCGTCGGCTATTTCGCCTACATCCAGATCGAGGCCTACTGGGTCACCCCGCGGGTGCTCGGCAAGGCCGTGGCGCTGCCTGGCGTGCTGGTGCTGCTGAGCGCCATGATCGGCGCGACGCTGTTCGGCTTCCTCGGCGCGCTCGTGGCGATCCCCACCACGGCGTCGGTGCTGATCATCCTGCGCGAGGTCGTCTTCCCCCGGCAGGATGCGCTCACCGAGGCGCCGACGGGCCGGGCGGGCCCGGCGGCACCGCCGGCGGGATCGGCGGCGGAGGAGAACCCGGGCCCGGGCCCGGGGCCGGGGCCGACGAGCCCGCCGGACCCAGACGCTCCGTGAGCGCCGCGATCTGCAGTTCGAGCCCGCGCACCTGCGCCCGGGTGGCCGGCTCGTCGTCGTCACGGTCGCGCGAAGCGCGCTCCACCACCCACGACGCGAGCGCGGCGGTGATGATCCCGGCGAGCGCCACCCCGCCGAACATGAGGCCGACCGCCACCCACTGACCGGCGCCGGTCACCGGCACGTAGTCGCCGAAGCCGGTCGTGGTCACCGTCACGCACGCCCACCAGATCGCGATCGCGAACGTCGTGATCGTGGCGTCGGGCGCCCGGCGCTCCGCCTCGAGCACGGCGAGGCTCGCGATGTAGATCAGCACCGCGGCGGCGCCGACGCCGTAGACGAGGATCTGCACGCGCAGGATGCTGCCCGCGGAGGTCGCCATTCCCGGCACCCGGGTGAGCACGCGCAGCAGCCGCACCAGGCGCAGCACCGGGATGAGGGCGAACGCGAGCGCCGGGAGGTTGTGCCGGAACCAGCGGCCGCGCTGGTCGGCGAGCGAGAGCCGCACGAGGTAGTCGACGATGAACATCAGCCACGTCACCAGCACGATCGTGGTGGCCACCAGCCGGCCGGGGCCGCCGAGGTCGAAGATCACCCGCCAGGAGTACGCCACGAGGTACGCGAGGCTCGCGACCATCAGCGCCACGCTGGTGCGCTTGTGCCACGTGTACTCGTCCACAGCGGCATTCTGGCAAAGTCCGGCGGCACCCCCGCGGGGGCGCGCCCGCGACGGAGCACCCCGTGGCGTGCTCCCGTCCTGCGGCGTAGCGTCGGGCGCATGGACGCGGTCGACGTCGACGGCCTCCGGATCGCCTACCGTCGCGCGGGGTCGGGCGATCCGCTCCTGATCCTGCACGGCGGCCTGGAGGACTCCCGGCTCTGGATCGACGACATCGAGCGCCTCTCCACCCGGTTGGATGTCATCGCGTGGGACGCGCCGGGGTGCGGAGCGTCCGACGACGTCCCCGACGGGTGGCGCAGCGACGACTGGGGTCGGGTGGCGGCGTCGCTCATCGACGCCCTCGGCCTCCACCAGCCTGCGGTCGCCGGCCTGTCGTTCGGGTCTGTGGTCGCGCTGCTGCTGGCCCGCGATCGCCCCGACGCACTGGGTGCCCTCGTGCTCATCGGCGGCTATGCGGGCTGGGCCGGGTCGCTCGCGCCCGCCGACCTCGAGAAGCGCATCGCCTCCGTGCGCGACACGATCGAGCGCCCCGCGGAGGAGTGGGCCGACGACTTCCTGAACTCCGTGTACAGCCCCGACGCGGCCCCGAGCCGGCGGAACCTGGCACGGATGCTGATCGACCATTGGCGGCCGCAGACCACGGCGGCGATGCTCGACACGATGGTCCTCGACCTCCGCGATGTGCTCGACTCGATCCAGACCCCGACCTTCGTGGTCCGCGGCTCCGCAGATGAGCGGAGCCCGCGCGCCGCATCACTCGAGCTCGTCGAGCGGATGCCGCACGCCCGACTCCGTGAGATCGCCGGCGCCGGGCACGACTGCGCCGGACCCGAGCTCGACGAGGTGCTCGTGCAGGCCGCGCACGAGGCGGCGTCGAGGCGTTGAAGGAGGGCCGCGCGCCGCCTAGTGCTCCAGAGCGGAGTCGGCGTCGTGCTGCAGCGCGGCGGCGTTGCGGATGAAGAGGATGATCCAGGTGAACACCAGCACGCCGGCCACGAGCTCGACGGCAGTGAGCGTGTAGTACTGCACGGCGAACAGCACCGCCAGCACGACGATCACCGCGACGAAGATCCAGCCGACCGCGACGAACGAGCGCGTCACGCCGGTGATCCAGCGCGGCAGGTTGATGACGAGCACGCCGAACGCGACCGCCATGCCCGAGGCGACCCCCGTGTGCAGGGCGAAGAAGTCGTCGACGTGGAAGATGCCCACGCACGCGAGGAAGATCCCCACGATCACCAGGCACAGCCGCACGCGGGCGGTGCCGACGGGGTTGGCGGTCGGGATGTCGCGGGTAACGTAACGGGCGAGGGTCGTCACGATGAACCCGGCGACGATGAGGGTGATGTTGAACGCCCAGGCCGAGGCGTTGCTGCTCATGCCGAGCGCGCTGAGGTTGTCGTGCCACCAGTCCGGGTCGGTCGCGGTGAGCATGCTCGCGAGCACGCCCATCACCAGGAACACCGCCAGCACGACCGCGAGCAGCTGCAGATCGAGGTGGGTCGCCGAGAAGAACACGATGTAGGCCGTCATCGCGGCCGCTGCCCCGGCCAGGAGCAGCAGCGGGAGTGCGAACACGGTGGCGCCGATGAACGCCTGCTCGAGGACGACCGCGAGGAGCGTCCAGCCCAGCAGGGCGATCATCGCGTGCGCGAAGGCGAGGGCGACGATGTCGAGCACGTCGAGGACCGACGGCGTGCCGGCGCCGGTGCTGCGACGCAGCACGATGCGCCCGGCCACGAACGCGACGAATCCGAGCGCCGCGGAGGCGATCGCGGTGAACTGGCCGATCGAGTCCGGACCCGAGATCGGCGCGTCCTCGAAACGGAAGGCGATGAGCGCGGCGAGCGCCGCGACGACGAAGGCGACGGCGCCGACGCTGAGGGCGAGCGACTCGAGGTCGCGCTCGGTCGCGGCGTCGAACATGCGGGCGGGCGAGGACGAGCGCTGGGGCGCAGCGGCCGGGGACGCGGTCATGGTCGCAACGTTAGCGCGCGGCCTCCGGATCGCCCGAGAGCCATCGCAGCCACCGCGCGCCGTCGTCTCCGTCGAACACGAGGGCGCGCACGAGCAGCGTCAGCGGGATGGAAAGGATCGCCCCGAGCGGACCGATGATGAAGGTCCAGAAGATGACCGAGAAGAAGCTCAGCGTGAGGCTGAGGCTCACCGCGTCGCTGACGAACTTCGGCTGGATGAGCACCTGCAGGGTCACGTTGACGACGCAGTAGATCGCCACGACCACGAGCATCATCGGCCAGCCTCCGACGACGAGCGCCAGCAGGGCGGGCGGGATGAGCCCGAGCACGAAGCCGATGTTGGGCACGAAGTTGGTGACGAACGCGAGGATCGCCCACACCGCGGGAGCAGGCACGCCCAGCGCCCACAGGGCCAGGCCGTCGATCACGGCGACGATAGCGCCGAAGGTGGCGTTGACGACGTAATAGCGTCGCACGCTCGCGTTGAACGACCGGATCCGGCCGAGCGTCGACTGGATGCCACGTCCGAACGCCTGCTCGGCCCGGCCGTAGCGCGCAGCGTCCGCGGCCATGAAGATCACGTAGGCGAAGACGAAGAACAGCGCCGTCAGCACCGCCAGGGCGACGACCCCGACGTCGGCCGCGAGGGCGAGGAGCGTACTGGGCTGCAGCGCCTCCGCCGTGGCATCCGCCGCCTGGTCGGCCAGGCCCGCACTCTGCAACCACTCCTGGAAGCCGTCGACGGTCGCGCGCATCTCGTCGGCGTAGTCGGCCACGAGGTGCGCGAACTGCGTGCCGGCGAACCAGAGCAGGGCGGCCATCGCGAGCAGGATCACGTACCCCAGGGCGATGACCGCGGTGGTCCCCGCCCAGCCGGGCCAGCCACGGCGCACGAGTGGTGCGCGCACGGGTTCGCAGATGATGACGATCACCGCGGCGAGTGCGAGCGGGCCGACGAGATCGCGCGCGAGGTACAGCCCCGCGAGCACGACCACGGCACCCGCCAGCCCCAGCACGATCCGCACGCGCGGCGGGAGTGCGGGCGAGGGCGGGGGCTCGGTCGGCGTCACGTGGTCAGCGTACCGAGCGTCGTGCGGATCACCGGGTTATGCGGCGCCGCGCGCGGTGCCACACTGACCCTATGTCCACGATGACCGGACCCGACGCGGGTCCCATCGCGCGCGCCTGGGCGTCGCCGGGCTCGCTCGAAGACCAGCTGGCCGCGGGCCGCGCCGCCCGCGAGCGCGTGCCTCGTGAGGCCCTGTCGGAGCTGCCTCCCGGCGCGCGCGACCCGATGGGGATCCTCGACGGCCAGGACGCCGTGCGGGTGCCCGAGCTCGTCCCCCTGCGCACGGAGCGCATGTCCGCGAGCCCGTTCGCGTTCTACCGTGGTACGGCGGCGATCATGGCGGCCGACCTTGCCCGGTCGCCGAGCTCGGACCTCACGGTGGGGTCGTGCGGAGACGCGCACGTGTCGAACTTCGGCCTGTACGCCTCACCGCAGCGCACGCTGGTGTTCGACCTCAACGACTTCGACGAGTCCGCGTGGGCGCCGTGGGAGTGGGACGTCAAGCGGCTGGTGACCAGCATCGTGATCGCAGGGCGCGCCACTTCGCGCGACGAGGAGGTCGTGCGCGCGTCGGCGCTCGAAGCCGTGCGCACGTATGCCCGCGCACTCGGCTCGGGCGCGAAGCGCACACCCCTCAAGCGCTACTTCGACCGCTACGACCCGCTCGGCGCCGAGAAGGCGACCGACGCGGAGACCCGGGCGATCATCGCCCAGACCGTGGCCGATGCCGAGAAGCGCACGGGCAAGCGTGCAGCGCGAAAGCTCACGAACCGCGCCGACGACGGTCGTCTCGTCTTCATCGACGCTCCCCCGGTCATGTCGCATGCCACCCCCGAGATCGAGGAGCGCGTGCTCCACACGCTCAGCGAGTACGTCGCGTCGGCGCACGTCGACATCCGCGTCGTGCTGCGCAACTACGCCCTCGCCGACGTCGCGATGCGGGTGGTCGGAGTCGGCAGCGTCGGCACGCGCTGCTTCCTCATCTCGCTGCAGGACGGCGACGGGGGCGCGCTGCTGCTGCAGGGCAAGGAGGCGGGGCCGAGCGTGCTCGTCGAGCACGGCCGTGTGCCTCAGCCCCCCGAGGCCACCCGCTACACGGAGCTGAACGGCGACGGCGGGCGCGTGGTCGCGATGCAGCGGATCCTGCAGTCGGTGTCCGACCCCTTCCTCGGCCACGTGCGCCGTTCCGAGCACGGGGCGCAGCGCGACTTCTACATCCGCCAGTTCCACGACAAGAAGGGCGGGTTCGACATGGAGGCGCTCGACGACAGCGGGTTCCGCTGGTACGCCGACGCGTGCGCGGCGACACTCGCGCGCGCCCACGGCCAGTCTCCGAACGCGTCGACCGTCGCCGGGTACGTCGGGGGCGGGAAGGTGGTGGGCGAGGCGATCCTCGCCTGGGCCTACGCCTACGCCGATCTGTCGTACGAGGACTGGAAGCTGTTCTGCACGCACCGCGGGGTCGACGCGACCGCCTGAGCGCGCGTTCTACGCGTCGTCGGGCTCGGGATGCCCCTGCGCGGCCGGCCCCGGCGCGGCCGGTCCCGGCTCGATGGCCCGCAGCGGACGCCACACGACGACCTCCGTCGCGCGCCGCACCCGCACCCCGGAGCGCAGCGACACAGCGGGTCCGTTCACGCTGGCGGCGAAGACGCGGGCGCCGGGACGCCGCTCCAGCTCGGCCTCGACCCGCTGCTCGAGATCGCGCACGCGCTCGTGAAGCTCGCGCACCCGGTTCTCGAGCTCGAGGATGCGGGCGATGCCGGGCAGGCTCAGCCCATCCGCCGACAGGCGCGCGACCTCGCGCAGCTGCTCGACATGGCGCAGCGAGTAGCGCCGTGAGCCCCCCTGGGTGCGCGCGGGCACGACGAGACCGAGCCGGTCGTACTGGCGCAGCGTCTGCGGGTGCATGCCCGAGAGCTCCGCAGCCGCCGCGATCGCGAAGATCGGCGCGTCGGGGTCGATGCGGTCACGCTCGGCCATGCGCTCTTCCTCCCGACTCCTGTCAACCCGTCACTGAGAACAGGTGATCCGCCGCACACAGGATGAACGCGGGGCGAAGCATCCTGTTCTCGGCGGAACACCTGTTCTCGAGCATGTCAGCCGCGCGCCTTGGCCATCAGGTCGGCGCGCGGGTTCTCCTTCGGCTCCAGCTCGTGGAAGCGCTCGAGCGCCTCGCGCGCGGCGTCGTCGAGGTGCGCGGGCACGGCCACCTGCACCTCGGCGAGCAGATCGCCGGTGCCCTTGGCGGTCGTGATGCCCCGGCCCTTGACGCGCAGCACGCGCCCCGAGGGGGTTCCGGGGGCGACGCGCAGCTTCACGTGGTCGCCGGTCAGCGTCGGCACCTCGATGGTGGCGCCGAGCGCCGCCTCGGTGAAGGTGACCGGCACCGTGACACGCAGGTTCAGCCCGTCGCGCGAGAAGACGGCGTGGGGGCGCACCGTGACCTGCACGACGATGTCGCCGGCCTCGCCGCCGTCGGGCGAGGGCCGGCCACGGCCGCGCAGGCGGATCTTCTGCCCGTCGGCGACGCCGGCGGGGATCTTGACCTTGAACGGCCTGCCCTCTTCGCCCTGCAGCGTGATCGTCTCGCCCGCCGCGGCTGTCACGAAGTCGAGCGTCGTGCGCGCGGTGACGTCGGCGCCGCGGGTGGGACCGCCGTATCCGCGGTACCCACCCGTCGACTGGCCGAAGCGGCCCGACCCGAAGCCGGCTCCGCCCTGCTGCTGGTTGAACATCGAGAAGATGTCGTCGAAGTCGCCGGCCTGGAATCGTCCGCCGCCGCGCCCGGACTGCCCGAACATGCTGAAGACGTCCTCGAAGCCGCCGGCGCCCTGACCGCCCGCGGTGAAGCGGGCGCCGCCGGCGCCCATCGCGCGGATCTGGTCGTACTCCTTGCGCTGCTCGGGGTCGCTCAGCACCGAGTACGCCTCGCTGATCTCCTTGAACTTGGCCTCGGCGGCCGCGTCTCCGGGTTTCGAGTCGGGGTGGTACTCGCGGGCGAGCTTGCGGTAGGTCTTCTTGAGATCGGCGTCGCTGACGTCCTTGGAGACACCGAGCACCTGGTAGAAGTCCTTGTCGAACCAGTCCTGACTGGCCATGGATGCTCCTTCGCGGCCTATTCGGCCGGCACGGCCACGACGACCTTGGCCGGTCGCAGCTCGACAGAGCCCAGGCGGTAGCCGATCTCGACCACCTCGAGGATCGTCGGCTCGACGGTGCCGGGGGTCGGCGCCTGGAAGATCGCCTCGTGCTGCTGCGGGTCGAACGCCTCGCCCGCTTCGCCGTAGGTGACCAGGCCGATGCGCTCGGCGACGCCGCGCAGCTTCTCGGCGATCGCGGAGAACGGGCTGCCCTCCTGCAGATCGCCGTGCTTCTCGGCGCGGTCGAGGTCGTCGAGCACGGGGAGCAGGCCCTTCGCGACCGAGCCCTTGGCGCGCTCGATCTCGATGTCGCGCTGCTCCTCGGTGCGGCGGCGGTAGTTGGCGTACTCGGCCTGCAGGCGCTTGAGGTCGTTCAGCAGCGCCGACTCGAGGTCGGCGAGCACGGCGTCCTCCGCGGCGGCGTCGACGTTCTGCTCGGCGCCGAGGATGTCCTCGACCGTCAGCTCGTCCGCCTCGGCATCCGTCCCGTCCTGCGGCTCGGGGCCGGAGGACTGCTCCTCCGACCCCTCACCCTCGGGCCGGACCTCGTCGTTCTCGTCGAAGTCCTTGTCGGCCATTACTTCTTCTCTTCGTCCTCGTCGATGACCTCGGCGTCGACGACGTCCTCGTCGGGGTTCGACGAGCCGGCGTCACCGGCGGGCTGCTCGCCCGCGGCATCCTGCGCCTGCTCCGCCTGACCCGCGGCGTAGATCGCCTCGCCCAGCTTGGTCTGCGACGCGTTCAGCTTGTCGAACGCGGTCTTGACCGCCTCGTCGTCGTCGCCGGCGAGCGCCGTCTTGAGCGCGTCGACGTCGGCCTGCACCTCGGTCTTGACCTCGGCGGGCAGCTTCTCGTCGTTCTCCTTGATGAGCTTGTCGATCGAGTACGCGAGGGTCTCGGCCTGGTTGCGCACCTCGGCGGCCTCACGGCGCTTCTTGTCCTCGGCCGCGTTCTCCTCGGCCTCGCGCACCATGCGCTCGATGTCCTCCTTGGGCAGCGACGAGCCGCCCGTGATGGTCATCGACTGCTCCTTGCCGGTGCCCTTGTCCTTCGCCGAGACGTGCACGATGCCGTTGGCGTCGATGTCGAAGGTGACCTCGATCTGCGGGATGCCGCGCGGGGCCGGCGCGATGCCGGTGAGCTCGAACGTGCCCAGCGGCTTGTTGTCGCGGGTGAACTCCCGCTCGCCCTGGAAGACCTGGATGGCGACCGACGGCTGGTTGTCGTCGGCGGTCGTGAAGGTCTCGCTGCGCTTGGTGGGGATGGCGGTGTTGCGCTCGATGAGCTTGGTCATGATGCCGCCCTTGGTCTCGATGCCGAGGCTCAGCGGGGTGACGTCGATGAGGAGCACGTCCTTGCGCTCGCCCTTGAGGACGCCGGCCTGCAGGGCTGCGCCCACGGCCACGACCTCGTCGGGGTTCACGCCCTTGTTGGGCTCCTGGCCGCCGGTCTCCTTCTTCACGAGCTCCGAGACGGCGGGCATGCGGGTCGAGCCGCCCACGAGCACGACGTGGTCGATGTCGGCGACCTTGATGCCGGCCTCGCGGATGACGTCTTCGAACGGCTTCTTGGTGCGGTCGAGGAGGTCCTTGGTGAGGTCCTCGAACTTGGCGCGCGAGAGGGTCTCCGACAGCGAGACGGGGCCCGAGTCGGTCAGCGACAGGTACGGGAGGTTGATGCTCGTCGAGGTCGACGACGAGAGCTCCTTCTTCGCCTGCTCAGCGGCCTCCTTGAGGCGCTGCAGCGCGATCTTGTCACCCGAGACGTCGACGCCGGTGGTGTCCTTGAACTGCTTGATGAGGTAGTCGACGACCCGCTGGTCCCAGTCGTCGCCGCCGAGGCGGTTGTCGCCGGCGGTGGCGCGCACCTGGATGGTCGAGAAGTCGTCGTCCTTGCCCACCTCGAGGAGGGACACGTCGAAGGTTCCGCCACCGAGGTCGAAGACGAGGATGAGCTCGTCCTCCTTGCCCCTGTCGAGGCCGTACGCGAGCGCGGCGGCGGTGGGCTCGTTGATGATGCGGAGCACGTTCAGGCCGGAGATCTCGCCGGCCTCCTTGGTGGCCTGGCGCTCGGCGTCGTTGAAGTACGCGGGAACCGTGATGACGGCATCCGTCACCGTGTCGCCGAGGTACTGCTCGGCGTCGCGCTTGAGCTTCTGCAGGATGCGCGCGGAGATCTCCTGCGGCGTCCACTTCTTGCCGTCGACGTCGAAGCCCCACGTGGTGCCCATGTGGCGCTTGACCGACGAGACGGTGCGGTCGACGTTGGTGACGGCCTGGCGCTTGGCGGTCTCGCCGACGAGCACCTCGCCGTCCTTGGTGTAGGCGACCACCGACGGGGTGGTGCGGAAGCCCTCGGCGTTGGCGATGACCTTGGGCTCGCCGCCCTCGAGGACGCTCACGACCGAGTTGGTCGTTCCGAGGTCGATACCGACAGCACGTGCCATGTGTTCTCTCCTTCGTTCGGGCAGGGGCGAATGCCCCGTGCCCTGGGGTGTTACTGAGGAAGTCAGGGGTGCGACACGAGATTGAGCCGCAACGACTCAAGGCTAAACCCGACTCCTGAACGTGTCAAATGAAGTTGATAAGAGTCGACTCAACTTCGCCGGAGAGTGGATGCCGCGCCCGCCGCGCCCGTGGTGATCGGCGCGTCAGGACGAACAGGTGCGGAAAGCGGCGACGCCCTTGCTCAGCACTCCCTCGCCGCCGAGCAGGGTGACCCGCGCCGCCTGCCGCTCGCGGATGCTCTGCAGGGTCCATGCGTTGATGCAGGTGGGGCTCGAGAGGTAGAGCGGCGCGTCGTATCGACCGGCCAGCGGCGCCCCCGCCAGCGCGTCGGCGAAGCCGGCCCCGCTGGCGAGGAACGCATCGTCGACGTCGGCGAAGATCGCGTCGTTCACCGCGATCGCGGTGAAGTAGCGGTCCGAGCCCGACAGGCGCTTCACCCGGGAGGTGCCGAGGAGAGCCTTCAGACCGCTCTCGAGCGTGGGGCTGACCGCTCCCCTGCCGCCCGCGATGTACACGTCGGTGATGCCGAGCGCGCCGATCGTCGCCGTGGTGGCCGCGGTGAGCCCGCGGGCGCCGTCGACCAGCAGCACCGGCGCGTCGAGGTGACCGGCGGCAGGACCCGCCGCCAGCGCATCGGGGTAGGTGGCTCCGGTCGCGACGATCGCGTACCGGCTGCCGCCGGCGCCGAACGCGTCGCGCACGATCGCGTCCGCCGTCTCGTATCGGCTCGCTCCCCCCAGGCGCGACACCCGCGCGTCGGCCGGGATGACCTTCTTCACCGCCGTGCTCACCGCGCTCCCGACCACCCCGGTGCCGCCGACCAGCACGACCCGCCGGGGCTGGAGACGGCGGAGCTCCTCGAGCACGACCTGGGGGACGCTGGTCTTCGCCACCGGAAGGATCACACCGCCGCTGCGGATGGCGGCAGGAGCTGCGGCGAGCGCGTCGGGGAAGTCGAAGGCGTTGGTGAGATAGACGACCGGCGCCCTCTGCCCGGTCGGCACGACCCGCTTCGACGCAGCGACCGCCGTGGCGAACCGGTCGATCCCGGCGACCCGCTTCGATTGGAAGGAGGACCGTGGCAGGAGCACGTCGGCGAGCACGCGGTCCTGGCCGAGGCCGACGGTGACACGCGTCGCATCCTCGAGCAGACGGGCGCCGCCGAGATAGGACGCGCCGAACTCGGGCGAGCCGGGGATCCATACCTTGAAGACGTAGGTTCCGGGGGCGAGCGCGGCCCGGAACGCCCCATCGCCGCCGGTCGGCAGGCTGTCGAAGGAGGCATCGACCGGGGTGAGCGCACCGGAAGACGCCACCCGCCACACCTTCACCTCGGCGCCGCTGAGCGCGATCGTGCTGCCGGTGGCGGTCTTCCCCTTCACGACGCCGCTCACGCTCGCGCTGTCGTCGACGACGATGTCGACGCCCGACCGCGTCTCGTTCTTGCCGAGCACGATCTCGGGCGCGCTCTGCAGGTCGCCCCCGCCCCAGAAGGTGGTCACGCCGTCGTTGAAGAACGCCAGCTTGTACCGACCCGCGCCCAGGCCGTCGATGAGGTAGGAGCTGCGCGAGGTGCCGCCGGCGGGCCAATCGATCCGCAGCCAGCGCGCCTGGGTGGTGGACCACTTGTAGACATCGATATGGCCGGAGCCCCAGGGCACGATGCCCGACGCCGTGCGGATCGCCCACGTGCCCGAGATCGAGGCGCGCGCGGCCGTGAGGGCGATGTCCTGGGTCGTGTCCGACGCGACGACGACGCCGGCCACCGTCTTGGTCGCGTGTGCGCCCGTGCTGTCCGTGGCCGTGACGGTGTAGGTGCCGGCCGGCACGCGGAGCACGTACCTCTCCGAGAGGCGCAGCGAGGTCGTGGGAAAGCGGATCCAGGAGTCGAGTTCGGCGTCGCCGGTGCTCGCCCGCACAGTGATGTTCGTGCCGCCGACGACGTAGTCCGTCTGCCGCCCCGTCACGATGCCCGACAGGGCGACGGTGGAGGACAACCGCGCCTCCAGATCGACCACGCCGCCGTCCTCGAGGGTGATGAACGCACGCTCCGCAGCGCGGCGGGTGTCGCCCCACCACTCGCCGACGATCCAGGAGGAGAGCGGCTCGAACTTCACGGCGTAGCGGCCCGCCGGCACGTCGGGGATCGCGAACTGGCCGTTCGCCCCGGAGGCGATGTCGAAGACGACGGCCGGCGTCGTCAGCTCGTCGTCGGCGAACAGCGAGATGCGGACGTTCGACTCCTCGCGCACCAGCAGCCCGCCGAGCTCATCGAGCAGCACACCGCGCACGATGCCCGTGGCCTCCTCGGCGTGGGCGGGCGCGGCAAGCCCCAAAACGAGCGGGATCACGCCGACCATGGCGGCGACGGAGCGGAGCAGGGCGCGCGGCATCGGGCTCGCTTTCGGGTGCAGCCGGGGGGACGGCATCGCGCGCGGCGATACGCGCGACACGGGGAGGCTAACACCCCGTGGCGACCGCGCCGGGCGGCTCAGATCGCGTGCGCGAGCGTCTGCAGCAGGATCACCGTGCCGCCGAGGGCGACGAGGATGCCGAGCGCCACCAGCTGCTTCCACCACACCAGCCGCGCCCGGCGCACCGCGAGCCACCCGATGACCGCGAGGGTGACGAGGTAGACGTACGCCGACGCGCGGAGTGCGGCATCCAATCGGATGATCTCCATCCAGCCGAGCGCGATGAGGACCGCCGGCACGAGGAGGGTGCTGAGCGCCCCGGCGGCGATGCGCCCCAGCACGCTGAACGCGCGCCGGCGGGGGAACTCACGGTGCACTGCGAGCAGGGCGATGACATCCGACGCGAAGCCCGCGGCGGTCACGCCGATCACCCCGAGCACGAGCGCGAAGAACGCGTGGGCGCCGGCCGCGTGTCCCTCGGAGGCCACCACCAGCACGATCGCGAGGCCCGTGAAGGTCGCGTAGACGCGCTCCTTGAAGTAGGCGACGAAAGCCTCGCGCTCCCGGTCGGGCGGAAGATCGGCGAACCGGCCGCCCCCGATGGGGACGCGCTGTTCGCCCTGCTGCCCGGCTGGAACGTCCATGAGCATCCCCCGATCGCGCTGACCTTGACCGTGAGGGTAGTCCGCCGCGGGCCGTCGTCTCTAGGCCGTCGCCGCACGCTGGCGACGGCGGCGATCGGCTTGCACGCGCTTGGTCCACGCCGAGAACCAGGGGGCGTCGGGCAGACGGGCCAGCAGCGGCCCCGCGATGATCGTGATGAGCACGTACGCCGTCGCGAGCGCCGCGAGCGATCGGTCGAGGCCGGCGGCGACCGCGAGGCCCGCGATCACGATCGAGAACTCGCCGCGCGGCATGAGCGCGAAGCCGGCGCGCCAGCGCCCCGCCTCGCCGATGCCCGCGCGCCGCGCCGCGTAATAGCCGGTCAGCAGCTTCGTGGCCATCGTCACCACGGCGAGCGCGACCGCGGGCCCGAGCATCGGGAGGAGGTCGGCGGGGTCGGTCGACAGGCCGAAGAAGAGGAAGAACACCGAGGCGAAGAGGTCGCGCAGCGGAGTGAGCAGGCGCTGGGCGTGATGGGCGACCGGGCCGGAGATGGCGATGCCCACGAGGAACGCCCCCACCGCCGACGACACGCTCGCCTGCGCCGCGATTCCCGCGACGAGCATCGTGAGCCCCAGCACCGACAGCAACAGGATCTCGGCGCTGCGCGACCACACCAGGCGGGAGACGACGTGGCCGTGGCGGAACGCGATCCACAGGATCACGATCACCGCGGCGGCGGCCACGATGACGGTGATCGCCCCGGTGGCGAAGCCCAGGTCCATGAGCACGGCGGTCAGCAGCGGCAGATAGAACGCCATCGCGAGGTCTTCGATGACGAGGATCGACAGCACCACGGGCGTCTCGCGGTTGGAGATGCGGCCGAGGTCGTGCAGCATCTTCGCGATCACGCCCGAGCTCGAGATCCAGGTGATGCCGGCGAGCGCGATCGCCGCGACCGGCCCCCACCCGAGCATCAGCGCCAGCAGCGCCCCCGGGGTCGCGTTGAGCAGCATGTCGATCACGCCCGCGGTGCGGGAGCCCTTGAGGTTGCCGAGCAGCTCCTGCGCCGTGTACTCGAGGCCGAGCATCAGCAGGAGCAGGATCACGCCGATCTCGGCGCCGATCTCGATGAACTCCTCCCCCGATTCCAGGGGCAGCAGCCCGCCCTCGCCGAACGCGAGGCCGCCCAGCAGGATCAGCGGGATCGGCGAGATGCCCAGGCGCGAGGCGAGCCGCCCGAGAAGCGCGATGCCCAGCAGAAGCGCGCCGATCTCGATGAGGACGAGCGCGCCGTGTTCCATGATCCCGTCAGGCTCCGTCGACGATGTCGGCCAGTTTCTCCAGGCCCTCGCTCGTTCCGACGCAGACGAGGGTGTCGCCGACGTGCAGGAGGTCGTCCGGCCCCGGCGCGGGGATCACCCCGCCGTCGCGCACGATCGCCACGATCGAGCAGCGCGTGCGGGTGCGGGCGCGGGTCGCACCGAGCGGGCGGTTGGCGTAGGGGGTGTCGGCGCGCAGCGTGATCTGCTTGGTCGACAGCCCGTCGACCTGCTCTCGCAGGCCCGCGAGCTGGGTGAGGATCACCGATCCGCCCAGCACCTCCGACAGCGCCGTCGCCTCCTCGTCGGTGAGCGCGACGGTCTCCACCGCGCGGTCGGGGTCGTCCTCGTCGGCGATGGCGAGCTCGCGGCCCCCGTCGCGGAAGGTGACGACCGACAGCCGTCGCCCCGCCTCGGTCTCCAGATCGTGGCGGGTGCCGATGCCCGGCAGGTCCGCGCGTTCCACATGAACGGACATGCGCCCATCTTGGCATCCCGCCCGCGCCGGCAGGGGCCGAGTGGATGCCGCACCCGCCGCGATCGCGTCCGGGACGATCCGCAGGGCGTAGCCTGGCCACGCGTCGCGACGAGGCGGCGCGCACCGTCGGCGCCACGCGCCGTTCACCGAAGGGTCCTAGCGTGCCGGACATGAGTTCGCCCGAGTTCTCCCCCGTGACACCCACCGACGCGATGGCCGCGGCCGTCGACGCCCACGGCCCCGCGCGCACGAGTCGGCGCGCGGTCGTGGCCTGGGGCCTCTGGGACTGGGGCTCGGCGGCGTTCAACGCGGTCGTGACGACGTTCGTGTTCACCGTGTACCTCACCAGCTCGAGCTTCGGCGAGGCGGGCACGGTCGAGGCGCAGCTCGGCTGGGCACTGGCGGGTGCGGGCCTTCTCATCGCCCTGCTCGCACCGGTGACGGGCCAGCGCTCCGACACCTCGGGGCGCCGCAAGCTGTGGCTCGCCGTCAACACCTACATCGTGGTGGCCATCACCGCCGCGATGTTCTTCGTGCAGCCCGACCCCTCGTTCCTGTGGCTGGGCCTGCTGCTGGTGGCCGCCGGAAACGTGTTCTTCGAGTTCGCGGGCGTCAACTACAACGCGATGCTCTCGCAGGTGTCGACCCCGCGCTCGATCGGCCGTGTGAGCGGGTTCGGCTGGGGCATGGGCTATGTGGGCGGCATCGTGCTGCTGCTCATCGTGTACTTCGGCTTCATCCAGCCCGAGGTCGGCTGGTTCGGCATCACCGGCGAGGGCGGCATGGACATCCGGGTGACGGTGCTCGTCTCCGCGCTGTGGTTCGGGCTGTTCGCCCTGCCGGTGCTGCTGGTGGTGCCCGAGTACCGCGGGGTGGGCGTACGCCGCGAGCGCATCGGCTTCTTCGCCTCGTACGGCCGGCTCGGGCGCGACATCGCCCGGCTGTGGCGGGAGAGCCGGCACACCGTGTGGTTCCTGCTCGCCAGCGCCGTCTTCCGCGACGGCCTCGCGGGCGTGTTCACCTTCGGCGGCGTGCTGGCGGCATCCGTCTTCGGGTTCTCCGCGGGAGAGGTCATCATCTTCGCGATCGCCGCCAACGTCGTGGCCGGAGTCTCCACGATCGCGGTCGGCGCGCTCGATGACCGGCTCGGCGCGAAGCCCGTCATCGTCGCCGCGCTGATCGGTCTGGTCGTGTCGGGTCTGCTCGTCTTCTTCCTCGCCGACGGCGGCCAGATCGTGTTCTGGACGGCGGGGCTCGCGCTGTGCCTGTTCGTGGGGCCGGCCCAGTCGGCATCCCGCACGTTCCTGGCCCGCATCATCCCGCCCGGACGCGAGGGCGAGGTGTTCGGCCTGTACGCCACCACCGGCCGCGCGGTCTCGTTCCTGGCCCCCACGATGTTCGCGCTGTTCGTCGCGCTCTCGGGTCAGGCCGTGTACGGCATCCTCGGCATCGTGATCGTGCTGCTGGCGGGGCTGCTGCTCCTGCTGCCGGTGCGGGCGTCGCAGCCTCCGCTCGCCGACTGAGGGGCTGTGGATGCCGCACCGCGGCGCCCCGCCGATCGGCTAGCCTTCTGCCAGGCGCCCCCCCGACGCCCGCCCCCTCCTGCAGAAGGTCCCCGCACGTGACGACCCCTTTGATCGAGCGACGTCGCGTGGCACGCCACCGACGCGCCCTGGGCTATTGGGCGGTCGGCATCGGCTGGTACCTGTCGATGTGGATGGGCGCGCAGTTGGTGCCGCAGGAATGGCTGCATTTCCTCGCGCTGTTCGGGCACCTCGCCGCCGTCATCATCGGGCTGGGCGCCGCCGTGCTGCTCGAGGTGAAGGGCCTCCTGTGGGCCATGGGCCGGCGCACCCTCGGCGAGTTCATGCGCACCGAGCGCACCGTCACGCGACTTGCCTGGCTGGGCATCGCGGGGCTGTTCGCCACCGGCGCGTTCCTGGAGCCGTCGCTCGGCGAGCCCCTCACCGCCCTGAAGATGGCGGCCGTGCTCGTGGCGGGCCTCAACGGCGTCGCCATGACCCGCATCACCGGCGAGCTCCATCGTCTGCCGGGAACCGTCGCGTTCGGCCGCCTTCCCCTGCGGCTGCGCCTGTCGAGCCTTTCGAGCGCGGTCGTCTCGCAGATCGCGTGGTGGACCGCCGTCATCATCGGGATGCTGAACACCGCCACCTCCTGAGCTTCGAGAAGACTGAGAACCCCCGGTCAAACGGCCTCTGGGGTCGCGCCGTCGCGCCCGCGCCCGTTAGGCTCGGGGTCGTCGGAACCCGACCGGCAGCGATACCCCCCAGAGGACCAGCCTCGTACCGAGCCTTCCGTCGCGCTCCTGCGCACTCGACGTGCACACGTACGCGGCGCACGGAGAGGCCCGTCCCCCATGAGCATGAACACGAGCGCGATCGAAGAGCGCCGCGCGCGCCGACGGCGCCGCCGCCGCACGTTCGTCCTCTGGACCAGCATCGTCGCCATCGTGGTGATGGTCGGGGCGATCGGCACGGTCGGCACCCTGGTCGTCTCCGCTCTGGCGTCGGCCGACGAGCCCGACGCCACGGCCGAGCAGAGCGCCGCCGACGCCCCCGAGGTCGAGCTGATCGAGTTCCCCGAGGACGAGCCGGCCGCCACCGCCGGCACCGGCCCCTGCACGACCGTGCCCGTGCTCTCGTCGTTCGAGAACGCCGGCATGGTCGATGCCCTCGCCGCCGCCTACAACGCCGCGCCCCGCAACGTCGCCGGCACGTGCGTGACGGTGACCGCCGACAAGAAGAAGTCCGGTGTCGCCGCCTCCCTCGTGGCCGACGGCTTCCCGACCACCGCAGCCGACGCGAAGCCCACCGTCTGGCTGCCCGACGCGACCACCTGGCTCGACGTGGCGGCCGCCGAAGGCGCCACGTCCCTGCGCGCCGAGGGCCCCAGCGCGGGTTCGTCGAACGTCGTGCTCGCGATGCCGCAGCCCCTGGCCGCGGCCATCGGCTGGGACGAGGCGCCGCCGACCTGGGCCGAGGTCTTCGAAGCCGCCGAAGACGAGCAGCTGTGGGGCAACCTCGGCCACCCGGAGTGGGGCGCCTTCAAGCTCGGCAAGACCAGCCCCCTCGTCGCCACCTCGGGCGAGGCCGCCATGTTCGCGTCGTTCGGCTCGTCGGCCGGCGACGTCGCCGCGCTGACCGCCGCCCAGGTCGCCGACCCCGCCGTCGAGGCGGAGGTGCGGGCGCACGAGCTGGCCACCAGCCACTACATGGCCACGCCCGAGCACTTCCTCTGGCACGCCCGCCAGGCCGAGGAGACCGGCGGCTCGGCCGCCGACTTCCTCTCCGCGGTGATCGTCGACGAGAAGTCGGTGTGGGACTACAACCGCGGCATCACCAGCCGCGAC
Organism: Microbacterium hominis; assembly: GCF_013282805.1. NCBI lineage: Bacteria > Bacillati > Actinomycetota > Actinomycetes > Micrococcales > Microbacteriaceae > Microbacterium > Microbacterium hominis. Next base: position 3,757,802 of record NZ_CP054038.1, read on the forward strand.
GGCGTGACCCGCGTCGAGGCGGAGGCCCCGGCCGAGCAGCTCGTGCCGATCTACCCGAGCGACGGCCACTACGCCGCCGACAACCCGGTGATCCGCCTGTCCGGCGACTGGATCGATCCGGTCGAGTCGGAGGCCGCGGCCGACTTCGTGCGGTTCGTCGGCACCGCGCAGGGCCAGGCGGCCGTGCGCACCGCGGGCTACCGCGATCTCAACGGGCAGCTCGACGCAGGTGTGGCCGAGCTCGCGCACCTGACCGAGACCCCGAGCACGCCGATCGCGATGCCCGACGCCGACGTCGTGACCGCCGTGCATGCCGCGTTCCCCGACGTGCGCAAGCGCGCGAACGTGCTCTTCCTCGTCGACGTGTCCGGCTCGATGGACGAGAAGATCTCGGCGACCGAGACCAAGCTCACCGCGGCGCAGGACGCGATCGCGCTCGCGCTCGACCACTTCACCACCGGCGACAGCGTGGGGCTCGCCGCCTTCGCGCAGGCCGCCGACGGCTCGCTCGTTCCCGGCAACCTCGCTCCGGTGGCCGACATCGGCTCGTCGCGCGATGCGTTCCTGTCCTCGCTGAACGGGCTCACCTCGATGGGCGACACCCCGCTGTACCAGGCCGTCGACACGTTCGCGGCCCAGCAGGCCGCGGCGTGGACGAGCGACCGCATCAACGCGATCGTGCTCCTCAGCGACGGCGAGGACGACCCGCTGAACGCGCCCACCATCGGCGAGGCGGAGATGCTCGAGAACCTCGGCGAACTCCACCACTCCACGCCCGTGCTGATCTTCACCCTCGCCTACGGCGAGGACGCCGACGTGCCCGCCCTGCAGGCGATCTCCAAGGCGACCGGCGCGCACTACTACGACGCCACCGACCCCACCGAGGTCGAAGAGGTGCTCGGCGACCTCGTCACCAGCTTCTGAGCGGATGCCGCACCCGGCCGCTGCGCCGGGTGCGGCATCCCCTCATCGGTTCGGCGTGCGGGCGCGGCGCAGCGACAGGCGCGGCCAGCGCACTCCGCGACGGTCGGGCTCCTCGACCTCGAGCCCGTAGTAGTCGCCGATCCGCTCCACGAACGCGGCGCGGCGGGCCAGCTGATACGCGCGGCGCTCGCGCGTGAAGGCGACGACGGTCGCCCAGCAGATGAGCAGCATCACGATGCTGAACGGCAGCGCGATCGTGATGGCCGCGGTCTGGATCGCCGAGAGGCCACCCGTGAGCAGCAGCGAGATCGCGAGCAGCGCGGTCGCGAGGGTGAAGAAGGTGCGGATCCACTTCGCCGGGTGCTGGTTGCCGCCGGTGGCGATCATTCCCATGACGAGGGCGCCCGAGTCCGACGAGGTGACGAAGAAGATCGACACCAGGAGGATCACGCCCAGTGTCAGCAGGGTCGAGCCGGGGAAGTACGACAGCAGCTGGAAGATCGACCCCTCGATGTCGACGGTGCCGTCGGGGAGGGTCATCGATCCGGGATCGTTCAGCTCGAGGTAGAGCGCCGACCCGCCGAGGATCGCGAACCACAGGATGCCCAGCATCGTCGGCACGATGATGACGCCCAGCACGAACTCGCGCACGGTGCGACCCCGCGAGACGCGGGCGATGAAGATGCCCACGAAGGGCGCCCACGAGATCCACCAGCCCCAGTAGAACGAGGTCCACGACGCCTGCCACGCCTCGCCCGCGGCCCCCTGGAACGCGCTGACGGTGAAGGAGAGCCCGACGAAGTTCTGGATGTACCCGCCGATCGACTGCACCCACTCCCGCAGGAGGAATTCGGTCTGGCCGACGATGAGGATGAACAGCAGCAGGATCCCCGCGAGGATCAGGTTCGTCGACGACAGCCACTTCATGCCCTTGGCCACGCCCGACAGCACCGACAGCAGCACGAAGACCGTGATCACGAGGATGATCAGCACCTGCATCAGCTCGCCCGGCTCGCCCAGTCCCGCCGATTCGAGGCCGGCGCTGATCTGCAGCACGCCGAGCCCCAGCGAGGTGGCGACGCCGAACACGGTGCCCACGAGCGCGACGATGTCGATCGCGTGGCCCCACGGGCCCGCCACGCGCTTCTCACCGAGCACGGGCTCGAGGGTCCAGCGGATCGAGATCGGTCGCCCGCGGCGGTGGATCGCGTAGGCGAGGCCGAGGCCCACCACGACGTAGATCGACCAGGCCTGCACGCCCCAGTGCAGATAGGTCTGGGTCAGCGCCTGCTGCGCGAGCTGCTCGGGTGTGCCGGTGACCCCCGGGCGCGGGGAGACGAAGTGGCTGAGCGGCTCGCTCACACCGTAGAAGACGAGGCCGATGCCCATGCCGGCCGCGAACAGCAGCGAGAACCACGCCCCGACCGAGAACTCCGGCTTGTCGTCGTCGCGCCCGAGCTTGATGTCGCCGAACCGGCTGAAGCCCATCGAGAGGGCGAAGACGACGAAGAACGCCGCGATGAGCACGTAGTACCAGTTGAAGGCGTTCACGATCGAGGCCTGGATCGCCCGGAACATCGCCTCGGCGGCGCTCGGGGTGATGATGGCGAACGCGCTGAACGCGAGGATCACCCCGGCCGCGGGCCAGAACACCCAGCGGTTGATGCCGACCCCCGCCGCGACCGGCGAATGGTCGTCCAACGGCGGCGCGACGGGCATGACGGTCGCATCCGGCTCGCCCGCCAGGACCATGTCGTTCGTGAGCGGGTGCCCCGCGCCGTCGGGCTCGGGACGCTCCGTCTGCGCAATGCTGTCGTCATCGTCCACTCCTTCACGCTACCGAGCGGGTCGCCGGAGCGGGAGGGGGGCCGTGCGCCGGGTCAGTCCTTCGGCCAGCCCTCGGCGAGCTTCGCCAGCAGCCGGGCGAGCTCTTCGCGCTCGGCCTCGGTGAACGCGGCGAGCGCGGTCTCGAGCGCCTCGCGCCGCTGCCCGCGGGCGCCGCGCACGAGCGTGCGGCCCTCATCGGTGAGCGCGACGCGGGTGCGGCGCGCATCGTCGGGGTCGGCCTCCCGCCGCGCGAGTCCCTCATCGACGCACTGCTGCACGAGTCGGGAGGCCCGCGGCTGATCGACTCCCACCGCCTCGGCGATCTCCCCGATCGACAGGGACGTGGATGCCGCGGCCAGCGCCTCCAGCAGCCGCAGTCGCGCACCCCCGCCGCGGGGTCCTGCCGTCCAGGGCGGTCCGCCACGCCCGCGGCCGCGCGGCATCCCGTGCCCGAACGGCCCGCCGTGCGGACCGTGCCCCGGGTGCTCGGGCGACGCGTGGTCGTGACCGTGCGCGCCGAAGGGGCCGCCGGGGCCGCCGGGGCCGGACCACGGTCCGGTCGGGCGCCGCCGGCCCCGCAGTGCGGCGAGCGCCGCTGCGATCGCGTCGACCGGGTCGCCGGGCCGGTGGTCGGCAGGGTCGTGGGGCTGCTCGTGCGGCATCCTTCGAATTTACATGCAACTTGACATGGATGCAGAAAGCATGTCACTCTACATATGCATGCCAATTGACATGCAATACGAGAGGACCCCCTCATGGACACCCCTGAGAACACGACAGAGAACACCACACCTCGCCACGGCCGCCCGCTCGGCTCGTGGCTTCGACTCGTCGACGCGCTGCTGACCGACACGTTCGCCCGTGAGTTCGCCGACGAAGAGGCCTCGCGCCGCGAATGGATGCTGCTGAGCGTCATCGACGGCGACCTCACCGACCCCGACCTGCGGGCCCGCATGATGCGGAAGCCCCATCGTCTGCGCCGGCTCGCCGACCGCGGCTGGATCGAGCGCGGCGACGGCGACTGGACGCTGACCCTCGAAGGCCGGGCGGCGAAGGAGCGCCTCGGCGCGATCGTCGACCGCATCCGCGCCCGCGTGGCCGGCGCCGTCACCCCGGAGGACTACGCGACCACGATGGCCTCGCTCGAGGCCATCGCGCGCGAACTCGGCTGGCCCGAGGGCCAGCGGCCGCCGCGTCGCGGCCGGCGGCGCGGCTTCGGTCGCGACCGCGGATTCGGGCGGGGCTTCGAGCACGGGCACGGCTTCCCGCACGGGCACGGGCACGGGCACGGGCACGACCGCGGATTCGAGCACGGCCGACCCTGGCACCACGGCCCGCACCACCACGGCCACCCGCACCACCACGCCCGTCCCCACCACCGCGGATGCCAGGCCGAGCACCACGCCGGGCACGAGGCGGCCGACTCGGCGGATCGTCGGCCAGAATGAAGCCGTGACAGCACCGGCACTCCTCGCGATCTCGCACGGCACGGCTTCGTCGGCCGGGCAGGCGGCCGTCTCGGCGCTCGTCGAGGCGGTCGCCGCGCGTCTGCCCGATGTCACCGTCCGCCTCGGACACGTCGATGTGCAGCAGCCCGACGTCGCGGCATCCCTCGACGCGTTCCCCGCCGATCAGCCGGTCGTGCTCGTGCCGCTGCTGCTGTCGGCGGGGTATCACGTGCGGGTCGACCTGAAGGAGCAGACCGCCGGGCGCGACGCCATCGTCATCACCCCGGCGCTCGGCCCAGACCCGCGCCTGGTCGACGCCCTGGTCGAGCGCCTCGCGCCCCTGCACCCCGAGAACGCGACCGGCGTCGTGCTGGCCGTGGCCGGCTCCAGCGACGAACGGGCGAACGAGGACTGCCGCACGATCGGCGCGATGCTCGCGGCGCGGCTCGGCGCCGCGGTCGAGGTCGGGTTCCTCGCCGCCGCAGAACCCCGCGTCGACGCGGCCGTCGCGCGCGTGCGCACCCGCGTCGCGGCGAACGGCGGCGGCAGCGTCATCGTGGCCAACTATCTGCTCGCCCCCGGATACTTCCACGACCTCGCCGTGACGCTGGCCGGCGGCGCACCCGTGGCGCGGCCGCTGCTCGATGACGGCGCCCCCGCGGCATCCCTCGTCGACCTTGTCGTCGACCGCTACCGCGACGCGCTCTGACCGCCCCGGCACGGCCGTCAGCACCGCCGGCAGAACCGCCGGCAGAACCGCCGACAACACCTCCAACCGCGCCTCCGACCCCAGCGTCCGCTGCTCCGCTGTCAGAATCCGCTGTCCACACCGCCGATTGCGACAGCGGAACAGCGAGGGCCGCCGGGCGCCGGGCGCCGGGCGCCGAAGTGTGACGCCGTGTGACGTCCGTTAACGCTCTCTGACACATTCGGGGCGGCATCCAGGTTGGCCGACGTACTCTCGCGGAGTGGGCTCGATCGGAGTCCGCCCCGGGGACGCCCGGGACACTGGAGGCCCCCACCGTGAGCATGAGCGACACCCCCACCCGCACCCCGGCACCGCGTGCCGAAGGCGCTCGAGCCGCCCGGCCGCCGCGCCCCTCGTCCAAGCCCAACGGGCAGTGGAAGGTCGACGGCACCACCCCGCTCAACGGGAACGAGGAGTGGAAGCAGCAGGACGGCGGCCTCTCGGTGCGCGAGCGCATCGAGACCACCTACGCGAAGGGCGGCTTCGCGTCGATCGATCCGACCGATCTGCACGGCCGCTTCCGCTGGTGGGGCCTGTACACGCAGCGCAAGCCCGGAATCGACGGCGGCCGCACCGCGACCCTCGAGCCGCACGAGCTCGAAGACGAGTACTTCATGCTGCGCGTGCGCATCGACGGCGGTCAGCTGACCACCGAGCAGCTGCGCGTGATCGCCGGCATCTCGCAGGAGTTCGGCCGCGACACCGCCGACCTCACCGACCGGCAGAACATCCAGCTCCACTGGATCGAGGTCGAGTCGATGCCCGAGATCTGGCGCCGCCTCGAGGCCGTGGGCCTGGGCACGACCGAGGCCTGCGGCGACGTGCCGCGCGTGATCCTCGGCTCGCCCGTGGCCGGCATCGCCGCAGACGAGCTCATCGACCCGACGCCGCAGATCGCCGAGATCACGTCGCGGTTCATCGGCGACGAGTCGCTGGCCAACCTCCCGCGCAAGTTCAAGTCGGCGATCACCGGCCACCCGAGCCAGGACGTCGTGCACGAGATCAACGACGTCGCCTTCGTCGCCGTCGACCACCCCCAGCTGGGCATCGGCTACGACCTGTGGGTCGGCGGCGGTCTGTCGGTCGCCCCCCGGCTCGCCGAGCGCCTGGGCGTCTTCGTCGCGCCCGAGAAGGTGGCGGATGCCTGGCACGGCGTCGCCCAGATCTTCCGCGACTACGGGTTCCGGCGCCTGCGCAACCGTGCGCGGCTGAAGTTCCTGCTCGCCGAGTGGGGCGCGGAGAAGTTCCGTCAGGTGCTGCAGGACGAGTACCTCGGCTACGCGCTGCCCGACGGCCCCGCGGCACCGCCGCCGGCCACGGTGGGCGACCACGTGGGTGTGCACCGCCAGAAGGACGGCCGCTTCTACGTCGGCGTGACCCCGATCGTCGGGCGCGTGTCGGGCCCGACGCTCGCCAAGCTCGCCGACCTCATCGAGGCGCACGGGTCGACGCGGCTGCGCACCACGCCGCACCAGAAGCTCGTGATCCTCGACATCCCCGAAGACAGGGTCGAGTCGCTGGTCGCCGGACTCGACGAGCTCGGACTGCAGGCCCGCCCGAGCCTCATCCGCCGCGGCACCATCGCCTGCACCGGCATCGAATTCTGCAAGCTCGCGATCGTCGAGACGAAGGCCTACGCGACGGCGGCGGTGCTCGACCTCGAGGAGCGGCTCGCGCAGTTCGACCTGCCGCACCCCATCGCCCTGCACGTGAACGGCTGCCCGAACTCGTGCGCCCGCATCCAGACCGCCGACATCGGGCTCAAGGGCCAGCTCGTCACGATCGATGGCGAGCAGGTGCCCGGCTACCAGGTGCACCTCGGCGGCGGCCTAGCCTCGCAGGACCGCGACGAGGCAGGTCTCGGCCGCACCGTGCGCGGCCTCAAGGTGGCCGCCGATGGCATCGCCGACTACGTGGAGCGGGTCGTCACGCGCTTCCTCGCCGACCGCGACGCCGACGCGGACGAGACCTTCGCCCAGTGGGCGCACCGCGCCGACGAGGAGGCCCTGCAGTGACCGTCTCCCTCGCCCCCCGCACCACCGCGCACCGCTCCCCCGAGGAGCTGAAGGCCCTCGCCGAGCGCGCCAACGAGGAGCTCGGCAGCCTCACCGACCACGAGGCCTCCCCCGCGGAGGTCGTGCGCTGGGTCGCGGAGAACTTCTCGATGGAGGCGGCCGCGGTCGCCTGCTCGATGGCGGATGCCGCGCTCCCCCACCTCGTGGCCGAGCAGCTTCCCGGTGTGGACGTGCTGTTCCTCGACACCGGCTACCACTTCGCCGAGACGCACGCCACGCGTGACGAGGTCGAGCGTGTGCTCGATGTGCGCATCATCGACATCACCGCCGAGCAGACGGTCGCCGAGCAGGACGCCGAGTTCGGCGCCAAGCTCCACGACCGCGACCCGGCGCTGTGCTGCGCGCGTCGCAAGGTCGCCCCGCTGCACGACGCGCTCGGCGGATACGAGGTGTGGTTCACGGGTGTGCGCCGCGACGAGGCACCCACGCGCCTGAACACGCCGCTGGTCACCTGGGACGAGCGCAACGGCCTCGTGAAGGTGAACCCCGTGGCCTCGTGGACCTTCGACGACCTCATGGGCTACGCCGCCGAGCACAAGGCGCCGGTGAACCTCCTCGTGAACTTCGGCTACCCCTCGATCGGCTGCGAGCCGTGCACCAAGCCGGTCGCCCCCGGCGAAGATCCCCGGTCCGGCCGCTGGGCCGGCACCTCGAAGACGGAATGCGGGCTCCACGTATGACTCTCGACACCACCGCCCCGGCAGCGCAGCGGCGCGAGGGCACACTCTCGGCCCTCGACGTGCTCGAGGCCGAGGCGATCCACGTCATCCGCGAGGTGGTCGCCGAGTTCGAGCGCCCGGTGCTGCTGTTCTCCGGCGGCAAGGACTCGGTCGTGGTGCTCCACCTGGCGACCAAGGCGTTCGCGCCCGGCAAGGTCCCCTTCCCGGTGCTGCACGTGGACACCGGACACAACTTCCCCGAGGTGCTCGCCTTCCGCGACGAGACCGTCGAGCGTCTCGGCATCCGCCTCGAAGTCGCCCGCGTGCAGGACTACATCGATGACGGGCGCCTCGAGGAGCGCGCCGACGGCACGCGCAACCCGCTGCAGACGGTCCCGCTGCTCGACGCGATCGCCGCCGGCCGGCACGACGCCGTCTTCGGCGGCGCCCGCCGCGACGAGGACAAGGCCCGCGCCAAGGAGCGCATCATCTCGCTGCGCGACGAGTTCGGCCAGTGGGATCCGCGCAACCAGCGCCCCGAGCTGTGGAGCCTCTACAACGGCCGCCACACCCCGGGCCAGCACGTGCGCGCGTTCCCGATCTCGAACTGGACCGAGCTCGACGTGTGGAACTACATCGAGCGCGAGGACATCGCCCTCCCGCCGCTGTACTTCGCCCACGAGCGCGAGGTGTACAGCCGCGACGGCATGTGGCGCCCCGTCGGCGAGTTCTCGCCGCCGCGCGAAGACGAGGCCGTCGAGGTGCGCACGGTGCGCTACCGCACCGTGGGCGACATGAGCTGCACCGGCGCGGTCGAGTCGGATGCGTCGACCCTGGCCGCCATCGTCGCCGAGGTCGCCGTCTCGACCCTCACCGAGCGCGGCGCGACGCGCGCCGACGACCGCCTCAGCGAGGCGGCCATGGAGGACCGCAAGAAGGACGGGTACTTCTGATGACCACCGACACCCTCGCCGAGGCCACCATGACTCCGATCGCCGCGCCCGCCACCGGCACGCGCACGCTGTTCCGGTTCGCCACCGCCGGCTCGGTCGACGACGGCAAGTCGACGCTCGTGGGACGCCTGCTGCACGACTCGAAGGCGATCCTCGCCGACCAGCTCGAGACCGTCGCGCGCACCTCCGCCGAGCGGGGCTTCGCGCACGGCACCGGCTTCGACTTCGCCCTCCTCACCGACGGCCTGCGCGCCGAGCGCGAGCAGGGCATCACGATCGACGTCGCCTACCGCTACTTCTCGACCGGCTCGCGCTCGTTCATCCTCGCCGACTGCCCCGGTCACGTGCAGTACACGCGCAACATGGTCACCGGCTCGACCACCGCCGACGCGGTCGTCGTGCTCGTCGACGCGCGCCACGGCGTCGTGGAGCAGACGATCCGCCACCTCGCCGTCGTCGCCCTGCTGCGGGTCCCGCACGTGATCATCGCGGTGAACAAGATCGACCTCACCGGCTTCGACGCCGACACCTTCGCGACGGTGGCCGCCGACGCGCAGCGCGTGGCCGCCGGCCTCGGCATCGACGACCTCCACGTGCTGCCCGTCTCGGCGCTCGAGGGCGACAACATCGTCGAGCGCTCCGCGCGCACGCCCTGGTACGAGGGTCCGGCGCTGTTCGAGCTGCTCGAGACGCTGCCCGGCGCCGACGAGCTCGATGTGCAGCTGGAGCCCCTGCGCCTCCCGGTGCAGCTGGTGATCCGCCCGCAGGGCGGCCTCGCCCCCGAATACGCGGCGGACCCGGTCGCCGTCGAGAAGCTGCGCGACTACCGGGCCGTCGCCGGACGCATCGCCTCGGGCACCGTCCGCGTCGGCGACAGCGTCGAGGTCCACCCCGCCGGCGTGACCACGACGGTGACCGGCATCCAGGTGGCCGGCGTCGCCGCCGAGGAGGCGATCGCGTCGCAGTCGGTCTCGCTCGAGTTCGCCGACGACGTGGATGCCGCCCGCGGCGCCCTGGTCGCCACGGCCGGCTCGCTGCCGGAGGCGCGCCGCGACGTCGACGCGGAGCTGTTCCAGCTCGATCGGCGCCCCCTCGCCGTCGGCGCGCGCGTGCTGGTGAAGCACGGCACGACGACCGTGAAGGCCCTCGTGTCGGACATCTCGTCGCGCTACGACCTCGACAAGCTGACGCACGAGCCGGCCGAGGTGCTCGAGACCAACGACATCGGGCGGGTGCGGCTGCGGCTCGCGACCGAGGTGCCGTTCGAGACCTACGCGGGCAATCGCCATGGCGGATCCTTCCTCGTGATCCACCCGACCGACGGCGCCACGCTCGCCGCGGGCATCGTGCGCGACCGCTCCACCGAGGAGGACGTCGACGCGAGCGCGGAGTGGGCGATATGACCGCCCCCGCCGCGGCGGGCAAGGTCTGGCTCGTCGGAGCGGGTCCGGGCGACCCGGGGCTGCTGACGGTCAAGGGGCTGCGCGCCCTCGAGGCCGCCGACGTGATCGTCGCCGACCGCCTCGGCGCGCGCGCCGTGCTCGACGGACTGGCCGAGGACGGCATCCATCTGCGGGCGGAGGTGGTCGACGTGGGCAAGCTCCCCGGCCACCACGCGGTGCCGCAGGACGCCATCAACGCGCTGCTCGTGCAGCTCGCGAACGACGGCAAGACCGTCGTGCGCCTGAAGGGCGGCGACCCGTACGTGTTCGGCCGCGGCAGCGAGGAGCTCGCCTTCTGCGCACGGGCCGGCGTCGCCGTCGAGGTGGTGGCGGGTGTCACGAGCGCTCTGTCGGTGCCGGCCATCGCGGGCATCCCCGTCACGCACCGGGGCCTGGCGACCGCGTTCACGATCGTGACCGGCCACGACCAGATCGCCTCCCTCTCGGGCGGCCGCGACCACACCGTCGTGCTGCTCATGGGCATCGGCACCCTCGCGAACTCGGCGCTCACCCTCGCGCGCGGCGACCGCGGGGCCGACTGCCCGGTCGCCGTGATCGAAGACGGCTTCGGCGCGCGCCAGCGCGTGACCGTCGGCACGCTCGGCTCGATCGCCGCGCAGGCCGCCGAGCGCGGCATCCGATCCCCCGCCGTCGTCATCGTCGGAGACGTCGTACGGCTCAGCCCCTACGCCCCCGCCTCGCTCGCGCTGGATGCGCTCGAGGTGTCCGAAGCACACTCCGCACGCCTCGCGGCGGAGCTCACCCGCCCCGAAAGGCCCACCCGTGACTGACCTGAACCTCCGCGTCGCCATCGTCGGAGCCGGCCCCGCCGGCATCTACGCCGGTAACCTCCTCGCGAACGCCGTGAAGGAGAACGAAGGAAGCGTCGCGATCGACCTGTTCGAGTCCCTTCCGGCCCCGTACGGCCTGATCCGCTACGGCGTCGCGCCCGACCACCCCCGCATCAAGGGCATCGTCAACTCGCTGCACGAGATGCTCAGCGCCCAGCCCGAGGGCGAGTCGCGCCGCACGATCCGCTTCATCGGCAACGTCGAGGTCGGCCGCGACATCTCCGTCGACGAGCTGCAGGAGCGCTACGACGCTGTCATCTTCGCCACGGGCGCGATCCGGGATGCCGCCCTCGAGATCCCCGGCATCGACAAGGCCCGCTCGTACGGCGCCGCAGACTTCGTCGCCTGGTTCGACGGACACCCCGACGTGCCGCGCGACTGGCCGCTGAACGAGCGCGAGGTCGCCGTGATCGGCAACGGCAACGTCGCCCTCGATGTCGCGCGCATCCTCGCCAAGCACGCGAAGGACCTCCGCTCGACCGAGATCGCCGACAACGTGCTCGAGGGTCTCGAGGCGTCGGCCGTCACCGACGTGCACGTGTTCGGACGCCGCGGTCCCGCCGAGATCAAGTTCACCCCGATCGAGCTGCGCGAGCTCGGCGAGGTGCCCGACGTCGACATCGTGCTGCACGACGAGGACTTCGCCCACGTCGACCCGTCGAAGGCCTCGACCAACCAGCTCAAGGTGATGCTGCGGGTCATGGACGGGTGGCGCGAGAAGGAGACCGGCACCGCGTCACGGCGCCTGCACCTGCACTTCTACCACTCCCCCGTCGAGGTGCTCGGCGAGGACGCCGTGGAGGGTCTGCGGTTCGAGCGCACGACGCCCACCGGTGACGACAGCGGCAGCGTCGTGGGCACCGGCGAGTTCCGCGAGATCCCGGTGCAGGCCGTCTACCGCGCCGTCGGCTACTACGGCACCCCGGTGCTCGACGTGCCGTTCGACGAGGTGCGCGGCGTCATCCCGAACGTGGAGGGCCGGGTCGTGGCATCCGCCGCCGACGCGCTCGAAGGCGAAGGCGCCACCGCCCTGCAGGGGCTCTACGCGACCGGCTGGATCAAGCGCGGCCCCGTCGGGCTCATCGGCCACACGAAGTCCGACGCGATGGAGACCGTCGCCCACCTGGTCGCCGACGCGCAGGCGGGCGTGCTGGCGGCGCCCACCGTGACCGGCGACGTGCTGGAGCTGCTCGCCGAGCGCGACACCGCGTTCACCACGTGGGACGGCTGGGTCGCCCTCGACGCCTATGAGCGCGAGCTCGGCGCGAACCACCGCTACACGCGCGAGCGCGTGAAGGTCGTGCCCCGCGACGAGCAGGTCGAAATCTCCCGCGGAGTGCCGGTCTCATGACCTATGTGATCGCCCTGCCGTGCGTGGACGTGAAGGACCGCGCCTGCATCGACGAGTGCCCGGTGGACTGCATCTACGAGGGTGAGCGATCGCTGTACATCCACCCCGACGAGTGCGTGGACTGCGGCGCCTGCGAGCCGGTGTGCCCGGTCGAGGCGATCTACTACGAAGACGACCTGCCCGACGAGTGGCAGGACTACTACACGGCCAACGTCGAGTTCTTCGACGACATCGGCTCGCCGGGGGGCGCGGCCAAGGTCGGCGTGATCGCGAAGGACCACCCCGTGGTGGCCGCACTGCCCCCGCAAGGGGAGTGACATGTCAGCTGGGGAGTACGGTGGCACGGCCGCCGGCGGGGCACCGGTCGCGGTCGACGCGATCATCATCGGCGGAGGCCCGGCGGGCCTGTCGGCCGCGCTGAACCTCGCGCGCGCCCGCGCGTCGGTCGTCGTCGTGGATGCCGGGCGCCCGCGGAACGCGGCCACGCTCCGCTCGCACGGGTTCCTCACCCGCGACGGCGTCCCGCCGCTGGAGCTGCGCAAGCTGGGGCGCGCGGAGCTCGCGCAGTACCCGAACGTCACGGTCTTCGATCGCACGGCGGTGACCGCGGTGATGGAGCAGGACTCGGGCGACGGCATGCGCTTCCTCGTGGCGCTGAGCGGCCGCGGTGCCGGCATCCCGTCGGCGATCGCCGCCCGCTCGGTGCTCGTGGCGACCGGGCTGCGCGAGACGCTGCCCGACATTCCGAGCCTGCGGGCGTTCTACGGGATGAGCGTGTTCAGCTGCGCCGCGTGCGACGCGTGGGAACTGCAGGACCGTCCCCTCGCACTCATCGGCGAGACGCCTGATCTCGCCGCCCGCGCCCGGCTCATCGCCCGCTGGACCGACAGCCTCACCGTCTTCACGAACGGCGCCGACATCGTCACCACCGTCGAGGAGGCCGAGCTCGCCGCCGCCGGCGTGAGCGTCCAGCGCCGGGCGATCGACGATCTCGAAGGCGATCGCGGCGCCGTGTCGGCGGTGCGCCTGGTCGACGGCGGGCGCGTCGAGGTCGACGGAGGATTCGTGCGCCCGCAGTGGCATCCCGCCCTCGACTTCCTCGCCGGGATCGACGTCGACCGTGACGCCGACGGCCACCTCGCCGCCGATCGCTCCGGGCGCACGTCGGTGCCGGGCCTCTACGCCGCCGGCGACGCGGCCTCGCCCGGCCCGCAGCAGCTGATCGTGGCGGCCGGGCAGGGCGCGCGCGCGGCGGCGGTGCTCATCCACGACGCGGTCGGTGTGCGCACCTCGCACTGACGGGCAGCGCCGCGTGCCCTCAAGCGCCGCCCTCCGCCACGCACGCTCAGCGCCGCCCTCCGCCGCGCACGCTCAGCGGTGGGTCTGCTCCGAGCCGGAGAGGCGCTGGGCGAGATAGATCGGCACGATCGAGACGACCACCAGCACGACCGCGATCACCGACACGATCGGCGCCTGACTCGGGCGGAACATGTTGTTGAGGATGAAGATCGGCAGCGTCGTCACCCCTGATCCGGCGGTGAACGTCGTCACGATGATCTCGTCGAACGACAGCGCGAAGGCGAGCAGGCCGCCCGCCAGCAACGAGGATCGCAGCTGCGGGAACGTCACGAGCCGGAAGGTCGTCCACACTCCCGCCCCGAGATCGGCGGAGGCCTCCTCGAGGTTCGTGCCGGTGCGGCGCAGGCGCGCGATCACGTTGTTGAAGACCGTGACGATGCAGAACGTCGCGTGGGCGATGACCACGGTCCAGATCGACAGCGGCACGCCCATGATCGTGCGGAAGAAGTTGTTGAGCGCGATGCCCGTGATGATGCCGGGCAGGGCGATCGGCAGGATGATCAGCAGCGAGATCGAATCCCGACCGAAGAACGAGAAGCGCTGCAGCGCGAACGAGATGAGAGTGCCGAGCACCAGGGCGATCGTCGTGGAGACGATGGCGACGAGCACGCTCGTCCACACCGCTTCCACGGCGCCCGCGCTCTGGAACGCCTTGACCCACCACTCCAGCGTGAACCCCGGCGGGGGCCAGGTGAGCGAGGTGGAGGTCGAGAACGAGTTCACCAGCACCACGAACAGGGGCAGGTAGACGGCGAGCAGGATCAGACCGGTCACGATCGCGAGGATCGTGCGAGCCGAGGTTCCGAGACGCATGACCGGGTCCTAGAGGTTGTCGAGGGCGCCGGTGCGACGCACCAGGGCCAGGTAGCCGAAGATGATGACGATGGGGATGAGGGCGATGGCCGCGGCGAGCGGCAGGTTGTTGGCCGCGCCGACGTTGGTGAACACCAGGTTGCCGAGCATCTGGTTCGCGCCTCCCACGATGTTCACCGTGATGTAGTCGCCGAGCGACAGCGAGAAGCTGAAGATCGTTCCGGCGATGATGGCGGGGAACGCGAGCGGGAGCACCACCGAGCCGAGAGTGCGCCAGGTCTTGCCCCCGAGGTCCGCGGATGCCTCCAGCAGCGAGTCCGGCACGCGCTCGAGCCCCGCGTAGATGGGCAGGATCACGTACGGCAGCCAGAGGTAGGCGAGCGTGATCACGGTCGCGGGCAGTCCGTAGCCGGGCGTGTGGAGCCCGAAGGGGGCCAGCAGCCATTCGAGGATGCCCTCCTGCGAGAGCACCGACCGCCAGGCGTAGGCCTTGACGAGATAGCTCGCCCACAGCGGCATGAGCACGGCGATCACGAGGAACCGCTGCATGCGGGGGCTGGCGACCTTCGCCATGTAGAACGCGATCGGCAGCGCCAGGGCGACGTCGATGATCGTCACCAGCAGCGCGACGCCGACCGTGCGCAGCGTGACCGTCTGGTACAGCGTGCCGGTGACCACGGTGATGATGTTGTCGAGCGTCCAGTCGATGATGATCTCGCCGGTGAAGCTGTCGACGCGCCAGAAGGCGGTCACCAGCAGAAGAGCGAGGGCCACGATGTAGACCAGGCCGAGCCAGAACAGCGGCGCCGTCAGCAGCAGCGTCAGGCGCACACGCGGGTGGGTCGACAGGAACGCCGACACCCGCCGCGTCGGCGTGGGTGCGGGCATCGGCACCGCGCGGGCGGTGCGGGTCGTCTGGGTTGTCATGTCTTCCTCGTGGATGCCGGGGGCGGCGACGCGCGGCGCGCACCGCCCCCGACGGTCGTCAGGGCGTCAGCCCTTGATCTCGGCCCAGGCCTGGGTCCAGGTCGCGTAGTCGACGCATTCGACGTCGGTGCGGCCGTCGACGCACTCGGCGATCGGCGTGGTCCAGTACCAGATCTGCGCCGCGTACTCCTCGTCACCGGCGTGGTAGGCCTCGCAGTCGTCGCGGTAATCGCACGCCTCGAGGCTCGAGGGAGCCTCGCCGAAGTACGCCGTGGCGGCGGCGTTGGTCTCGGGGCTGGCGATCCAGTCGAGCCAGGCGTAGGCGCAGTTGGGCGCCTCGGCGTCGGAGGCGATCATCCAGGTGTCCGACCAGCCGGTCGCGCCCTCCTCGGGGAGGACGACCTCGGTCGCCGCACCGGAGCCTGCGAGCACGTTCTGGATGACCTGCCACGTGGTGCCCGCGACCGAGTCGCCGGTCTCGAACGCCTGGACCTCCTTGAGGTAGTCCGACCAGTACTCGCCGACGTGCTCGCGCTGGGCCTTCAGCAGATCGACGGCGGCCTGGAACTGCTCCTCGTCGAGGGCGTAGGGGTTCTCGATGCCGAGCTCCGGCTGGTGCGTCATCAGGTAGACGGCGGCGTCGGCGATGTAGATCGGCGAGTCGTAGGCGGTGATCTTGCCCGAGTTCGCTGCGGCGTCGTCGAACACGACGTCCCACGACGTGGGGGCCTCGGCGAAGACATCCGTGCTGTAGAGGAGGAGGTTGGCGCCGTAGCCGTGCGGCACGCCGTACGACTGGCCGTCGACGGAGTTCCACTCCTTGTCCTTGAGGAAGCCGAAGACGCCCTCGTAGCTGGGGATGAGGTCGGTGTTGACGGGGGCCACGTCGCCGGCGGCGATGAGGCGCAGCGTCGCGTCGCCCGAGGCGGCCACGACGTCGTAGTCGCCGGTCTTCATGAGGTTCACGGCCTCGTCGGAGGTGCCGTAGGTCTTGGAGACGACCTCGCAGCCGGTCTCCTCCTCGAAGCCGCTGACCCAGTCGACAGCGGGGTCGTTCGTACCGTCCTCGACGTAGCCGGGCCACGCCAGGATCGAGACGCTGCCCTCGAGTTCGCCGAGCTCGTCGGCCTGCTCCGAGGGAGCGGCGCTGCCGCCGCCGGAGGTGCCGCAGCCGGCGAGGACGGCGATCGAGCCGATCGCGAGCGCGGTGGCGGCGATGCGCGCCCCGCGGGTCTTGTGCATCATGAGTGTTCCTCTCGGTGTGCTGTGTGGTGCTGTGTGATTTCCGGGGCAGGTGCCCAGGTCTGTGGTGCGGCGCACACGTCGACGGCTCGGGCGTCGGCGGATCCGTCGCCGGCGGCTCAGGTGCCGACGGGAGTGAGGGCGATCACGTCGGCGTCGCGCCACGCGACGTGCACGCGATCGCCGCGGTCGTCGTCGCCGATGCGGGTGCGGTCGTTGGGCTCGAGCACGGTGATGCGCATCCCCGCGTCGAGGTCGACCACACGCCGGATGCCGCTGCCGAGGTAGATCGACTCGACGAGCGTGCCCGCGGCCGACCGCTCGCCGTCGGCGGTGGCGGCGTCGGGGCGCAGCACGAGCTTCTCGGGACGGATCGAGTGGTCCCCGGCGCGGCCGATGAGGGCCGAGGAGAGCTCGGCGTCGAACAGGTTCGAGGTGCCGACGAAGTCGGCCACGAACCGCGACGCCGGGCGCTCGTACAGGTCGCGCGGGGTGCCCAGCTGCTCGATGCGCCCGTCGTGGAAGATCGCGATGCGGTCGGAGAGCGTGAGCGCCTCCTCCTGGTCGTGCGTCACGAAGATGAACGTGATGCCGAGGTCGCGCTGGATCTCCTTGAGCTCGACCTGCATCTGCTCGCGCAGCTTCAGATCGAGGGCGCCCAGCGGCTCGTCGAGCAGCAGCACCTTGGGCTCCACGACCGTCGCGCGGGCCAGCGCCACGCGCTGGCGCTGACCTCCCGAGAGCTGAGAGGGCTTGCGCCCGGCCATCTGCTCGAGCCGCACCGACGCCAGCGCCTTCATGGCGCGCTCGCGGCGCTCGGCCTTCTTCACGCCCCGCACCCGCAGCCCGTAGGCAACGTTGTCGAGCACGCTCATGTGCGGGAACAGCGCGTAGTCCTGGAACACCGTGTTGACGTCCCGGTCGAACGGCGCCTTCCTCGTGACGTCCTGCCCGAACAGCTCGACCGTGCCGCCGGTGGGCTGCTCGAAGCCGGCGATGAGCCGCAGCACGGTGGTTTTGCCCGATCCCGAGGGGCCGAGCATGGAGAAGAACTCTCCCGCGGCGATCTCCAGATCGACATGGTCCACCGCGGTCACGGTCCCGAACGACTTGGCGAGTCCGGTCAGCCGGATGGCCGGCTGGGTCTGATCAGTCATGGTGACGATCTCCTTCGATGTCGATGCAACTAAATCATATGGATCCATATGTCAAAAGGGGATCATCCGTGTTACGGTCTTGTCACGGTCGCCGAGGACGAACTCGCGACGCCGCCATCCGCCCCACTCAGGAGCCGTATGCCGCACGCGACGGGACGCATCGACGCCGCTCGCGCCGTCGTGTTCTCCCCCCTCGACGGCACCGGCCGCGCGGAGCTCGTCGAGCAGCGGCTCACCGACGCGATCGTCAGCGGCGTGCTGCGCGACGGCGAGCGCCTCCCCAGCGAGTCCGATCTCTCCCGCAGCCTCGGCGTCGCGCTCGTCACCGCGCGCGAGGCCCTCGAGGGCATGCGCGACAAGGGGCTCGTCCGCACCCGTCGCGGTCGCGACGGCGGCAGCTTCGTCACCTTCGATCGCGACACGGCCGCGCGCTTGTTCGACCGGCGTCTGCGCACCCACAGCCGCATCGAGCTGCGCGACCTCGCCCTTCACGTCTCGGCCATCGCCGGCACCGCCGCCGAGGCGGCCGCCGAGCGCGCCAGCGACGATGACGTCGAGACGCTGCGTCGCGTCGCCGCCGACGCGGATCTCACGACGACCGGGGGCGCCCGGCGCGCGCTCAGCCGATTCCAGCTCGAGGTCGCCGCCATCAGCCAGTCCCCCCGGCTCGTGCACGAGGAGATGCGCCTGCAGAGCGAGGCGGGCCCCCTGCTCTGGCTCTGCCTGCGCGAGCAGGAGTACCGTGACCGCAGCGCCACCGCACGCGAGCGGGTGATCGCGGCGATCCGCGACTACGCCCCCGCGCAGGCGCGCGGCGCCACCATCGCCCACATCGAAGACGCCTTCCACTGGCTCATCGACGAGCGCGCACGCATCGACGCCCTCGCCCCCGACCCGGCCGACACCTCCCTCGCGAAAGAACTCCCATGACCACCACCGCGACCCGCTCCGCGAGCGAGGTGGCCGCGCACGTCGCGGCCACGATCGACGACATCTTCGCGACGATCGACGGCTGGCGCGCCCTCGTCGAAGAGCAGTGGACGAGGGATGCCGCGCCGAGCGCGGCATCCCTCGATCCGCTCGTCGCGCGCTTCGCGGTGCCGGCCGTCGGCGGACGGACGCTCCTCACCGGCGCGGGCTTCGTCGCCGCCCCGGGCACGCTCGCCGACGCCGAGTGGCACCTGGCGTGGTGGCTGGCCGGTGTCGCCGGGGCCGCCCCTCGGCGGCTCGCGACGATCGACGACCCGCGGCACGAGCAGTTCCGCGACTACACGACGCTGGAGTGGTGGCGAATCCCGGCGCTGACCGGCGCGCGCCACTTGACCGGCCCGTACGTGGACTACGTGTGCACCGACGACTACACGGTCACGATCACGACACCCGTCGTCGTCGACGGCGAGATGGTCGGGCTGGTCGGGGCCGACGCCCTGGTCGACCGGCTCGAGCGCGAGCTGCTCCCGGTGCTGCGCGGCGGCCGCGCGCCCGCCACCCTCGTCAACTCCTCCGGCCGCGTGGTCACCTCGACCGATGCGCGGCGCGAGCCCGGCTCGCTGCTGCGCGGTGACGGGATCCCCGAGGCGGTGAGGGCGGTCGATGCCGCGCCCGTCATACTTCCGGGCGGCGGCTCGGTGCTCGCGTGCGGCGACACCTCGCTCGCCCTCGTCATCGGCGCCTGAGCAACCAGAAGCGGCCGACCAGGGCTTTCCCCGGCTGAACCATGCCACACAGGACATGTTGCACTGTGCCCAGAAATCCGCGACACGCGCCGCCAACATGCTGGTTCTGGAATCTGCGGGATGCCCAATCTGTGAGATTCCGATGAGAACGCTTGACCGCGAGTGGACCTATACGGTCGCATGAACCCAGAACCACCCCCGCACGGAACTGGAGAATCATGCGAACGAAGACAAGACTCACCGTGGCCGCCCTCGCGAGCGCCGCACTGGTCGGCACGGCCGTCATCGCGGCCGTTCCCGCCGCGACCGCGATCCCGGTGAATTCCCATTGCGGCACGGAGACGGCAGGGCCCCGTGCGAGCTTCGTCAGCCACGCCCAGCTGACCAAGCAGCTCGAGTCCATCGAGGCCACGAGCAGGGGAACGGTCGACGTCGAGGTCGCCGGCTACAGCAACGAGGGACGCGAGATCTACCAGGCGCGCGTCGGCACCGGCGACACGGTCCTCCTCGTGCAGTCGCAGATCCACGGCAACGAGAATCACGGCACCGAGGCGCTGCTCTCGCTGCTCAAGGAGCTCGGCGGCAGCTCGGCGGCAGCGGCCGAGATCCGCGAGAACATCACGATCGTCGCCATCCCGCGCCTGAACGTCGACGGCGGCGAGCACGACACGCGGCAGAACCGCATGACGTGGGCCGAGGTCGTCGAGGACTTCCCGCAGCTCGACGGCGTCCAGCCCGCGTGGAACTACCGCGCGGCGACACCGGGCTTCGACGTCAACCGCGACTTCAACCCCGACCTGGACTACGTCCCGCAGCCCGAGGACTTCCCCGGCAACAGCGCCGACACGGGCTGGTACATCACCCCCGAGGCTCAGACGCTCCGTGACGTGTACGCGGGCCTCGAGGGCGAGTTCGGCACCGTCGACTACTTCGTCGATCTCCACAACCAGTGGCCGTGCTACCAGCAGGTCGGCACCGACAACATGTCGCCGCTGTCGATCTCGGGCCGCTTCATCGCCGACCCGACCGCGTTCGGCGACTGGCCGGAGTTCGACTACGACGCCTCGCGCCGTGCGAACGTCGCCGTCTACGACGCGCTCCAGGCGCACGGCGAGTCCGCGTTCGGAGACCTCACGCTGTACCCGCAGAACACCAACCTGCCGGGCACGGCGCTGGGTTCGTTCGCCCTCCGCGGCAGCGCCACGGTGCTGTTCGAGACCTCGAGCAACACCCAGTCCGATGGGCAGAAGCGCAACGGATTCCTCGCCAAGCAGGTCGAGGTCGGGCTCAAGGGACTGATCACCGCGATCGCCGACGGCTCCGTCGAGACGCTCGATCCCGAGGCATACGAGGCGATCCCGGAGCGGCGCACGCTGCCGGCGGACTGAGCCACCTGCGCAGCGGGGGCGGTCCGGACTTCTCCGGGCCGCCCTCTCGGCTTCTGTCCGGTTTCCGCCGCGCCGAATCGGCGCGCTCTCCGGAGATCGCAGCGACCGCGGCCCGCGCTCGAACTGCCCCTATCGCGCGGGGGTGACATCCTGCAGAATTCAGTAGTCACCGTCGCTGAGCGACGCAGGGCTGGGGAAGAACGGCAGAGCTCCAGGTGATGCCAATTGGGGGCACCAAGGGTGGCGCGGACCGTTCCTGTCCGCGCCACCCTCGCTGTGTCAGGCGCCGCGGCTGCCCGCGTCGGTGGAGCCGACGTCGGTGCGGTGGAAGTTCTGGAACGAACGGGATGCCGTCGGCCCGCGCTGCCCCTGATAGCGATTTCCGTACCGGCCCGATCCGTAAGGGTTCTCGGCGGGCGAGGTCAGGCGGAAGTAGCAGACCTGCCCGATCTTCATGCCCGGCCAGAGCTTGATCGGCAGAGTCGCCACGTTGGACAGTTCGAGCGTCACGTGTCCGGAGAACCCGGGGTCGATGAACCCCGCGGTGGAGTGGGTGAGCAGCCCGAGCCGGCCGAGCGACGACTTGCCTTCGAGGCGTGCGGCGATGTCGTCGGGAAGCGTGATCTGCTCGAAGGTCGAACCGAGCGCGAACTCGCCCGGGTGGAGGATGAACGGCTCGGTGGGCTCGACCTCGATCAGGCGCGTCAGCTCGGGCTGGTCTTCGGCCGGGTCGATGAACGGGTACTTGTGGTTGTCGAACAGCCGGAAGTAGCGGTCGAGACGCACGTCGACGCTCGACGGCTGCACCATCCCGGGTTCCCAGGGGTCGAGCCCGATGCGCCCCGCGCTGATCTCGAGCCGGATGTCGCGGTCACTGAGCAGCACGGGAGTCAGCCTATCGGGCTGCGGTGCAGGGTCATCGCTCCCTTCTCACGTAGTCGGCGAGCACCGCCGCGCTCGGCTTCGCCGTGCGCGCCATCGTGTCCCGGTCGACCGCGAGCAGGCCGAGCTTTGGTCCGTAGCCGAAGATCCACTCGAAGTTGTCCATGAGCGTCCAGTGGCAGTAGCCGAGCACCGGGGTGCCGGCGGCGATCTCCTCCGCGAGCAGATCGAGGGATGCCGGGATGAACGCCGCCCGCTGCGCGTCGTCGTCGCACTGCAGCCCGTGCTCGGTGACGAACACCGGGACACCCGACCGCTCGTACGCGTAGCGCACGGCGCCGGCGAGCGATGCGGGTTCGATGACCGTCCCCATCCCGTTGCGCTCCCCCTCGGGCACCACCTCGCCGTCCGGTCCGTGGGAGATCCGCTCGTAGTTCTGCACGCCGATGAAGTCATCATCGCGGGCGACCTCGAGCCAGTGGTCGTAGACGCGGGCGCGCTTGGCGTCACGCCGTTCCTCGCCGCCCGGGAGCGCCACCTCGTCGGCGATGGCGATCGAAACGCCGACCGGCAGATCCGAGCGGCGCGCCTTGATGGCCGCCTTCGCCGTGCGATGGACGATGGTGAACGCATCCCGGAACTCCTCCTGGGCGGCGGCGGGAATGACGTTCGCGGCGTAGTACCGGTCGCTGCCGGCCGCGCGGGCGGCCGCAGCGAGCATGTCGAGCTTGATCTGCTCGATGTGCGGGGGGAGCTTGTCCTGCAGCAGCTGCTCGAGGTTCGGCTCGTTGAGGGTGACTCCGGCGGCGATGCGGTCGCCGATCCGCGCCATCACCCGATCGCAGTGCGCGGCGAACAGCGCGGCGGCATCGACGCCGAGCCACGAACCCGACGCGGCGAACCAGTGCGGCGCGGCGAAGTGGTTGAACGTCACCACCGGCGCGAGACCGCGGGCGAGGCATCCATCGACGAGTTCGTCGTAGTGGTCGAGCTCTGCCGTGGCGACCTCGCCGCGGGCCGGCTCGATGCGCGCCCATTCGACGGAGAAGCGGAAGGCGTTCAACCCCATGCCCGCCACCCGGTCGAGGTCGTCGGGCCACAGATCGTACGCACGGCAGGCGTCGCCGCTGGGCTCGCGAAAGAGGCTGGGCTCGACGTTCTCGAGGAACCAGATGTCGCTCGCGGAGTTGCCGCCTTCGTTCTGGTGGCCGGCGACGGCCACGCCCCAGAGGAAGTCGCGGGGGAAACGGCCGGGGTTGGTCATGAGGACTCCTTGTCGTCGTGAGTGATCGGCACGGTGCGTCGGTGGGTTCCGGCGGGGATGACCTCGTCTGCCGTGCCGGGCAGACGAAGGACCGCTTCGGCCCCGTCGGGCACGGTCAGCTCGACCGTCATCGCCCTTGGGTCGGTCTCCCACCGCACCGATGCCCGACCCCGACGGGTGTCGAGCTCCGTGTGGGCCCAGGTGAGCCCGCCTCCCGGCCGCGGGGCGACGAGAAGGCGTTCGTAGCCGGGATCGAGGGCGGCTAGTCCGCCGATCGTGCGGTGCATCCAATCGGCGACCGAGCCGAGCGCATAGTGGTTGAACGAGGTCATGCCGCCGGGGTTGATCGTGCCGTCCGGCAGCATCGAGTCCCAGCGCTCCCAGACGGTCGTCGCCCCCATCGTGACCGCGTACAGCCACGAGGGGCACTCGGTCTGCAGCAGCAGCCGGTAGGCGTCCTCGAGGTGTCCTGTCAGGGTGAGCGCATCAGCGATGAAGGGCGTGCCGGCGAAGCCGGTGCTGATGCGGTGACCGCTCGCGCGCACGAGAGCGGCGAGCCGCTTGCCCGCCGCCGCGAGGTCGTCGTCGTCCAGCACGCCGAACACGATCGCGAGCGTGTACACCGTCGTGCAGTCGCTCTCGATCACGCCGTCGCGCAGGTATTCGGCCGCGAACCCTTCACGGATCCGGCTCGCCAGCGCCGCGCACTCATCCCGCGCGGACACGTCGCCGAGCACCTCGGCGGCAGCGGCCACGAGACCGGCGGTGCGGAAGGCGCACAGCGTTGCGACCACGTGCGGGTCGGCCTTCGAGCGGAAGGGCGCCTCCGGCGGCGCGTCGGGGTCGAGCCAGTCGCCGAACTGGAATCCGCTCGTCCAGATCCCGCCGGGTTCGAGCATCGCCTCGATCGCACGAGCGTGGGCCATCATCGAGTCGAACTGGTCTGCGAGCACGCGTCGGTCGCCGTACGCCGTCCAGACGGCCCAGGGAACCCAGACGGCCGCATCGCCCCAGATGGCTGTCGTGCCCGGCTGCGGCATCCCCTCGGGAAGGGTGAAGTACTTCTCCGCATCGGGGACGACGATGGGCACCGCGCCTTTGTGCGACTGCTCGATCGCGAGATCGCGCAGCCAGTCGCGCAGGAAGTCCTGCGCGTCGTAGAGGAACGCCGCGGTGGGTGCGAACACCGACAGATCGCCGGTCCATCCCAGCCGCTCGTCGCGCTGCGGGCAGTCGGTCGGCACGTCCACGAAGTTTCCGCGCATGCCCCACACGATGTTCTCGTGCAGGCGGTTGAGCATGTCGTTCGAGGTGCGGAACCAGCCGGTGCGCCGCAGATCGGACATGACCACGACGGCCGTGATGCCCCCGAGGATGCTGTCGAGATCGCCGGGCCACCCGTCGACCTCGACGTACCGGAATCCGTGGAAGGTGAAGGTCGGCTCGAATTCATCGTCGCCGCCGCTGAGCGTGAAGCGATCCGTCGCCTGCGCCGAGCGAAGAGGACGCGTGCCGAGTTCGCCGTGCTCGAGCACTTCGGCATGGCGGATCGTCACGACCTCGCCCGCCTCGCCGCGCACGCTGACCCGCAGCCAGCCGACGAGGTTCTGCCCGAAATCCACGAGGGTCCTGCCGGCCGGCGACAGCCAGGCCCGCACCGGACCCACGTGCTCGTGACGACGCACGGGCGGCGCGATCGCGGGCTCGAGCGTCTCGTCGTCGACGTCGACGATGTGCACCCCGGCCCACCCGTAGGCATCGAAATCGGCGGCGAGCCAAGCATCGCCGTGGCGGCGCGCGTCGATGGACTGTCCGTCGTAGAGGTCGTTGGCCGTCGTCGCGCTGGGGCCGCTCGTCCATGATCCGTCCGTGCCGATGACCTGCTCGTGGCCGTCCGAGAAATGCACTCGCAGCTCGGCGAAGCCGGCGAGCTCCGCACCGTACAGCGCGCGGTCGCCGTCCCAGCCGATCCTCCCCCGGTACCAGCCGTTGCCGAGCGCGATGCCGATCACCGTGGTCTGCTCGATGAGCGCGGTCACGTCGTGCTCGCGCGTGCGCAGACGCCATTCGTACGCCGACCATCCCGGCGTGAGCACCTCGTCCGACACCGGACGGCCGTTGACCCACACCTCGCAGATGCCGAGCGCGGTCACCAGCAGGCTCGCACGCTGAACCGGCCCATGGCCGGCATCCAGCTCGATCTGCCGGCGCAGCCGCGGGGCGCCGTCGAACTCCTCGTCGGGGGCGATGAATCGGGCGACCCGGTCAGGCATGCGCGTCCTCCTCGATCGCCAGCAGGTCGCCGATCCACGCGATCGCCTCGTCCATCAGCGGCAGAGGGTCGACCCCGAGGAAGACATGATCGGCACCGGGCACACGGCGGAAATCGATGGATGCCGCCACCGCGGCCATCGCGTCGACGAACACCTCGCTCTGCGCGATCGGCACGAGGCCGTCCGCCTCGCCGTGCATGACGAGGAACGGCGGGGCATCGGCGCGCACGTGCGCGACCGGTGAACAGAGTCGCAGCGCCTCGGCTCCGAGCGGTGAGCTCTCGGTGAGGGTGAGCAGCGGCTCGCGCGCGAGCGTGTCGGCGTGGCCTTCCGGCACCGTGGCGGGATCGACCGGGAGCGAGCGCAATTCGAGGCGCTCGCCGTCGTGCACGCCGTACCAGTCGACCACCGCGGTGACCTCGGTGTGCAGGCCCCGCACGCCTTCTTCCCCCTCCCACTCCGGCCGACCGCCGGTGAGGCCGACGAGTGCGGCGAGGTGTGCGCCGGCCGACTCGCCCCACACGACCAGACGCTCCGCGTCGATCCCCAGGTCGGCGCCGAACCGGCGCAGGTAGCGGATCGCGGCCTTCGCGTCGTGCAGCTGGGCGGGGAACGGCGCCTCCTTCGAGTGACGGTAGTCGATCGTCGCGACGGCGAGTCCGGCATCCACGATCCTCTGGAAGAGCGCCCCGACCGGCCACATCACCGGCGGGAGACGGCGATCGCCCATGAGCCAGGCGCCGCCGTGGATCCAGAGCACGACCGGCGGATTCTCGACGCCGTCGGGCGCGTGGAGGTCGAGCAGGAGCGGTCGGTAGCCGGGGATCGTCGAGTACGTCAGGCCCTCGAAGCTCCGGGCACCGCGCGGTCGGACCGGCCGCTCGCCTCCCACCGGCCGGATGTAGGGCGGCGGGGGCCACTCGTGGTCGGCGATCTCGGGAGCACGGTGGGCGACGGTGTCGGCGGCATCGGCGACGGTCATGGGGACCTCCAGGTCGGGTGTCGAAGTATCGGCGCGTCAGAGTGCGACGCGGTGGACGAACGCGATCGCGTCGTCGAAGAGGGGGCCCGTGTCGAGGCCCTCCCAGAAATGACGGCCGCCCGCGACGCGGCGCAGCTCGACGGGCACGCCCTCGCGGGCGAGGGCTGCCGCGAGAAGCTCGCTCTGCTCGAAGGGAACGTGCGCATCGTCGGTGCCGTGGGCGATGTGAAAAGGAGGCGCGCCCGCGTGCGCCATCAGTGCCGGCGAGGCGGCCCGTGCTCGGTCGGGCACGGTGACGGCCGGCGCACCCAGCCACCGCGCCTCGCGGGTCTCCTGCGGCTCCCCGTCGGAGCGCGCGGCCATCGCGAACAGCTCGGTCGGTCCGAACCAGTCCACGACGCCGCGCACGTCCTCGCGCCGGAGCGCCGTCAGCGCTGCGATCGTCGCCCCCGCCGACACCCCCCACAGCACCATGCGCGCAGGGTCGACGCCGTACTCCGAGCCGTGCTCGTGGAGCCAGTCGATCGCCGCCGCGGCATCATCGAGCTGAGCGGGGAACCGCGCCTCCCCGCTCAGCCGGTACTCGCACGATGCGATCGCGAGTCCGCCGCCGACGATGCGGTCGAAGGAGTCCGCCGTCGCGACCCCCGGCGTGAAGACCCTGCGCGTGCCCCGGAGAAATCCCCCTCCGTGGAAGAACACCACGAGGGGAGCTTCCGGCCGCTCGGGAACCCGCAGGTCGAGGGAGAGCGGACGGAAGCCCTCGGGCTGCGCGAAGTCGATCTCGACGATCGGAGCCGCCATGCTCAGTCTCGGAACGAGAACTCTGGCATGAACACCGTCGCGTACTTCTCCCCCGCGGCACGCAGGACCTCGAAGGGAGGGACGTAGACGCCCTCCGGCGCGACCGCGTCGGTCTTCTGGCCGATCGCGTGGAAGAACCGCTCGAAACCCGCCGTGCCGGCGCCGAAGACTGTCGTGGTGTTCTCGATCTGGAAGGCGTGCACGATCCCCGCCGGGACGTAGGCGAAGTCGCCCGTCGTCAGGGTGGTCTTCGAGTGGTAGTCGGCCTGATCGTCCATCCACACCGAGATCTCGCCGTCGACGACGTAGAAGATCTCGTGCGTCTTCAGGTGGATGTGGGCGGGAATGCGGTCGCCCCGGCGGGCCTTCATCGTCCACGCGCCGTACTGGTCGTCGGTCTCGTCGCCCGAGAGCAGGATCTCGAAGAGCTGGTCGAAGACGAGGGACTTCTCGCCCTGTCCTTCGCCGAGGACGAAGGGTCGCGGCGATGCGGGAAGGATTCCGGCGAAGGGGGCCTTCTCCGGGTCGTCGATCGCGTAAACAGTCATGCTTACCTCCTTGTGAAGCATTGTTCGCCGTTAGGCGAGGGGAATCATCGGGTCATTCCGATTCGTGTTCCGATTTCCTCGATTCTCACGTTCTGAGGCGGAAGTCGGAAGTTCGAGATCCCTACGCAGCGTTAGTCGCAGACTAAGGTCGGAGGCATGGACGTCCCCATCCACACGATCCGATACTTCTGTGTGCTCGCTGACGAGCTCCACTTCGGCCGCGCCGCCGAGAGACTCAGCATCACGCCGCCCTCGCTGAGCCAGCAGATCAGCAAGCTCGAGGACCAGATCGGCGTGCGGCTGTTCGATCGGAGTCCCCGCAAGGTCGAGCTGACCGCCCACGGGAGGGAGCTGCTGCCCTTGGCTCGACGCGTGCAGGATGATCACGAGCAGGTTCTCGCGTGGGCTCGCGCCACACGCCGCGACCGCGACGCGCCCAGCCTGCGGGTCGGCGTCGTTGCCGCGGGCGCGGGCGTGCTCACCACGCAGGCCATCGCGACCACGCTGCAGCGGGTGCCGTCGGCGCGCATCGAGATGCGCCGACTCGGCTTCTTCGACGTGATCGAGGACCTCGACAGTGCTCGCGCCGATGTGGTCTTCGCCCCGTGGCCGCTGAACCTGCCTCCCCGCATCCGTGTCGAGAAGCTGTGGAGTGAGCCGCGGGTGCTGGTGGTGCCCGTGGGTCATCGCCTGGCCGATCGCGAGGCGATCTCGATCCTCGAGGCCGCCGACGAGATCTTCGTCGCCGCGGGCGGCGGCGATCCCGAGATCATCGACTGGTGGCTGGTGGATCCACGGCCCGACGGTTCCCGCGCCCATCGGGGTCCGACCGCGGATAGCGTCGAGGGCCTGCTGGAACTGGTCGCCGCCGGCGCGGGCGTGAACATCGCGGGAGAGTCCGCCGCCCACCACTACCGCCGGGCGGAGCTGGCGTACCTGCCGATCACCGACATCGAGCCGGCGACCATCGTGCTGTGCACCTTGGCGGACTCGCGAAACCCGATGGTCCACACCTTCCGCGACACGGCACGCACGCTGTCTCCGATGAGCGACGGCTCCTGACGGGGCGCCCCGCCGCGTTCGCACGCCGAACGGGGTCACTTCGACACCGTGATCACCCCGGTCTCGCTGCGCCACGTCTCCCGCATCTCCCGCCAGACTGCGCGACGACGCGCCTGCTCGTCGGGATCGGGGACGGGCGAGGCGGCCATGAGCACGCGCGTATACGGATTCTGCGGGTGGTTCATGACCTGCGCGGTGGAGCCCTGCTCCATCACTCGCCCGCGATGGAGCACGACGACCCTCTGCGCGAGGAACTCCACCACGGCCATGTCGTGGGCGATGAACAGATAGCCGAGGTCCGCGCCGCGCCGCAGGTCGGCGAGGAGGTTGAGCACCTGCGCCTGCGTGGACAGATCGAGTGCGCTGACCGCTTCATCGCAGACCACGAGGCGCGGGTCCGTGACCAGGGCTCTCGCGATCGCGATCCGCTGCCGCTGCCCGCCGGAGAACTGGCGCGGGTACCGCGCACCGGCATCACGCGGCAGGCCCACGGACTCGAGCGCGGCCTCGACGCGCCGCGCGCGCTCCGCCTTCGCCGCCCCGGCCACGCGCAGCGGCTCGGCGATCGCATCGCCGATGGGTCGACGCGGGTTCAGCGACGAGAACGGGTCCTGGAACACCGCGCGCAGGTCGCCGTGGAGCGCTCTGCGCTCCGCGGGCCCGGCGTGGGTGATGTCCCGTCCCTCGAACAGGATCTGACCGCTCGTCACGGGCTGCAGTCCCAGGATCGCCTTGCCGATGGTCGTCTTTCCCGAGCCGGACTCTCCGACCAGACCCAGCGTCTCGCCGCGCGCGATCGAGAACGATACGTCTTCGACCGCCGGCGCGCTCTTCTTGCTGTACCGCACGACGAGATCCCGCACCTCCAGCAGCGGTGCCTCGCCGGGGATGGATGCCGCGCCCGCGGTTTCTGCGGTGCTCATGACCCGTGTCCTCCGATCGTGACAGGCGTACGCCATTCATGCTGGCGTCCGATGACCTCGTCTCCCCGCACGCATCGCACGGCGCCGACGCCCGCCGAACGCGGGGTGAGTTCGACGGTGCTGAGGCAGTCTTCGGTGGCGAAGCGGCAGCGTTCGGCGAAGCGGCAGCCGCTCGGCCAGGATGCGGGCGCCGGCACCTGCCCGGGGATCGACGCCAGATGGGTCGACTCCGCCAGCCCGACGGCGGCGTGCGGGTCCGATGCCAGCAGCGCCATGGTGTACGGATGCTCGGGAGCCATCAGCACATCGCGCACGGAGCCGGTCTCGACCAGCTGACCGGCGTACATCACCGCGACCTGATCGCACAGGTCGGCGACGACGCCGAGGTCGTGGGTGACCAGCACGATGGCCATGTCGCGCTCGGCGACGAGGGTGCGCAGGAGCCCCAGGATCTCGGCCTGCACGGTCACGTCGAGCGCGGTGGTCGGCTCATCGGCGATGAGCAGGCGCGGGGTGCCGGCCAGAGCGAGTGCGATCGCCACGCGCTGTGCCATGCCGCCGGAGATCTGATGCGGATAGCTCTTGAGCACGCGGGGCGGGTCGACGATGCCCACGTCTTCGAGCAGGCGCTGTGCCAGCGTCGTCGCTTCGCGACGCGAAGCACCCCGCAGCCGCCGGATCGCGGCCGTCAGCTGCCACCCCACGGTGAACATCGGGTCCAGCGCCCGCGTCGGCTCCTGCGAGATGTAGGCGATCTCGTCGCCGCGCACGCGGCCGAGCGCTGATTCGCCCGCGCCCGCGAGTTCGATCCCGCCCCAGAGGATGCTTCCCGAGCGCACGGACAGCCCCGGCGTCAGCAGCCCCAGCAGCGCGTGCGAGGTGACGCTCTTTCCGCAGCCGGATTCCCCGACCAGTCCCATCACGGTGCCCGGCTGCACATCGAACGTCACACCCGTGACCAGTGCGGGCCCGTCGTCGACGCCGATGACGAGGTCGCGCACGCGAAGGCCCGAACCCGTCGGCGAGGGGGATGCAGCGGGCGTCGGCACGGCATCGTCCGCGGCCGCCGTCGACGAGGTGCCCGTCGACGAGGTGCCCGTCGACGCGGCGCCCGTCGACGAGGTGCCCGTCGACGAGGTGCCCGTCGACGCGGCAGTGCGGCGGCGGCGGCGCAGGGAGATGAGGGGCGGCGGGGTCGCCGCCCCTCCCGCGAGCACATCGGCCAGAGCATTGGCTGAGATGATCGTGAGCGCGAGCACGCCCCCTGTCGGCACCATCATCCAGGGCTGCTGGAAGATGAACCGCGAGGCGGTCTGGATCATGCCGCCCCAGGTCGGCTCGGGCGGCTGCGGTCCGAGCCCGATGAACGCCAGGCCCGCCTGCATCCCGATCGCGGCACCGAACAGCAGGACGAACTGCACGATCACCGTCGTGGACATGTTCGGAAGCACGTGACGGATGCTCGCCAGCATCGGCCTGACTCCGTCGACCGCGGCGGCTTCGACGTAGAGCTGCTTGTGCAGCGACATCGCCTGCCCGATGAACACCTTGTACATCGCGCCGAAGACCAAGAGGCCGAAGATCGCCATGACGACGGCCATGTTCGTTCCGACGGCCGAGATCACGGCGAGGATGATGACCATGCCGGGCAGCGACAGGACGATCTCGCTCACGCGCCCCATCACGGCCTCGACACGAGGCCGCCGGGCAGCCCACAGCGTGACCGGCGTGGTCACCGCCACGGCGACGATCGGCGTCAGCAGCGCGATGAACAGGGTCGGCGCGGCTGCCGTGACGATGCGGGAGAGCAGGTCGCGTCCGAGCTCGTCCGTTCCGAGCAGGTGCTCCCAGCTCGGGCCCTGCAGCACTGCGGTGAGGTCCTGCTCGAGCGGCCCGTAGCGCACCCACAGCGGGGCCGTCAGCGATGCCAGCACGAGGCCGGCGAGCCAGATGATCGACAGCATCGCTGTGGGTGAGCGCAGGACGCGGCCCTTCAGCCGGCGAGGCGGCTGACGACGGGCGACGAGGACGGAGGTCGTGGGAACGGTCATGAGGCACGCAGCTTCGGGTCGAGGGTCCGGTTGAGCAGCTCGAGCGCGAGATTCACGGCGACGACGACGA
This sequence comes from Microbacterium hominis, assembly GCF_013282805.1. Lineage (NCBI taxonomy): Bacteria > Bacillati > Actinomycetota > Actinomycetes > Micrococcales > Microbacteriaceae > Microbacterium > Microbacterium hominis. Next base: position 3,789,501 of record NZ_CP054038.1, read on the forward strand.
GCGTGGCCACGAGCACGAGTGCCTGCACGAACGGCAGATCGGCCGAGCCGACGGCCGCCTGCATGGCCTGGCCGATCCCGGGAAGTGCGAAGAGGATCTCGATCACGACGGAGCCGCCGAAGAGGATGATGAACTGCACGGCGACGCTGGCGATGATCGGCAGGCTCGCCCCGCGCAGCGCGTGGATGTAGACGATGCGGCGGATCGGGGTGCCGACCGCGCGCAGCGTGCGGATGTGCTCCTGCGTCAGGACCTCCGCCATCGATGCGCGCGTCTGCCGTGCGATGCCGGCGGCGGAGGTGATCGCGATGGTGAGCACGGGAAGCGCGAGCGACCGCGCCCAGGCCTCGGGGTTCACCTCGAAGGGGACGAATCCGGTGGCCGGCAGCAGGCGGAGCTGGACGGCGAAGACGTAGACGAGGATCACGCCGACCCAGAACGCCGGCAGCGAGAGCATGATCCCGGTCGCGACGGTGATCGATCGGTCGACGGTTCCGCCGCGCACCGCGGCCGCGACCCCCATCGCGATTCCGACGACGGCGCTCAGCAGCGTGCCGAAGACGGCGAGCGCCGCCGTGACCGGCAGTCGCTTGGCGATGTCGGGGCCGATCTCGCGCCCGTCGATGAGGGAGGTGCCGAGATTGCCCTGCAGCACCTGGGCGACCCAGTTCGCGAACTGGACGGGCCACGGGTCGTACCAGCCGACCTCGGTGTTGTACGCGACCACCTGCTCGGGTGTCGCCGACATGCCGAGGGCGACGGCACCCGGCGTCGAGCCGGAGAGGTGCACGAGGACGAACGCGAGGAAGGACGCCACGAGGAGCGTCAGGATCGCGAACCCGACGCGGCGGAGGAGGAAGACGAGCATGGATGACTCCTTGTCCGGGGCGGCGCCGGCGCAGTCGCCGACGCCGCACCGGGCATCAGGAAGCGGGCGTCAGCGTCGCCAGGATCGGGAAGGACTCGGTTCCGGGGAACGACGGCTCATCGAGGGTCGATGTGTCGTACGCCCACGGCGAGAGCTGTTCGAACAGCGGGATGAGCCAGCCGGAGGTCGCGATCGCCTCGTTGAGGTCGGTGAGCGCGGCCGCCTGTGCGTCGGCGTCACCCGCCGCCGCTCCGTAGGCGCCCACCGCGGCCTGGATGTCGGGGTTCTCGGCACCGTGGAAGTTGGCGAAGCCGAACAGCACACCGAAGACGTTGCCGGCGGGGTTGGTCCACGTCAGCGGGATCGGGCCGCCCAGCGGGGTGTTCTGCACGGCAGCGAACACTTCCTCGGTCGAGGCGGCGTTCTTGAGCGTGACGTCGACGCCGATCGCCGCCCAGTAGGGCTGGATCGCCTCCAGGTCGCGCTGGCTGCCGCTGTTGATGACGAACTCGAAGTCGAATCCGTCGGGGTAGCCGGCCTCGGCGAGAAGCTCCTGCGCGCCCTCGGGATCGTAGGCGTACTCGTCCTCGAGGGCCGGGATGTAGCCCGGGCTGTCAGCGGGCAGCACGTTCGCGGTGGGGATGTCGCCGGGGTGCACGGCGTTGACGTACGCGTCGCGGTCGATGGCGATCGACAGGGCCTTCCACACCTGCGGATCGGCCCACTGCGGGGCGAGCGACCCGTTCTTGTCGAAGGGCAGCAGGTTCTGCACCACGCCGCCGTTGGCGACGAGGCCTACTCCGGCGGACTCGACCTGTGCCTGCGTGTCGGAGGTGATGTTCGCGATGTCGACCTCGCCCGAGATGGCCGCGTTCACGCGCGCCTGCGGGTCGAGAATGGGACGGAACTCGTACGTGTCGAAGGGGTACTCGTCGGCGTCGGGGTGGTCGGCCTTCTTGACCTGGAGGTAGGAGTTCCCCTTGACCGTGGCATCCGCATCGATCTCGAGCGGGCCGGAGCCGTCGGCCGCGGAATCGAGGCTGGAGCGGTCGGCGACCCCCGTGGGTCCGACGATCGCGCCGGCCGGGAGCACCAGGTTCGCCTCGAATCCGGGGGACGGGGCGGCGAAGGCGAGGGTGACGGTGTCGTCGTCCACGACGGTGACGTCGGTGATCTCCTGCTCTCCCCCCTCGGCGAAGCCGCTGTAGGCGGACAGGTCGGCGTCGCCCCGGAAGTCGAGGTTCTGCTTCACCAGCTCGGCGGTGAGCGAGGACCCATCGGCGAAGGTCGCGCTCGTGTCGAGGTCGAGGGTGAGCTCGGTCTGCTCGTCGTTGTACTCGAACGAGGTCACGAGGTCGGGAACGACCTGCCCGTCTGCATCGATGAGGAACAGCGAGTCGTACAGGCCCTCGTAGAAGAACCGCTGGCCGCTGCCGTACCGAAGGGGGTCGTAGCCGAGCGCCGCCGAATCGGAGTCGACGCCGATGGTGAGCGTCGTGGCCGCGGCATCGCCGTCGCCGTCGCCGTCGCCGCCGGCGCTGGTGCAGGCCGTCAGGGCGATCGCCGCGACGGAGACCGCCGCAATGCCGAACGCCCCTCGGCGGGAGGGTGTGAATCGAGACATCTCAATCTCCAATGATCGATGTGCTGTGAGTGGGACTGCGCTGTCACCTTCGCGGTACGGGTCCGCGACTGCTTTCCTCAGTTTGTTCAGCGAAAGCGCATTTGGCCAGTTGGAAGTCTGCCGAGAGCGTTAGGCGAGCCCTAACGCCACCAGAGTCGTTCCCTCGTGGACGACGACCACGTCATCGCCCGTGCGGACCCGCCCGGACACCCCCGGGGGCAGCGAGAGCTCGAGCGTCCGTCCGCGTTCCCAGGCCAGCTGGATACGCCCGCGGGGCGTATCCACGTGCGCGCGGACCCAGGACAGTCCGCAATCGAGGTCGGGCTCGATGACGACCTCGGCGTACCCGGGAGCCGTCGGGCGGATGCCCGCGATCCGGCGGAACAGCCAGTCATCGACGCAGCCGAACGCGTAATGGTTGAACGACGTCGCGGAAGGTGTGCCGTCGGGGGCGATCGCCGCCCAGTTCTCCCACATCGTCGTGGCTCCCCGGTCGACCGCGTAGAGCCACGAAGGTGGCTCCGACTGCCACAGCACTCGTCGCGCGAGGTCGCGATATCCGGTCTCCCACAGCACATCGAGCAGGTGAGGCGTACCGAGGAACCCGGTGTCCAGCCGATCACCGCGCGCCCGGACCAGTTCCGCCAGACGCGCGGCGGCGCCCCGCCGACGGTCTTCGGGGATCATGTCGAAGGCGAGCGCCAGCACGTACAGCCCCTGGAGCGGAACAGGCAGCCCACCGGACACGTCGACGTACTCGGCGGCGAACGCTGCTCGAACCTCGGCCGCGCGCGCAGCGAGGTCCGCCGCCTCCTCGGGACGGCCGAGGATCTCCGCCGCACGCGCGGCGACGGTGAGCGTCTGCGCCTGGTACATCGGCCCGATGTACTCGCCGGTCAGGGCGGGCGCGATCCCGATCGCTTCGTGAACGGGTCGCCCCTCGAGCGTCGACGGGGCGAGCCAGTCGCCGAAGTTCTGATCGGAGTTGTAGAGGAGCGCCTGCCTGTCGCGCGTGACGGGATCGAGTTCGGTGGAGGCGAGGCGATCAGGGACGCGCGTGCGGGCGACCTCGCGCTGATAGTCGATCCATCGGAGCATGGCCGGCCAGTTCTCCTCGAGCACCCGCGGGTCGCCGTAGCGCTCGTACAGGGTCCAGGGCACCAGTGCGATCGCGTCACTCCACCCCGCCGCGCGGGACACCGCGGCGATACCGCCCTCGGTCGCCGCCATGTCGGAGTTCACGGGCGACCAGGGGGAGAAGATCGGCACCGCGCCGTCGCTGAACTGGTCAGCCCGGACGTTGGCCAGCCAGCGCTCGAGGAACGGCAGCACACGGGAGTTGTTCGTCGCGGCGGGCGCGAAGACCTGCATGTCGCCGGTCCAGCCGGCGCGCTCACGCTGCGGACAGTCCGTCGGGATCGAGACGAAGTTCCCGCGCTGGCTCCAGACCGCATTCCGGTGAAGACGAGTCAGTCGCGGGTCGGAGCATTCGAACGACCCGGCGTCCGCCAGATCGCTCGCCAGGACGACGGCCCGCACATCGGCCGGCGCGGGCAGAGCGTCCAATCCGACGATGCGGGCGTAGCGGAAGCCGTGGAACGTGAATGCCGGTTCGTAGTCGGCGTCCTCGCCCGACGATACGAAGACATCGGCCTGCTCCTTGTTGATGCCGACGATGTTCTGGAACCACGCGGCGTCGGCGGTGAGAACCTCGGTGTGCTCGATGGTGATCCGCCGCCCCTCAGGCAGACCCCGCAACCGCAGACGCACACGCCCGACGAGCACCTGGCCGAAGTCGATGAGCGCGCCCTCGTCCGTCTCGCGGACGTCGACAGGTGCCACCTCACCCACCCGACGGACAGGTTCCCCGGTGAACGGAACCAGGGTGTGCGTCGAGTCCTCGAGCACGCGCACCGGCTGCCAGTCCGAGGCGTCGAACCCGACGGCATCCCAGCCTGGCCGGGCCTTCCGCGCGTCGTAGCACTCACCCACGAACAGATCCGCGTACAGCCAGGGACCCGCCGAACTGCGCGCGCGAGCGCCGAGCATCATGACCTCGGTCGCGCCGTCGGCGTAATCGATGTGCGCCTGCCAGGCGACGGCGGTGCGCTGACCGAACTGGGCGCTCGAACCGGTGATGCCGATGCGCCCCGTCCACCACCCATCGGCCACGGCGATGCCGATGACGTTCTCCCCCGGACGGAGCGCTGCGGTGATGTCGTAGCACTGCACGCTCACACGGTGCAGGTAGGAGTCGAATCCCGGCGCGAGCACCTCGTCGCCCACCGTCACGCCGTTCACCGTCGCCTGGTAGATCCCCCGTGCAGTCGCGTACAGGCGTGCCCGCACGACCGGCCGGTCGATCTCGATCGCCTGGCGGACCAGGTTCGCCGGCCGGAGGCGGTCCTGCTCCGGCGTGGCCGGACCGCCGCCGCGGATCCAGTCGAGGAGCGTCCACCGCTCGATGAGGGTGCCCGCTTGGGCGGGTTCCACCCACGGCGCCTGCCAGTCGCCCGGGCGAAGCAGAGCGACGCCGAATGTCGACGTCGCCCAGGCCGTCCACCCCTCCGAGGTGAGCGACCGCACCCGCCAGGCGTACGCCCCGTTCGCGTCGAGAGCCGTGCCGTCGTAGACCACCGGACCTCGGGGGAATCCGGTGCCCTCGGCGCGCCAGACCGTTTCGCCCGCGGCATCCTCCACGTCGAGTTCCCAGGCCCGCTGCTCGCCTCCCGGGATCCAGGTGAAGCGCGGACGCTCCGTGCCGATCGCGATCGGCGCGATCAGGTGCTCGGTGCGCAGGTCCCGGCATGCGCTCATGCTGTGGGGGGCGACGGTGTTCGTCATCCGACTGCGGTGAAACGGGTGACGAGCGAGCCGATCCCCTCGATCTCGCTCACCAGGACGTCGTCGGGGCCGATGAAGCGCGGCGGCGTGCGGCGGTTGCCGATCCCCGAGGGCGTGCCCGAGAAGATGAGGTCGCCCGGCAGGAGCGTGGCGACCGCTGACAGCCGCGCGAGCAGTTCAGGAACGTCGTAGAGCATCATCGAGGTGCGCGACGACTGCATCCGCTCCCCCGACAGCGTGCACGAGATCGCCAGGTCGTCGCGGGCGTCGAACTCGTCGGGTGTGACGATCCAGGGTCCGGTCGGTCCGAAGCCGGGGAACGACTTGCCCAGACTGAACTGCGGGAGGGTCCCCTGCAGCTGCATGACGCGCTCGGACAGATCCTGGCCGATGGTGAGTCCCGCGACGTGGCTCCACGCGTCCTCACGGGCGATGCGGAACCCCTCCCGGCCGATCACGACGACCAGTTCGACCTCCCAGTCGACGTTCCCCTCCGGGAGTTCGACGACGTGATCGGGTCCGACGATCGAGGTCGGGAACTTCGTGAAGGTCACCGGCATCTCATCGGGCGGGTAGCCGGCCTCGGCGGCGTGCTCGGCGTAGTTGAGGCCGATCGCGAACACCTGCCGGGGGCGGGGCGCCGGCGCCGCGAGATCGGACGTCCCGAACGGGACGCCCGGCGGCGTGTCCGCCGAGGCCGCCCACGCGCGGAATCCGTCCCAGTCATCGAAGAGCGACTGCGGGTCGGGTCCGTGGCGCCCGTCCGACGCGGCGGCGATGTCCACCGCACGGTCGTCGACCACGATGACAGCGCGACCCGCGAGGTTCGCGATCCTCACGAGGCCGGCCTACCAGTCGACCCGCTGGGGAGCCGGCTCGCCGTAGCGCTCCTCCCACGAGATGACCTTGTTGCGCAGCACGCCCAGGCCCTCGATCTCCGCCTCGACGACGTCGCCCGGAGTGAGGTAGAAGTCGAACGGGTTCTCCTGGATCGCCGCGACGCCACGGATCGTGCCGGTGGAGATCAGGTCGCCGGCGCTGAAGATCTGCGGCGAGTGATACGAGATCAGATGCGGGATCGTCACCAGCATCTCGTTGGTGTTCCCCTTCTGACGGCTCTCGCCGTTCACGCGCAGCTCCATGGCGAGGTTCTGGTAATCCGGCACCTCGTCGACCGTCACGATGTAGGGGCCGATCGGGCAGAAGGTGTCGATCGCCTTGCTGAACGAGAACACGCCCGACTCCATCTCCTTGCGCTGGATGTCGCGCGCGGAGATGTCGTTGAAGATCGTGAACCCGGCGATGTGCTCGACCGCGTCTTCGGGACTGAAGAACTTGCCCGGCTTGCCGATCACGGCGACCATCTCCAGCTCGTAGTCCATCTCCTTGGTGAGGTGATCGGGGTAGACGATCGCGTCCTCGGGGCCGATGATCGCGTCGACGTTCTGGAAGAACACGATGCCCTTGTGCACCGGATGCGACCAGTCGACTTTCTCCAGCTCCTCGTGGTGCGCGGCGAAGTTGCCGGCGGTGTGGAAGAACTTCTTGGGGACGATGGGCGCCCGCAGCCTCACGTCGGCGTAGTCGAGGCGCTCACCGGTCTCGGCGACTTTGCCCTCCCGCTCGAAGTACTCACGGGTCGAGGGGACGTCGAGTTCGATGACGAGCCCCTCCTCGAGTTCGAGGCGGCCGACGCGGCCTTCGTCGAAGGTGATGAGTTTCATTCTTATGTCTCCTTGATTGGGATGCCGGGGCTCAGGCGCCGACCATGTTGAAGCCGCCGTCGGCGAGCATGTAGCTGCCGGTCAGGTGCGCGGCCTCATCGGTCGCGAGCCACAGGCAGGTGCCGGCGACGAACTCGGGCGGCGGGATGTGCCCCATCGGCGTCTGCGAGATGAGAACCTCACGTCGGCCGCTCTTCCAGTCCTCGCGCTGCAGCAGCCGCTCGGTCTCCATGAAACCGGGCGCGAACGTGTTGACACGCACCTTGGGGGCGAGCACCTTCGCGTACGACTTCGTGATACCGAGGATCGCGTACTTGGCGGCGGCGTACTGGGGCGCGCGGGGCGAGCCACGCACGATCACGGTCGAGCCGACGTTCACGATGCTGCCGCCGTTCGGCTGCTCGAGCATCCGGTCGCCGAACTCGTGGGTCATCAGGAGCGTGCCCTTCACGTCGATGTCGACGACGGCATCCAGGGTCTCCTGGGTGAGCTCGCGCCACGACATCTGCTCGCTCGACACGTCGCCGACGTTGTTGACGAGCACGTCGAGGGTGCCGAAGGCCGCCCACACCTCGTCGGCCATGCGCCTGATCTCGTCCCACGAGCCGATGTCGGCCTGCACGAGGATGCCGTCGCTGCCGGCTTCGCGGACGCGCGCGAGCGTCTTCTCGGCGCCGGCGCGCGAAGAGCGGTAGTGGATGGCGACCTTCGCACCCTCCTGCGCGGCGCGCACCGCGATCTCGGCGCCGAACCCGGTGCCGGCTCCGGTGACGAGCACCGCCTTGCCCGCGAACCGCGGGAAGATCTGAGCCTCAGCCATATCTGCCTCCTTGAAGTGGTCGGGATCAGACGAGCGTGCGCCCGCCGTCGATGTACATCACGTGTCCGGTGACGAATCCGGCGTGCTTGGACGAGAGGAACAGCGCGGGTCCGGTGAGCTCGTCGGTCGTGCCCAGGCGCCCCGCGGGAACCTGGCTCTCGAGCGCCTCGCGCTTGCCCGGCGTGGATAGGTGCGCAGCAGTGAGCGGGGTCTCGATGTAGCCGGGCGCCAGAGCGTTGACCGTGACACCGAAGGGCGCCCACTCGTGGGCCATGACGCGCAGCAGCTGATTGATGCCGCCCTTGGTCGCCGCGTACGGTCCGTGCGAGTGATGCGCGAGGAGGCCCGAGACACTCGACAAGGCGAGCACGCGCCCGTGCCCTTGCGCGACCATGTGGCGCCCCGTCGCCTGCGCGAGCGAGAAGACGGTCGACAGGTTGACCCGGACGATGCGATCCCACTCCTCTTCGGTGAACTCGAGGATCGGACGACGATCGTTGATGCCGACGGCGTGCAGGAGAACGTCGATGCCCCCCAGTCGCCTGATGGCTTCGGCGGTGACCCGCTCGCCTTCACCGTGCGCGGTGAGGTCGGCCTCGATGGTCTCGAACCGCTCTTCGCCGTCCGCGGCGAGAGCGGCGAGAGCGGCCGCATCACGATCGACCACGGCGACCGTCGCCCCGGCTCGGGCGTACGCCCGGGCGCACGCTCCCCCGATGCCGCCGGCGCCGGCGACCAGTACCCGCGCACCGCTGAGGCCGAGCCAGTCGTCGTGTCCGCCCATGTCATCCCCTTTGGTGACTTCTCATTTAATGAAAGTGAGTTTCGCGAAATGAATGTAACCTGGAGTCCGCCGCGCTGTCAAACATCACCCAGGAGGAGCAGTGCCACCACGCATCAGACCGCTGACGCCGGTCGAGCTGAGCGCTCCGCAGAGCGAGCTCTACGAGGCGATCACCAGCGGGCCGCGCGCTCGCGGACCGCAGCACTTCGCGCTCACCGCGCCCGACGGCTCGCTGCGCGGGCCATTCGACGCGATGCTGCGCTCCCCCGCGATCGGCGCGGCTCTCCAGGGCCTCGGCGCGGCGATCCGCTACCGGTCGACTCTCACCGACCGTGCGCGGGAGACGGCGATCCTCCTGGTCGCGGCGCACGAGGACAGCGCGTTCGAACGGGACGCCCACGAAGCGATCGCGCGATCGCTCGCGTTCAGCGACGCCGACCTGGCGGCGCTGCGGGCTCTGGACATGTCCGGCGTCCCCCGCGACGTGTCGATGATCGCCTCGACCACGCTCGCGCTCCTGGCCGGCGACCTCGACGACGAGGAATGGGATGCCGCGCACGCCGCGCTCGGCGACCAGACGCTGTTCGAATTGATCACCCTGGTCGGGTACTACGCGACGCTCGCCCTCCACCTGCGCGTCTTCCGGGTGACGACGTGACCGCCGTCGTGGCGGTTGCACGACACGATCGACGGGAATACGGTTCCGACTGATGAAAGCTGAAGACGAGAAGCCGAACCGCTACCGCATCGAAGCTCTCGCAAAAGGCCTCGACGTCCTGCGGCTGTTCGACGAGTCGACCACATCCCTGAAGCTGCGTGAGATCTGCGATCGCACCGGCATCCCCATGCCCACCGCGTTCCGGGTGGTGGCGACGCTCGAAGAGGGGGGGTTCGTCGAACGGCTCCCCGACGGCGCCCTGCGGCCGGGGCTCGCTGTCCTCACGCTCGGGTCCGCCGCCCTGCGCGGATCCAGCCTGGTCCAGCTCTCCGAGCGACCGCTGCGGGCGCTCGCCGAGGAACTCGCCGAGACGGTGAACCTCGGGGTGCTGCGCGGTGCGGAGGTTCTCTATCTGGCGCGCATCCGCAACGCCGATCTGGTGACCGCGAACATCCAGGTCGGGTCGACCCTGCCGGCCCCTCTCACATCGATGGGGAAGCTCCTGATGTCCTATCTCGAGGAGAGCGAGGTGCGGGCGCTCGTCACGGGCTTCGATTTCGACCGCGCGGCGGGCCCGCGCGCCGCGCGCTCCGTCGAAGAGCTGCTCCCCCGCCTCATCGAGACGCGTGAGCGCGGCTTCGCCCTTCAGGACGAGGAGGTCGCCGCCGGGCTGCGATCGATCGCCGTGCCGGTCTTCGGGCACGACGACCAGCCAGCCGCGGCGATCAACATCGCCGTCGCGACGACCCGTCACACGCTCGCCGAGCTGCGCGGGCCCTTCCTCGATCGCCTCCGCGCAACCGCGGACGAGATCACGCTCCGACTGCGCGCGGGATGACCGGGGGCCGCGCGGGATGACCGGTGACGGCGCGCGGGAGTGAGCCCCGTCGGGGCGCGGTGCATCCGAACGGCCAGGTTCCGCGGAACAGTACAAGTGAGCCGGGGCGCCTGCTCCGGTGTCGCGCACGACATGAGGAGTGGGAAATGACCGCATCGACGTCCGCCGCCGAATCCCGAACGACCGCCGCCTCGGGTGATCTCTTCCGTCAGATCGCCGTGCTCGTGAGCTCGGTGCTCGCCATCGTCGCCGCCTTCATCGGCTCGGGCGTGCTGGGCGGCACGCCCATCCAGGAGGCGTCGGGCGGATTCCTCGATGCCGATTCCACGCTGATCGCTCCCGGAACGGGCGCCTTCCGCATCTGGAGCGTGATCTACACGGGGATGCTGGCCTACGCGATCTGGCAGGCGCTTCCGGGCCAGCGTCACGATGAGCGGCAGCGCCGTATCGGCTGGTGGGTGCTCGCATCGCTGGTGCTCAACGCCGTGTGGATCGGCGTGGTCCAGGCCGATCTGCTCTACCTGAGCCTCCCGGTCATCGTCGCGCTGCTCGCGGTGCTCTGCTATCTCTTCGTGCTGCTGCGCCGCTCGACGCCGAAGAACCGGATCGAGGCGGTCGTCGCCGACGGCGCGATCGGTCTCTACCTCGGCTGGGTGATCATCGCGACCGCGGCCAACGCGACCGCGATCCTCGTCGCCGCCGGATTCGATGGGTTCGGGCTGCCGGCTGAGGTGTGGTCCGTCATCGTGCTGGCCGTCGCCGCTGTCATCGGAGTGGCCTTGGCCCTCTGGGGCGGCGGGCGCATCGCGCCGGCGACGTCGCTGAGCTGGGGCATCGCGTGGGTGGCGGTCGCCCGGATCACCGACGAGCCGGCATCCACCGTGACGGGCGTCGCCGCCGTCGTCGCGGCGGCCGTCGTCATCGCCGGCACCGCGTTCGCCCGCGTGCGCCACGATCGGGCGAAGGCCCTCGCGCGCGGCTAGGCCGACACGGGAGTTCGCCCCCGCCGCGCGGGCGCTACGGGCGCCTGCGCGACGGGGGCGGGGGCGGCACTTCCTTCGCCGCGATGATGTCGACACGCGCGATGCGCTCCACGCCCCGTTTGCCGTCGACGACGACCGTGGTCTCGTCGGCGCTGAGCAGCTGGCCGAGGGCGTCCGTGGCCTGCCCCGTCGGCAGCAGATAGCGCACCACGACGCGGCGGCCGGGCGAAGGAAGGTTCACCATGCGCCGGGAGCGTAGTCCTTGAGGAAGACGCCGAAGAGATCCTCGCCCCCTTCGCCGCGCACGATCGGGTCGTACACGCGCGCTGCGCCGTCGACGAGATCGAGCGGCGCGTGGAACCCCTCCTCCGCCAATCGCACCTTCGTCGGGTGCGGGCGCTCGTCGGTGATCCAGCCGGTGTCGACGCTCGTCATGAGGATGCCGTCGGTCTCGAACATCTCGCGAGCGCTGGTGCGGGTGAGCATGTTGACCGCGGCCTTGGCCATGTTGGTGTGGGGATGCCCGGGGCCCTTGTATCCGCGGTTGAACACGCCCTCCATCGCGCTGACGTTCACGATGTAGGTGCGCCGCGCGCTGCTGGCGGCCAGCGAGGGTCGGAGCCGGGAGACCAGGAGGAATGGCGCCGTCGTGTTGGCCAGCTGCACTTCGAGCATCTCGAGGGGGTCGACCTCGTCGACGCGCTGCACCCACGAGTTGGTGTGGTCGAGGTCGGGGATGAGACCGCCCGCATCGATCGCGGTGCCGGCTGCGAGCCGCTCGAGCGAGCTCGAACCCGCGGCCATGGCCTGTTCGGTCAGCTCCTCCGCCCGGGCGGCGGCCGCCGCGAGGATCGGATGCGCGGTCACGGAGCGCTCGAGCGCCTGGGGGTGCCTGTCGTTGGTGTGACCGAAGGTCACGAGTTCGGGCAGTGGACCATCGGGGAGGGGCGCGAGCTCGGCATCCACGAGCGGCTGGTACGCACCCGGCGACCGCCGTACGGTCTGGGTGGCGTTGTTGATGAGGATGTCGAGGGTGCCGGCAGCTGCGACGTCGTCGGCCAGGCCGATCACCTGGGCGGGGTCGCGCAGATCGATGCCGACGATCTTGAGGCGGTCGATCCACTCGGGCGCATCGGGCAGGCCGCTGAAGCGGCGCACGGCGTCGCGGGGGAACCGGGTGGTGATCGTCGTGTGGGCGCCGTCGCGAAGCAGGCGCAGCGCGATGTACATGCCGATCTTCGCGCGGCCTCCGGTGAGGAGCGCCCTCTTGCCGTCGAGGTCGGTGCGCGCGTTGCGCTTGGCGTGGCTCATCGCCGCGCACGTGGGGCAGAGCTGGTGGTAGAACGCGTCGACCACCGTGTACGGCTGCTTGCAGATGTAGCAGCCGCGCGCCTTGAGGAGGGTGCCCGCGATGGGGGCGGTCGTCGCGGCGCTGATCGGGATGCCTCGCGTCTCGTCGTCGATGCGGTCGGGCGCCCCGGTCGCCGTGGCGGCCACCACAGCACGGTCGGCCTGCGCGATCGCCTCGCGGATCTCACGACGGCGCACCTTCTTGACCGCCTTGAACATCTTGGCGGTGGCCTGGCGCACGGCGATGAAGTCCGGGTGCGTCTCGTCGAGTCCCGCCATCCCCTTCAGCACGCGGAGCGTGATCTCCAGTTCCGTCGGGTCGATGCCGCTCGGCGGGAGGTCGGACGTGGCAGGGGTCTCGTGAGGCACACGCGATCCTACGTCGGCAGGATGTGCGCAACCTGTTACCGTGCGACAGTGAGCATGACCGCCGACCACACCCCGCCGCGCCATCTCCGCGTCTCCGCCGCGGTCATCACCGATGCCGAGGGCCGTCTGCTGCTCGTGCGCAAGGCCGGGACCACCGCGTTCATGCAGCCCGGCGGCAAGCCCGAGACCGGCGAATCGGCCGACGAGACCCTCAGCCGCGAACTCGAGGAGGAGCTCGGCATCCGCATCCCCTCGTCGCAGCTGCGTCCGCTCGGCCGGTTCACGGCGGCCGCAGCCAATGAACCGGGGTTCCTCGTCGTCGCCGACGTCTTCGCCGCCGAGATCGGCGCGCAGGTCCCCGTCGTCGGCGCAGAGATCGCGGAGCTGCGGTGGATCTCCCGCGCAGATGCCGAGCACCTCGAGGTCGCGCCGCTGGCACGCGAGTACTTCCTCCCGGCTGCGTAGGCGACCGCGCCCGGCGTGCGCGAACGCCGGATCTCAGCGGGTAGTATGAAGCGCGGTGCCCTTCCAGGCTCCGGGGCTGTAGTTCAATGGCAGAACTTCTGCTTCCCAAGCAGACAGCGCGGGTTCGATTCCCGTCAGCCCCTCCACATGATTCGCGTCGCCGCCGCCCTGATCGCAGCATCTGCATTGTTGTTGACCGGGTGCGTGGCCGATGCCTCCGAGGCGGAAGGGCCCGGAGCCTCCTCGCCGGTGACACCTTCCGCAGCGACTCCGGCCGCGTCGGCGACGCCCACGGCATCCCCGTCGCCCTGGCTCGAGAATGCGATGGTGGTCTCCCTCGACGGGCTCTCGTTCGCGGTCGACGGCGTCGAGGGCTTCTTGGCGCTCGACGACGCCGAGGGACTTCGTGTTTTCTTCGCGGATCTCACCGGAAGCAGTCCTGTCGAATCGTCGATCACGGATCCGTTCGGCGGCGGAGACGTCATGGGCGTCCGGTATGTCTGGACAGAGGTCAGCATGACCGTGCTGACCCCAGCGACGGTGAGCCTCACCGTCTCGGCGCCCCGCATTGCCGGTGTTCCCGTCCAGACCTCGAGCGGCCTCGCCGTCGGAGACAAGCGCGCCGACATCGTCGCCGCCGGCGGCTGGAACGAGTGGGATGTCGACGGCGACGGCGAGGCCGACTGGATGGGCGTCGACGGTCGCGTCGTCGAGGGGACGGAATCCCTCGTGCGCGCGGGCGAACCCGGACGCGAGTACGTGATGATCGAGGTCGGCGACCGCATCGAGCAGATCAGCCTCCCCGGCAACGACTTCAGCGACCTCTGACGGCGTGAGCCGCTGATCGATGCCCGACGGCGGATGGCGAGAGGATCACTCCTCGCGCGGGCCCAGGTCCGGCCCGGCGACGAACCGCGCGACCGGGTCGACCGGCGTCTCGAGCTCGATCATCACCAGCTCGTTCGTCCCGTCGACGAGTGCCGCCGCGGGTACGTAGAGCGTGTGCTGAGGACCGGAGCGCCCGTAGCGACCGAGAACGAAGCCGTTGACCGCGGCGAAGCCCCTCCCCCACCCGCTGGTGTCGAGGAAGAGGTCGGATGCTGCGCCGCCGTCGAACCTGCCTCGGTACACGAACGGCGCCTCGACGCCGACCACATCCGCTGTGCGCGCGGACTCAGACCCGGCGAGCGCGTCGAGGTCGAGCGGGGTCGCCGTCCATCCGGTGAGCGGCACCCCGTCGAGCGTCGGAACGCCGATCAGACCCTTGGGCTCACCCAGGTGCTGGTCGTAGTTGACCCGGCCCTGTTCCTCCACGAGCACGCGCAGTCGCCGGCCGGGCGGAAGCCGCAGCGCGGTCTCATGGCGCGTGCGCGCGAGCGTACCCACGGATCGCCCGTCGACCGAGATCCAGGCGTGATCGCGGACATCGTCGAATCGCAGCACGCGCGGAGATCCGGCATCCGGGATCTCGGTCTCGTACGCGACGAGCGCACCCGGATGCGCCAGCTCCTCGAACGTGGGCGGCGTCTCGAACCATCCGCCCTCGGCCGCGCCGTTCCCGGACTCGTCGAGGTCGTGCGCCATGGCGACCTCGAACACGGGCGCGGGCGCAGAGCGTGCCGGCACCTCGTCGGGCACCGGCGCGTACTTCGCGATCACGTCGCGGAAGGCGAAGTACTTCTCGGTCGGGTCGCCTCGTTCGTCGATCGGGGCGTCATAGTCGTACGACGTGACGATCGGCAGGTAGCGGCCCTTGTAGTTCGCCCCGTTCGTCAGCCCGAAGTTGGTGCCGCCGTGCACCATGTAGAAGTTCACCGATGCTCCCGCGGCCAGCAGGGCGTCGAGCTCGGCGGCCGAGTCGGCGGCCGAGGTGGCGTGGTGGATGCCGCCCCACCAGTCGAACCAGCCGTCCCAGAACTCCGCGCACAGGAGCGGCCCGGTCGGCTGGTGCCGGCGGAGCGTGGCGAGCCGCTCGGTCGCCCGCGACCCGAACGACCCCGTGAGGTGCAGACCGGGGAGCGACCCGGCCGTCAGCATGTCGTCGGTCGGCTGATCGATCGTCGTGAGGGGCACCGTGATGCCCGCATCGGTCGTCACCTGCACGAGATGCGCGAGGTAGTCCTTGTCGGAGCCGTACGCACCGTACTCGTTCTCGATCTGCACCAGGATCACCGGCCCGCCGCGGTCGATCTGACGCGGCGCGACGATCTCGTAGACGCGCTCCAGATAGGTCGTCACCGCGGCGAGGTACTGGGGCTCCGAGCGACGCAGCCCGACGCCCTCGATCGCGGTGAGCCAGACCGGCAGCCCGCCGTTGTGCCACTCGGCGCAGATGTAGGGTCCGGGGCGCACGATCGCGTGCATGCCCTCGGCGGCGACGAGGTCGAGGAAGCGGCCGAGGTCGTTGGCACCGCTGGCGTCCCACTCGCCGCGACGCGGCTCGTGCGCGTTCCACGCGACGTAGGTCTCGATCGTGTTCAGGCCCATGAGCCGCGCCGTGCGGATGCGGTCCGCCCACTGCCCGGGATGCACGCGGAAGTAGTGCAGCGCGCCCGAGAGGATCCGATGCGGGCGTCCGTCGAGCAGGAAGTCGGTCTCGCCGATCGCGAACGAGCCCATGTCAGCTCTGCCGGGCGGCGAGGAGGTCGGCCAGGCGCGCGAGTTGCGCCTCGTCGTCGAGCGCCGATCCGACGGCGACCACGCGGACACCGGCATCGAGGAATGCACCGGCATTGCCGGCATCCATCCCTCCGGTCGCGACGAAGCGCACCTGCGGGAACGGCCCGCGCAGGTGCCGGAACCACTCCGGCCCCAGCCACTGCGCCGGGAATGCCTTCAGCCACTCGAGCCCGAGGGCGACCGCGTGCTGCACCTCGCTCGGGGTGGCGACCCCCGGAAGGATCGGGATGCCCGCCTCGGCGGCCGCGCGCACGACGACCGGGTCGAGCCCCGGCGACACGAGGTAGCCGGCTCCAGCGTCGACGGCGGCGCTCACCTGTGCGGGTGTGATGACGGTGCCGGCGCCGACCATGGCGCCGCGCTCGCGCCCGAGCGCGGCGACCTCGCGCAGGGTCTCGACGTCTGCCGTCGACTGGATGGTGACCTCCACCGCGTCGAGGCCGAGGTCCCACGCGGTGGTCGCCACGCGCACCGAGCGCTCGAGACCCATGCTGCGCAGGATCGCCATGAGCGGGGCGCGGGAGAACAGATCGTCGAAGAACGCTGAGTCGGTCATCGTGTCGCTTTCTGGGTTGCGGATGCCGCGGGTGCGGCGTCGGGGAAGTCGCCGGTGGTCTGCAGGGTGAGCGCGGCGCGCGCGTGGCCGGCCGCGAGGCGGGCGCCGGCGCGCACGCCCGACAGGCGCGCGGCGAGGTATCCGCCGGCGAACGCGTCTCCGGCGCCGACCGGCTCCACCACCGCCACACGCAGCGCCGGCACGAAGGTCGCGCCGGCCGGTTCGAAGCAGATGGCGCCGAGCTCGCCGTCCTTGACGACGAGCTCGGGCACGTCGGACAGCAGAGCGCGCGTGCTCGCGGCATCCGCGGTGCCCCACAGGGTCTCGGCCTCGTCGCGACCGACGAACACGATGTCGGCGCGCGCGGTGAGATCGCGCAGCACCGGGGCCGCGGTCTCGGCAGCCCAGAGAGCCGCGCGATGGTTGACGTCGAAGCTCACCAGAGCCCCGGCCGACCGGGCACGATCGATGAGCCGGTCGAGGAACTGCGGCGCGGTGCCGCCGAGCGCCGCCGTGATCCCCGACACGTGCACGATCGCCACCCCGTGGAGGTCGACCGCATCGGCGTCGGCGGCGTCGAGGTGGGAGGCCGCCGAGCCGTCTCGGTAATAGTGCACGCCCGCACCGGGGTTCTTGACATAGAGGCCCGTGCGATGCGCCGCGTCGATCACGACACCCGACAGGTCGATCCCCCGTCCGCCCAGGATCGCCGTGACGCGACGCCCGAGCGGGTCGTCGCCGAGGCGGCTGACCCAGCGGGCCGGGTGGCCGAGGGCCGCGACGTGCCCGGCGACGTTCGACTCCGCACCCCCTGCGTCGATGCGGAACACCTCGGCGTCGTCTACCGGCTGGGCGACCACCGGGGTCACCATCGCCATCGTCTCGCCCGCTGCCAGCAGCGCGGACCGGTGTTCGCGATCGCCCATACGAACGAGTATGCCGCGGCGCCGACCCCAGAGCGGAGCGACCATCGGGCACCGCCGCGCTTACCGCTCCCGCTCGTCGTACTGGCGCCGCAGGTACTTCGGAGCCTGCACCCGCCACGCCTCGGTGACCAGCTCGGCGAGGTGCTCCGGATCGATCAGGGCCATGCGGAACGCGACCTTGGGCTCGCTCCATGCCGTCGTGGTGCGCAGGAACACGTCGGGCGCCATGTCGACGAGCGCGAGCGCATCGAGCCGATCTGCCACCTTCACGCCGACCACGAGTTCGGCGGCGATGATCGCGCGCATGTCGGCCGGGATGCTCGGCCACGGGTGGCACTCCCACGCGAACAGCTTTCGCCGCACGAACCACGCCGCTCCCCCGGTCATCGCGCGCTCCTCGCTGCCGGGCAGCTCCGCCGCGAGGCGGCGCACGTCGTCGAGCGTGGCCATGGCGCGAGCCTACGCGCCACCGCAGACACGGCGGGCTCGCAGACACCGACGACCTCATGGTATGTTCAGAACGTTCTGAACCTAATGGGGAGAAAGCATGCACGACGACGACGCGCGGGCCTACGCCGCCGAGGTCGGCGTCGCCCTGTCGCAGATGGGGATGACACCCGCCTTCGGCACCCTGCTGGGATGGCTCATGATCTGCGACCCGCCCCGCCAGACGAACGCGCAGCTGGTCGACGCGACGGGGCTGTCGAAGGCGTCGGTGTCGACGGGCATGCGGGCTCTGCAGCAGTCGGGGCTCGTGCGACGCGTTCCCGCCGCGGGCCGCGGTCACGCGTACGAGATCGACGAAGACGCCTTCGCCCGCGCCGCCGATCCGACGGCGAAGATGCGCGACTTCCTCGACGTGGTGCAGCGCGGCATCGACGTGCTCGGCTCCGACGCGGCACCCCGCGCGCAGCGCCTCGCACGCACGCGGGACTTCTACGCATTCATGATCGAGCGGATTCCGGAGCTGATGGACGAGTTCCGCCGCAGCCGGAAGGGAGAGGTCTGATGTCGAGGATCCTGGTGGTCACCGTCGGCTCACGTGGAGACGTCCAGCCCTACGTCGCCCTCGCCCGAGGGCTGCAGGAGGCCGGACACGACGTGACGCTCGCCACCTGCGGGCGCTTCGCCCCCTTCGTCGCCGAGCACGGCGTCGCGTTCGCCCCGCTGAGCGACGACATCCTCCTGCTCCTCGACTCGGATGCCGGACGGGCGACGATCGACGAGGCGTCCGGCGCTCTCGGGCTGATCCGCTCCAGCATCCGACTCGCCCGCCAGGCGGGACCGATCAACGAGCGCCTGATGGCGGACGTGTGGGACGTCGCCCGCACCACGCGACCCGAGCTCGTGATCTACCACCCCAAGGCCCTCGCCGCCCCGCATGTCGCCGACAAGCTCGGCGCGACGGCGGTACAGGGGCTTGTGGTGCCGGTGTCGGTGCCCACCGGCGACTTCCCCATGATCGGGATGCCGGCGCTCCCCGTCGGTCGCTGGTACAACCGCTTCACCTACCGTCTCGCCGCGCTCGGCTACGCCTCGTACGACAAGATGGCCAACCGCTTCCGGCAGGAGACGCTCGGTCTCGCGCCGAAGAAGCGGGCGGCGATGTCGCCGACCCAGCCCGACGGACGCGCGCTCGAGGTGATCCACGGCATCAGCAGCCACGTGCTCCCCCGCCCGGCGGACTGGTCGGCTCGCGCGCAGCTCACCGGATACTGGTTCCTCGACGCCCCCTCCGACTGGACGCCGCCCGCCGACCTCCTCGCCTTCCTCGATGCCGGCGATCCTCCCGTCTACATCGGGTTCGGCAGCATGGCCGGCCGCGATCCGGAGCGCATCACGCGTTCTGTCGTCGAGGCGCTCGAGGCCACCGGAATGCGCGGGATCATCGCGACAGGCTGGGGAGGGATGGATGCCGCGCACCTCCCGCCTTCGGTCATGCACATCGTCGACGCACCGCACGACTGGATCTTCCCGCGCGTCGCCGCCGTCGTGCACCACGGCGGCGCGGGAACGACGGCGGCGGGGCTCCGCGCCGGCCGGCCGACCGTGGTGTGCCCGTTCATCGTCGACCAGTTCTTCTGGGGTGCACTCGTTGCGCGCTCCGGCGCCGGAAGCGCCCCGGTCCCGCAGAAGAAGATCACCCCGGCCCGTCTCGCCGCGGCGATCCGCGAGGTCGTCACCGACGACCGGATCCGTGAACGCGCGGCCGAGGTCGGTCGACGCATCCGCGACGAGGACGGCGTGACCGCGGCTGTCCGGCAGATCGAGCGGATCCTCGGCGGCGAGGCGCCCTAAGCCACCGGCTCCGCAGCCTCCCGGGCGGCCCGCGCCGACGAGCGCACCGCTCCGATGCTCGCGGCGATCACGAGGCCGATGCCGACGATCTCGAGCCACGACAGGTGCTGGCCGAGGAGCACGAAGCCGGCCACCGCCGCCGTCGCGGGAGCGAGGCTCATGAGGATGGCGAAGGCGGCCGCCGGCAGTCGACGCAGAGCCATGAGCTCGAGGGCATATGGGATGGTCGACGACAGCACGGCGACCGCCGCGCCGAGTGCGACGAGCTCCCACCGCAGGAGCGCGGGCCCGGCATCCACGATCCCGAACGGAAGCGCGACCAGCGCTCCGGCGGTCATCGCGAGGGCGAGGCCGTCGAACTTCGCGAAGTCCCGGCCGACACGTGCCGACGCGAGAATATAGAACGCCCAGCTCGCGGCGGCGCCCAGGGCGAACAGCACACCCAGCGGGTCGAGGCGATCCCAGCCTCCCCCGCCGAGGGCGACGACACCCGCAAGCGCGAGCAGCGCCCATAGCCATGCCGAGGCGCGACGGCTGGCGACGATCGAGAGCACGAGGGGCCCCAGAACCTCGATCGTGACCGTCACGCCGAGCGGAAGGCGCTCGAGCGCGAGGTAGAACAGTCCGTTCATGAGGGCGAGCACGCCGCCGAACCAGAGCACGCCGCGCCAGGCGGAGGCCGAATGCCCGCGCAGCGACGGACGCGCGATCGCGAGAAGGATGAGCGCCGAGAACACCAGTCGGAGCAACACCATGCCGAGCGGCCCGACCTGCGGGAACAGCAGCACGGCCAGCGACGCGCCGACCTCCTGGCAGGCGAGCCCCACGACGACGAGGGCGACCGCCGACGACGGGGCGACGCGCAGGCTCACCCGCGCGGGCTCACTCGGCGGGAGCGCAGATGGCGCCGTCGGTGATCGCGTCGTGGTACTGCTCGGGCGTCCAGGGCAGTCCCGCGGCCGGGGCAGGCTCGCTCCCGGTCGCCGGAGCCTTGGATGCGATCGCCGCGAGCTCCCACGCGAGGTAGGCGCCGAATCCGCCGCCCGCAGCCGAGTTGTTGAGCACGACCGCGACCGTCAGTCCCGTCTCATCGTCTGCGAACGCGGCGGTGATGTAGCCCGGGACCGCGCCGAACTGCCCGGTGAGGGCGCCCGCCTGAACGGTGCCGCCGCCGATGGTGTACCACGCGGGGGCGCCGTTGTAAGCCGGCTGCACGGAATCCCAGCGGTCGGTGCCCTCGGGCATCAGCACGCCCTCGGAGAGCGCCTGCGCGTAGCGGCCCAGATCGTCGATGTCGGTGACGATCCCGGAATCGGTGAACCCCGTGCTGGCCGACACCGGCGTCGCGTCGATCGGATCGGTGCAGTTCCACACCCCGTCGGTGCGAGTCGAGTGCGCGCCGGCGAGCACCGTGGCGCCGGCCTGCGCCGACCCGTTCGACAGCCGCGTCGCCTCGAGCGCGAGCGGCTCGGCGACGTACTCCTCGATGAGTTCCGCGGCGGTCTTGCCGGTGGCCCGTTCGAGGGCGAGGCCGAGCAGCACATAGCCGGCGTCGGAGTCCCGATAGGCCTGGCCGGGCTCGGTCTTGCGCTCCTGGCCGAGGCCGTAGCTGGCGAGCTCGAGCGGCTGCCAGCGCCGCTCGGGGTTCGACAGCCACAGCGTCTGCAGCTGCCCCTGGTACGCCCCGATGCCGCTGGTGCTGTTGCACAGCTGCTCGAGGGTGACGTCCCCGAGGTCGGCTACGCCGCCCACGTAGTCGGACACGGCGGCGTCGAGTTTCACGCGCCCGTCCGCGACGAGGCGGTACAGCACGTCGCAGGTCATCGGCCGTCCGATGCGCGCCGCGCGGAAGGTCATGTCCTCGGTGACCTCGGCCCCGCCTCCCGGGCGCTGGGTGCCGAACCCGCTCACCCACGTGCCGCTCCACGGAGCCCAGACGCCGATGATCGCGCCGGAGGCCCCCGCCGCCGTCATCGCGTTCTCGACCGCGGCGCTCAGCTCGGTGACCGTGGCCTCGGGAAGGGCGCTGTCGACCTGCTCGGGTCCGTCGAGTTCGACGCCCGGCCCGGAGCAGGCGGCCAGCCCGATCGCGAGCACCACTGCGGCGGCGAGCGCAGCGCCCACGCGCCGTCGTCGTGCTGCCATCGGCATATCACCCCCCGATGATCGTCCAGAGCATTCAAACATATCTGCGCCGATCCTCCGATTCGAGCGCCCCGCCGCCGCTGTTCCCTAATCTGTCCCTCATGACCCACCAGTTCGACGCCACAGTCGTCGCGGCAGTGCTCGACCACATGAACGGCGACCACGCGGACGACAATCTCCTGATCGCGAGAGCTTTCGCGCCCGACGCCACGATCTCGGCGGCGTCGATGACCGCCTTCGACGGCGATGGCGGCCGCTGGGCGGCGACCCTGGCCGACGGCACCACGCGCGAGATCGCCGTCGCGTGGCCGGCTGCCCCGATCACCGCGCGCCCCGAGGTGCGCCGCGAGATCGTCGCGCTCTACGACGAGGCCTGCCGCCGGCTCGGCGTCGAGCCGCGGCCGCACGCGTGACCACCCTCCCCCGGAACTTTCCCCGCTCGTAACTTAGGTTCCGCTTACCTGAAGGTATAGTGGGCGCATGAGCGGCGTCCTCCCCTTTTCCGCGGCCCTCCGCGAGCGTTCGAGCAGCGCCCACTCGTCGAGCGAATCCGCCGGGTTCATGTCCGACCTCATGACCGGAGAGGGCACGCGCGACGACTACATCGCGCTGGTCGCGCAGCACTGGTTCCTCTACGAGGCGCTCGAGCGCACCGCCGGGGTGATGCGCAACGATCCGGTGGCATCGGTCTTCCTCAGCGACAAGCTCACCCGGCTGCCGGCGCTCGAGGCCGACCTCGAGTTCCTCCTCGGCCCCGACTGGCGCGAACGGATCGAGCCGCTGCCGACCACCCGCCGCTACGTCGACCGCGTGAACGAGGTCGGCGCGACCTGGGCGGGCGGATTCGTCGCCCACCACTACACCCGCTACCTCGGCGACCTCTCCGGCGGCCAGTTCATCGGGCGGGTCATGGCGCGCCGGTTCGGCTTCGAGACCAACGGCATCGGGTTCTACCTCTTCGACGACATCGCCGACCCGAAGGCGTTCAAGGACGTGTACCGCGAGCAGCTGGATGCCGCCCCGTGGGACGCGGCGGAGCAGGAGCGCGTCATCGCGGAGGTGCTGCTGGCGTACCGCTTCAACACCGACCTCTTCCACGACCTCGCGCACGACAAGGCCGCCCGCGCCGCCTGACGGCCCGTCGCATCCCCGAGGCGGGGGAGCGCGGTCACCGAGACGGGACTCAAGGACCGGTGCGGGTCGCCGTCCCCTCGCGCACGCCCCTCATCCAGCGCTGCACGTCGGGGTCGACGCGGATGTCGCTCGGCCGCAGCGGCCGCGACAGGTACAGCCCGTCCAGCGAGGTGAGCCGGGAGAGCGCCACGTAGGTCTGTCCCGGTGCGAACGCGCCCGAGCCCAGATCGATGACCGCCCGGTCGTAGGTCTTGCCCTGCGACTTGTGGATGGTCACCGCCCACGCCAGCCGCAGCGGGAACTGGGTGAACTCGGCCACGATCTCGCGGGTCAGGGCTTTCGACCCGGCGTCGTAGGCGTAGCGGAACCTCTCCCACACCGCCGGCTCGACGTCGACCTCCTCGCCGTCGACGTCGACGCGCACCGTGCCTCCGGCGATCCTCGTCACGGTGCCGATCGTGCCGTTGACCCACCGCGGCGGATCGCCGAACTGCGACGAGTCGTTGCGCAGGAACATCACCTGCGCCCCCACCTTGAGCTTGAGCTCCATGTCGGCCGGGTACGCGGCATCCCCCCGCCCGAAATCGCCGTTGACCTCGGCGACCGCGGTCTGCTCGCGCCCGATGAGCTCGGTGAGGTGGCGGCGGTTGATGTTGTTGACGATGTCGTTGCGGGTCGCGAGCGTGATGATCGGATGCTCGCCGTCGGCCGGGTCGGGCACGGCCCGCGCCCCGGTGTCGTTGAGCACCTTCGCGATGTCGGCGGTCACGCGCCCGTACCGCACGGCGTTGAGCATGGATTTGAACGCCGGGTCGCTCTGGCGATGGATGTCGACGAGCTCGCGCATGTGCAGGGCCGCCCCATAGGAGCCGACGTCGAGGATGCCGTCGGAGGCGGCCTCGCCCACCCACACCTTCGCGTCGAAGAACCAGAAGGAGCGGTAGTGGTCGCGGATGTACCGCAGCTCGTCCCCGCGCGGCGGCACCGGGGCGAGCTGGTACGGATCGCCGAACATGACGATCTGCACGCCGCCGAACGGCTCGGCGCGGCGGCCCCGCGCCTGCCGGAGCGAGCGGTCGATGGCATCCATGAGATCCGCGTTCACCATCGAGATCTCGTCGATCACCAGTGTGTCGATCGCGTTCAGGATGCGCCGCGTCGCGTCGGACTGATCGAGATCGCCCCCGGCGATGAGGCCGATCGGCAGTCGGAACAGGGAATGGATCGTCTGCCCCTCGACGTTGAGCGCGGCCACGCCCGTCGGCGCGCACACGGCGATCTGCTTGCTCGTGTTCCAGGCCAGGTGCTGCAGCAGCGTGGACTTGCCGGTGCCGGCGCGGCCGGTGACGAACACGTGCTCGCGGGTGTCTTCGATGAGCCGGAACACCGCCTCCTGCTCGGGGGACAGCGCGGGGGTGGTCACCGATTCATGCTAACGACCGGATGCACTCGCTTTCGGCTTCCGTTCGGACTGGCTCCCTAGACTTGCCGGGTGAGTCAAGGGGCGGTGGGCACCACTCCGGCGTCCGCTGTCGCGTCGTCGGACTCCTCGGAGACCCCGTACGCGCCCATCCCCGCTCCGCGCCGCCGCACCCTGGGCCGCGATCTCATGATCATCGGCGTGCTGGGCGCCGCCCTCGTCGCCGCCCTGTGGGCGGGCGGCGCGCTGCTCTACCAGCACTTCTACAGCCCCACCGCCTTCGTGGAGCGCTACCTCGGCATGCTCTCCGATCGCGATGCCGCCGACGCCCTCGCGGTTCCGGGCGTCGCGATCGACTCCGCGGACCTCGCGGACTCCTCCCTGCCCGAGCAGGCGTCCGACGCGCTGCTGCGGCGCGACGCCCTCGCCGCGCTCACCGACGTCGAGGTGGTCTCCGAGCAGATCGACGGAGAGGTCACGCTGGTGACCGTCGACTACCGGGCCGGCGCCTACCAGGGCACGACGACCTTCGAGGTCGAACGCGACGGCTGGATCGGCATCGCTCCGACGTGGCGCTTCGCCCGGAGCCCCCTCGCGGTGATCGACCTCACCGTGAACGGCTCGATGAGCTTCGACGTGAACGGCTTCGAGATCGACAAGCGCCAGGTCTCGCCCGACGGCGTCGATGCCGACCCGCTCGAAGCGGTGCCCCTGCTGGTCTTCTCGCCCGGGGTGTATTCGATCTCCGTCGACACGGCGATCTCGGCGACGCCGGGCGTGGCCGTGCTCTCCGACAGTCCGTTCCACACGATCCCCGTGTCGGTGCAGGCGACGGCCACCGAGGAGTTCGTCGAGGTCGTGCAGGAGCGCGTCGTGCAGTTCCTCGAATCCTGCGCGTCGCAGCAGGTGCTGCAGCCCACCGCCTGCCCGTTCGGCTATCTCGTGCAGGACCGCATCGTCGCGCCGCCCACCTGGTCGATCTCGGCCCACCCCGCGGTCACGGTCGAGCCGGCGGGCGCCGGATGGCGCATCCCTCCCACCGAGGCCGTCGCGCGGATCGCGGTCGACATCCAGTCGCTCTTCGACGGCTCGATCACCGCGGTGGACGAGGACGTGCCCTTCATCGTGACCGCCGACATCACCGTGCGACCCGACGGCACGGCATCCATCGTCGTCACCGGCCCCGACACCCGCTGACGCGGACGAGGGGCGGTGGATGCCGCGCCCGGCGGCTCAGGTGCGGGTGCGGGCGTCGCGCTCGGCGAGCTTCGCGAGGTGCTCGTTGTAGGCCTCGAGCTCCGCATCGCCGGTGCGGTCGGCGTGGCGATCCTGGCGCTTCTGGTCGCGTGCGTCGCTGCGCGACCACTGGATGGCCACCGTGATGGCGAGCACCAGCGTCGGGATCTCGCCGATCGACCAGGCGACCCCGCCGCCGATGTACTGGTCCTCCAGCGGCGTCGCGCCCCACGTGCGCCCCATCGACCCGAACCACTCGGCGACCATGAGGCCCTCCTGCATCATGATCGCGATGCCGAAGAACGCGTGCATCGCCATCACGCCGATGAGCAGCAGCAGTCGCCCCGGGTAGGGCAGGCGGTAGGGCACCGGATCGATGCCGATGAGGGTCAGCACGAACAGGTACCCGGTGATGAGGAAGTGGGCGATCATCCACTCGTGGCCGAGGTGGTCGTACAGCGACCAGCGGAAGAGGTCGGTGTAGTAGAAGACCCACAGCGATCCGACGAACAGCCCGGCCGCGACGAACGGATTCGTGAGCACGCGCGAGACGGGGGAATGCACCGCCCACAGGATCCATTCGCGCCCGCCCCGAGTGCCGTCGTCGCGCTTGCGGATCGCGCGCATCGCGAGGGTCACCGGCGCACCGGCGACGAGCATGACGGGGATCGCCATGGTCAGCAGCATGTGGCCGACCATGTGGATGCTGAACAGGTAGTCCTGGTAGACGTTGACGACGCCGCCGGTGACCCACAGCAGCAGCAGGAGGCCGAGCGACCACAGCACGGTGCGGTAGACGGGCCAGGCGTCGCCGCGGCGGCGCAGCCGCCAGACGCCGGCGAGGTAGAAGAGGAGGCCGAAGCCAACGGCGAACGCCCAGAGCAGATCGATGTCCCACGCGGTGAGGTAGTGCAGCGGGGTGAGCTCGGGCGGGAGCGGGGCGTCGGTGAGGAACTGGGCGGGCGTGCGCTCGGCCGGGAGCGAGGTGTCCACGGGCGGGGGCGTGCGCGCCAGTGCCGCCGCGGCGCCGCTCGCGACGCCCATCAGGGCGAACTCGAACGCGATGAGCGTCCAGAAGGAGCGCGACGCCTTCTCCCCGGTGAGCCCCCCGATCAGCCGGCGGCGGTACCAGGCGCCGAACAGCCCCAGCCCGCCGAGCGCGGCGATCTTCACCATCAGGATGACGCCGTACTCCGACAGCAGCGCCGACCAGTCCCCGAGGCCGATCGCCGCGCGCACGGTGCCCGAGACGGCGACGACGATGAATGCGACGAGCGCGATGCTCGAGTACCGCGTCACGACGGTGGCCAGCGCAGGCTGCGCGAGCACGGGCCGTACGAGCACCAGCAGCAGCAGACCGCCGACCCAGACGGCTGCGGCGATGATGTGCAGGATGATCGCGACGACCGCGGCGTCGTGCCCGGCGTCGTATCCCGAGTGCCCCTGCGTGCCCATCGGGATCAGCGCGGCGACCGCGAGGATCGCGACGAAAAGGGTCGTCGTCCACCCGCGCACGGCGAAGGTCAGCACCGTGAGCACGGCACCGGCGACCGTCGTGATCAGCCACGTGCGGCCGACCTCGGTGTCGACGAGGAAGCGGGCCAGCTGGGCCCCGAACTCAGGCCCCGCGTCGATCGCCGGATTGAAGGCGTCGATGAACGTGAAGAACCCGGTCGCGGCGGCGGCCACCGTGAACACCGCGGCGGAGATGGATGCCGCATCCAGCGCGATGTCGAACTCGCGCTCTCCGGAGCGCAGCGTGAACAGCGCCGTCACCAGCACGCCCACCATGCCGGCGGCCGAGAGGTTGACGATCAGCTTCGCGGTCGGCAACGACCAGCGCACGAACGGGCCGGGATCGCCGATCGCGAGGGGTGCCGCACCGCCGCCGTACGCGAGCGCCGCGAACAGTGCGATCAGCGCGGCGCCGAGAAGGATGGCGGGGCCGACGGCCCGCAGCGCGCGGGGGTTCACCCCACGAGTGTAGTTCGTCGCCATCGGCGACGAGAAAGGGGGACGCCTCCCGGCATCCCCCTTGTGGTCGGCTCAGTGAATTACTTCACTGCCGCCTTCAGCTTGGAGCCGGCGGTGACCTTGACACGCTTGCCCGCGGGGATCTTGATCTCCTCGCCGGTCTGCGGGTTGCGGCCGGTGCGGGCCGAGGTGGCGACCTGCTCGAACGAGATCCAGCCCGGGATCGAGACCTTGCTGCCCTTGGCGACCGCCTCGGAGACGGTGGAGAAGAGGGAGTCGAGCACGCCCGAGACGGCGGCCTGGCTCTGGCCCGTCGCGCTGGCGATGCTCGCGACGAGTTCGGTCTTGGTGATGGACTTGTCGGCCATAGGGTTATGTCCTCCAAAGCGGGCTGCGCGTGCGGCCCTCATTGCTCGGACCGGACGGCGATCAGCCCCCCGGCTTGGTCGGAACGACCGCCTCGACTATAGCCAGAAACCGCGGAATTTCGCGGATTTTGGGCTCTTTCGCGCGTTTGCGGCGGCGTGTCGAGGGTCTGGTGGGGCGAAAGTGACCCGTGATCCGGTCGCACGTCACCCCCGATGGGACGCGATCACCCCGCGTGCGGTGCGGGCGAAGGCGGGCGCCACCCGCTCCTGGCCGTCGAGGTAGCCGCCCACGAGCGCGGCATCCCGCAACAGGACGAGGGATGCCGCGACCTCGGCGGGCTCGTGCAGTCCGGCGCCTCGGGCGAGCGTCTCGAGGGTGGCGCGGAACCACTCGCGGTGGGTGTCGATGAGTTCGCGCACCGGGCCCCGGTCGGGATACTCCGCGGCCGCGTTGATGAACGGGCAGCCGCGCGTGTGGCGACCGCCGATGTCGGCCGCGATGCCCTCGATCACGAGGTCGAGGAGCACGTCGGGGTCGTCCGAGGCCCGCGCCGCGTCGGCGAACAGGCCGCGCAGCTGCTGATCCTCGCGGGCGAGGTAGGCGAGCACGAGGCCCTCCTTGCCGGCGAACTGCTTGTACATGGTGGCGCGGGTGACGCCCGCCTCCTGCACGATGCGGTCCACACCGACGGAGTGGATGCCTTCGCCGTAGAAGAGGACGGTCGCGGCATCCAGCAGCCGATCACGGGCCGAAAGATTTTTCTGGGACATCGGGAATACCTTGTCATAGATAGAACGTTCGGTCTACCATAGCCGAAGATCCACCACTTCGGAGCACCACCCACCGCGAAGCACCAAACAAGGAGAATTGACATGGACACCACGACCAAGGCCCCGATCGTCCTCATCCACGGCCTCTGGATGACCCCCAAGAGCTGGGACACGTGGGCGGAGCGCTTCCGCGCCGCCGGCCACGACGTGATCATCCCCGGCTGGCCCGGCATCGGCGACCGCACCGTCGACGAGATCCGCCAGAACCCCGAGCCCCTGAAGGGGATCGGCCTCACGCAGATCGCCGACTACTACGAGGAGATCATCACCGCGCTGCCGCAGAAGCCCATCATCATGGGCCACTCGTTCGGCGGCGTCATCACCCAGATGCTGGCCGACCGCGGGCTCGGCATCGCCTACGTGGGCGTCGAGCCCGGACAGACCGCCGGCGTCACGGCCCTGCCCCTTTCGACGCTGTGGACCGGCACGCCGATCCTGTCGAACCCCTTCGGCAAGAACGGCGCCAAGCCCCTCTCGAAGCGCCACTTCCACTTCACCTTCGGCAACGACCTTCCCCGCAGCGAGAGCGACAAGCTGTGGAAGGAGTACGCGGTCAACTCCTACAACCGGGTCTTCTTCGAGGGAGTGACCTCGGTGCTCAACGAGAAGGGCGGCGTGACCCACGTCGACTACGGCCGCACCGACCGCGCTCCGCTGCTGATCCTCACCGGCGAGATCGACCACGTCGTGCCGCCGGCCATCGGCAAGGCGATCGTGAAGAAGTACCACGCGTCTGGCAGCCCGGCGGTCGTCGACTACAAGGAGTTCCCCGGCCGCACGCACCGGATCGTCAGCCAGGACGGCTGGCAAGAGGTCGCCGACTACGCCCTGGACTGGGCGACCTCCCACGCGCTGGCCGCCTGACGCGGCATCCCGGATCCCGCGACACTGTCGCCGGTTCCCGGGTCGGGGAGACGAGCGCCCCGGCCCGGCATCCGGTGTCCGCGGTGGGATCCGGTGGGCGGGGCCTTCGGGCCCCGCCCTTTCTCGTGGGGCGGTTCGTGCGGCATCCCGGCACCTGTACCCACCGCAAGCGCCCCACGAAGGAATGCGGCGCGTGTTCGTGGGGCGGCTCGTGCGGCATCCGAGCGCCCCAACCCACCGCAGGCGCCCCACGAGCGGCGCCGCGACGCGCGGCGCGTAGCGCACGGCAGGTCAGGCGTGCAGGCGGCGCAGTGCGGTGACCACGTCTGCGTGCCAGCGACGGGCGGCGGGCAGGACGCCGCCGAAGATCGCGGTGTCATGGGTGACGCCGAGATACTGCACCGTGCTCGCCTCGACCCCCGCCCGCCGGAGCGCATGGCCGTAGGCCGCGCCGTCTCCGCGCAGCAGGTCGTACTCCGCCGTGAGGATCACCGCCGGCGGCAGGTCGGCGTGCGAGGCCGCCCGCAGGGGAGAGGCCAGCGGCTCGCGCGCCTGGCGGGCGTGCGGCAGGTAGGTGCGGGCGACCGAGCGCAGCTCCCGCACGGCGATCAGGGTCGGGATGCCGAGAGCCCGCGTCACCCGGAAGTCGAGGTGCCCGCCGGTGAGGTCGACGACCGGCACCTCGAGCAGCTGCATCCGGAGCGGATGGCCCGCGCCGTCGCGATTGACGAGCGTCACCGCGGCAGCCAGGTTCGCCCCCGCCGACACCCCCGCGATGCCGATGCGAGTTGCATCCACGCCCAGCTCGGCGGCGTGCGCGAAGAGCCACCCCAGGGCGGCGACACCCTGCTCGACCTGGGTGGGGTAGCGGTGCTCGGGGGCGAGTGCGTAGTCGACGGCCGCGACGACGACGCCCGCGTCGGCGGCGCGGCGCCGGAAGGCCGCATCGGTGGTGGGGTAGTCGATCCCCCCGATGCGGAAGGCCCCGCCGAAGAACGTCAGCACCGCGGGCACGGGCGATGCGGCATCCCGCGGCCGGTAGAGCCGCACCCGCACGTCCGGGCGGCCCGGCACGGCGACCCGGTGCTCCTCGATCGGCACGTCGGGCCCGGGCATGCCCACGGTCGCGAGCTCGGTGCGGTCCCACGCCAGCGCCGCACGGCGGTTCTTGGCGCGCGCCCGGGCACGAGGACCCGGAGACGTGGATGCCGCGGCGCGGCCGGGCGCGGCATCCATCGCCCTGTCCTCGCCGCCCCATCGGGGCCAGAGCGCGGCCAGACGCCGGCGCAGCGTCTTCACCGCCTTGCCGAGCAGGTAGCGGCGGTGCACACGCAGGCGCTCCTCGAAGAAGGGATCGAGCGGCATGAGCCCATCATCGGGGAGACGACGCCGTCGACGAGACCCCTTGAAATGCGCGAAACCCCTCGTTCCGTGCTGAGGTCTCAGCGGGAACGAGGGGTTTCGGCGTTGCTGTGGTGCTACCGGCTGGTGATCACCAGGACACGGTGCTCTTCGCGTGCGGGCTTACCAGCTCGACTTGGTCACACCGGGCAGCTCGCCACGGTGAGCCATGTCGCGGAAGCGGACACGCGAGATGCCGAACTTCGTCAGCACACCGCGGGGGCGGCCATCGATGACGTCGCGCGAGCGGAGGCGGACCGGCGACGCGTTGCGGGGCAGCTTCTGCAGGCCCACGCGAGCGGCCTCGCGCTGCTCGTCGGTCGAGTTGGGGTCGATGAGGGCCTTCTTCAGCTCCGCGCGCTTGGCGGCGTAGCGGTCGACGACCTCCTGGCGCTGCTTGTTGCGCGCGATCTTGCTCTTCTTAGCCATGGATCAACGCTCCTCTCGGAATTCGACGTGCTTGCGGATCACCGGGTCGTACTTCTTGAGCACGATGCGGTCGGGGTTGTTGCGACGGTTCTTGCGCGTCACGTAGGTGAACCCCGTGCCGGCGGTCGAACGCAGCTTGATGATCGGACGGACGTCCTGAGCCTTCTTGGCCATTAGAGCTTCACACCCTTCGCCTGGAGGTCGCGAACGACGGCCTCGATGCCGCGAGCGTCAATCACCTTGATGCCCTTGGCCGAGACGTTCAGCTTGATGTTGCGACCCAGCGACGGAACGAAGTAGGTCTTCTTCTGCACGTTCGGGTCGAAGCGGCGCTTCGTCCGGCGGTGCGAGTGCGAGATGTTGTGACCGAAGCCGGGAACAGCGCCGGTCACCTGGCACACTGCTGCCATAGTGATGTCTCCTTAGTACCGTGGCACCGGACGGTGCCACCCAAGATCCCTTGTCTGCATCCCGCCGCACGTGCCGGAACCCCGCCCGGTTGCACCGGTCGTTGAGCGAACGAAGTGAGACGAAACGCGAACTGCGTGCTGGAGTGCGCGCAGACAAAGAGTCAGTCTAGCACGGACGGCGCGTCGCCCTTGACAGCGGCCGCTCCGCGGCCCCAGCGGAACGCCGACACGGTCGGATCGCCGGCGATCCAGAAGCGCCACGGGAATGCCTCCGTGCCGCCGACGCCGGCGACGCCCACCCGCGGTCCTGCGGCGATCTCGGCCAGAGGCGCGGCACGCACCAGCAGCCGCGCGCTCGCGCCGGCCCGCGGTTCCCCCGTGACGGCATCGATGCCGTCATGGTCGGGATGCCGCAGCCCGACCGCTCTGCCGAGGCGTCCCGGGCCCCGCGCCAGGTCGCGGAGCGTGCGCGCTGCCGGTCGGCGCCGCGTCGCGGCATCCTCGCCCTCGATCACCTCGGCGGCGCGCATGAGGATTCCGCCGGCCTCGCCGACGGGACCGCACACGACATTCACACACGAGTGGATGCCGTGGCTCAGGTACACGTACAGGTGCCCCGGCTCCCCCCACATCGTCGCGTTGCGCGGCGTCGGCCCCATGCGTGCGTGGGAGCCGGGATCGGGGCGGTCGCCCGTGCCGCGCCCGTGATAGGCCTCGACCTCGGTGAGCCGCACGGTGACGCTCTCACCGTCCACGACGGTCGTCAGGTGCGCACCGAGCAGGCGCGGAGCGATGTCGGCAGGAAGGCCGCGCAGCTCGTCGCGGGTCACCGGGCGCAGCGCGATCTCCGCCATGCGCCGAGTCTAGGCGCGCCCGTCGGCGGCGACCCCGTATCCGTCGACGATGCGCGCCCGCTACTGTTCACGCATGGCCCGCTGGTTCGTGCTGATCGTGCTCGGCGTCTCGCAGTTCGTCATGGTGCTCGACAGCACCGTCATGAACGTGTCCATCTCGACCGTCGCGTCCGACCTCGGCACCGACATCTCCGGAATGCAGGCGGCGATCACGCTCTACGCGCTGACGATGGCGGCCTTCATGCTCACCGGCGGCAAGCTCGGCGACAAGTGGGGTCGCTCCCGCGCCTTCCGGATCGGCTCGGTCATCTACGGGCTCGGCTCGCTCACCACCGCGCTCGCCCCGAATCTCCCCGTGCTGCTGGTCGGATGGTCCCTCGTCGAGGGCCTGGGCGCAGTGCTGGTGATCCCCGCCATCGCGGCGCTGGCCGCGATCAACTACTCCGGCCGCGACCGCGTCGTCGCCTTCGCGGCCCTCGGCGCGATCACCGGTCTCGCCGCCGCCGCCGGCCCCCTCATCGGCGGCCTGGTGACCACCTACGCCTCGTGGCGCTACGTGTTCGTCGGCGAGGCGATCGTGATCGTGATCGTGCTCGTCGTGTCGGGCCGCATCAAGGACGTCCCGGCGGAGAAGAGCCTGCGCATCGACCTGCTCAGCGTGCTGCTGTCGGTGCTCGGCATGACGCTGCTCGTCTTCGGCATCCTGCAGAGCAAGACGTGGGGCTGGATCGTCCCGCTCGACCCGCCCGTGATCGGCGACGTCACCGTGGCGCCGCTCGGCATCTCGCCGGTCGCCTATCTGGTGCTGCTGGGCATCGTGGTGCTGTGGCTGTTCATCCGGCGCCAGCACCGGCTGGAGCGCCTCGGCCGACCGGCCCTGCTGCGGGTGAGCCTGCTGCGCATCACGGCGCTGCGCAGCGGACTGACGATGTTCATGGCGCAGTACTTCGCGATCGCCGCGCTCTTCTTCGTCGTGCCGGTCTACCTGCAGACGATCCTCGGCTTCGACGCGCTGCAGACGGGACTGAAGATCCTGCCGCTTTCTCTCGGGCTCATCGCCTTCTCGATGCTCGGCTCGCGCCTGTCGACGGTGAAGTCGGCGCGGTACCTCGGCCGCATCGGACAGCTGACCATGGCGGGCGGGCTCTTCCTCGTGTTCGCGGCCGTGCAGCCCGACCTCGCCGGCTGGCTCTTCGCAGCGGGCATGTTCGTGGTGGGCGCGGGCTTCGGACTGCTCGCGTCGCAGCTGGGCAACGTCAACATGTCGGCGGTCACCAAGGACGACACCTCCGAGGTGGGCGGCCTGCAGGGCACGTTCCAGAACCTCGGATCCTCCTTCGGCACCGCGATCGTGGGCTCGGTGTTCATCCTGCTGCTCACCACGGGCTTCACGGCGACCGTGGCCGAGAGCGAGCAGCTGACCGACGAGGTGCGCGCGGGCGTGGTGGCCGCTACCGAGACCGGCGCGCCGATCATCTCGCAGCAGCAGGCGCAGGACGCGCTCACCGCCGCCGGCGCCGGACCCGACGAGGCCGCGGCGATCGCGCAGCTGTACGCCGATGCGCAGCTCGAGTCGCTGCGGCAGGCGCTGTTCATCGTGTTCGCCATCACGGTGGTGGGGCTGATGCTCGCGCGCGGGCTTCCCACATCGATCCCGGTGCCGCCGAAGGACGAGGCGGCCGCGCGGAGCGAGTGAGCGGCCGTTCGTCTCGCTGCGCTCGCTCAGGGACCTCGGTCAGGACGGCGGGACGCGGCACCAGGAGATGTCGAAGCCGCTGAGCGCCACGAGCGCGGTCGCATCGTCGAGTTCGGCCAGTCGCGTCTCGACCGTCTCCGGCATCGGCAGCAGGTACTGGTCGTACCGGTTCGTGACGGCGTCCGGCGCGATGAGGGTCGCCGCGTACCGCCCGCTGGGCGACACGCAGTTCTGCAGCACCGCATCGGCGGGATCGACGTCGGCGACCACCTGCGACCGGCCGTCGTCG
This sequence comes from Microbacterium hominis, assembly GCF_013282805.1. Classification (NCBI taxonomy): domain Bacteria; kingdom Bacillati; phylum Actinomycetota; class Actinomycetes; order Micrococcales; family Microbacteriaceae; genus Microbacterium; species Microbacterium hominis. The sequence continues at coordinate 3,824,338 of NZ_CP054038.1, forward strand.
TCGACGAACGCGATCCGCGAGCCCACCGGGAACCCGTCGGCGTCGAGCTGCGCATACGTGCGCAGTGTTCCGCCGCCGGGGACCGGCAGCGCGGCATCCAATCGGCCGAGCTCGGCGTCGGCCTCGACGAGGGGCGCCTCGCTCGCGTCGGTGAGGTCGATCACGATGATGCCGTCGACGCGCTCGACGATGGCGTCGGTGCCGGCGATGCCCTCGATCGACACGGCGTTGCCGAGGGTCGTGGCGCCCTCGCCGGTCGCCCCCGCGAGCAGCAGCGTGCTGTCGAACGTGAGCACGAGGATGCTGTCGGTCTCGGGCACGAACCGCCACTGGTCGACGCGCGGGTCCACCCCCTCGACCGCGACCGCCGTCGGCTCTGCGTCGGCGGCGCCCGGTGCGACTGACGCCGTGTAGAGCATGCTCTCGCGCCCGCCCTCGGCGCCGAGGTCGGCATCCGAGAAGGTGTACCCGATCGTCTCGCCCCGGTCGGCGGCCTGCAGGTTGGAGACGAAGCCGTTGCCCGGCAGCGGGAGCTCCCGCTCGTCGCCGCCGTCGAGGTCGGTGACGATGAGCGCGGCGCGGTCGTCGTCGGTGCGCACCGAGATCACCAGGTGCGACGCGGTGGCGCGGAAGTCCTCGATGTGCGGGTGGCGGAACACCGGCTGGGCCTGCTCCCCGCCCAGGTCGGTACGGAAGATCGTGTCTTCGTCGCCGCCCCGCTGCAGCAGGTGCACCTCGATCGCCGGCGTGCGGAAGGTCTCGGTGATCTCGACCGCGGGACCGCCGCCCACGCCGGTGAGGCCGGAGAAGGTGACCGTGTACTCGGTCTCGTCGCGCAGCGGCGTGCCGAACCTCACGCCGACGCTGCGGCCGGAGGTGTCGACCGCGAACGGCGTCTCCGGCGTCACCGTGACCTGCTCGGCGGTCACCTCGGCCAGCGACTGCGAGGTCGTGACGATGAGGCGGGAGCCGGATGCCGCCACCGCGGCATCGGGATCGACCGACACCTCGGTGACCCGCGGCCCGAGAGCGACGCTCGCCGCGGCGCCGACGAGCCCGACGACGGCGAGCACCGCGACCACGATGCCGAACGCGGAGACGAAGGCGCGGCCACGACGGCGGCGCGCGTTGCCGCGGCGCGTGGGGCCGGGGGTGCGGCCGGGCGCGGGGGCGGAGCCGCGGCCGGGAGCCGTGCCGGGGCCGTCAGAACTCATACGGGTCCTCGGGCTCGTCGATCTCGTCGACGGTGTCGGCGACGATCGCCAGGCGTCCGTCCGAGGTGGAGCGCACGGTGCCGGACACCGTGATCCACTGCCCGGTGCTCGGCACGCCGCCGTCGTCGACGATCGGCACACTGGCCGGCTGGGCGTCGATGACGCAGTGGGTGATGACCAGGCGCGTGAGGGCGAAGTCGCCCCGCTCGCCCGGCGTCACGAAGCCGGTGAGCTCGACCGGGTCGCCGTCGAACGCCTCGGGGTTCGTCGCCGTCGCGAACACGGCCGACCACTCGCCGACCCCGAACGCGGAGGTGTCGCCGGTGGCAGCGAGGTTCACGACATCGGACCCGGCGAACAGGGGCGCCGCGCCCGTGTCGCGCGACATCGCGAGCTCGGCCGAGAGCGTCGCGGGCGGCAGCACGAGGGTGAGGAGCACGATTCCGGATGCCGCGACCCCGCCGGTCACCGTGGCGGCCACGCCCAACGGCGAAGGGCGGTGCGCGTGCGTCGGCTCAGGGACCTCGTGCTGAGCGGCGCCGTGGGCGTGGGCGTGGCCGTCGCCGTGGTCGTGGCCGGAGTCGTGGCCGTCGCCGTGGTCGTGGCCGTGGTCGGCTTCGGCACCCAGCGGCAGCGCGAACGAGGCGATCGCCCCGATCAGCACGACGACCGACATCGACACGGCGAACCACGTCGAATCGGGGTTGATGTACAGGCCCAGCTGCCCGGTGAGCGCGAGCGAGACGGTCACCACGGCGAGGATCGCCGCGAGCCCGACCCCCAGCCACCGGGTGACCAGGGATTCGCGCACGATCGCGCGGGCGGGAGAGGCCTCAGACAAGGAGGTTCACCGCCGTCCCGATCGCGAAGGCCGCGAGCACCACCACGACCACGATCCCGGCGAGCGTGCGCGTGGTGAACGTCGTGCGCAGGAGCGCCAGCATCTTGACGTCGACGAGGGGACCGACCAGGAGGAACGCGACGATCGACCCCGGCGTGAAGGTCGAGGCGAACGACAGCGCGAAGAACGAGTCGACGTTGGAGCAGATCGACACCACCATCGCGAGCGCGATCATCGCGACGATCGACAGCGCCGGATTCGAGCCGATCGCCAGCAGCGTCTCACGGGGAACGAGCACCTGCACCGCGCCGGCGAGCGCCGAGCCGATGATGAGAGCCGGCATGACGGCCCGCAGCTCGATCACGAACTGCGCCATCGTGCGGCGCCAGCGGCTGCCGGGTTCGTGCGTGACGAGCGCGCACGTGTCGCGGAAGCGCTCGGTGAGCAGGGTATCGGGGGAGGGATGCCGGCTGTACAGCCAGCCGATGAGGTTGGCGATCGCGTAGCCGCCGAGGAGTCGTGCGATGAGGATGCCGTCGTCGAACCCGAACGCCTGGTGCGTCGTGATGATCACGATCGGGTTCACGATCGGCGCGGCGATGAGGAAGGTGAGGGTCTCGGGCACGCTGAATCCGCGCATGAGGAGACCGCGCGCGAAGGGCACATTCCCGCATTCGCACACCGGAATGAACATGCCCAGCAGCGAGAGCACGGCCCGACGCAGCCACGGCGTGCGCGGCATCCATCTCTCGATGACTCCAGGCGGCACCCAGACCTGCACCACGATCGACAGCACCACACCGAGCGCCACGAACGGCAGCGACTCGATCAGCACGCTGATGGCCAGGGTGAGGCCGTCCTGCGCACGTGTCGGAAGGGATGCCGGGAACAGCGTGGGCGCGAACGCGTCGATCAGGAAGAGGGCTGCGACGACGACCGCGCCGATGCCGACGGCGGCGGCCAGGCGGGCGGCGGGGCGAGGATCCGGGCGCGCGGTGCGGGGCGTGTACCGCGCGGTGCCGGGGTCAGGACGCGACATCAGCGGCATCCCGAGCACTTGCGCACGTCGCGCACAGGCCGAAGATGTCGACGATGTGCTCCGCCTCGCGGAACCCGTGGGCGGCGGCCGTGCGGCGCGCCCACTCCTCCACGTCGGTGGCGGCGATCTCGACGGTGAGTCCGCACGACCGGCAGATCAGATGGTGGTGGTGGCCGGTGCTCGTGCACGCCCGGTACAGCGCCTCGCCCTCGGGGCTCTGCAGCGAGTCCGCGTCGCCCTGCGCCGCGAGACCGGCGAGGGCGCGGTACACGGTGGCCAGGCCGATGCCGGTGTTCTCGTCGCGGAGAGTGGCGTGGAGCGTCTGCGCGCTCACGAAACCGCGCGCGTCGGCGAGTGCTTCGCGCACGCGTTCGCGCTGCCACGTGTTCCGCTGGGCCATGCTCGGGAGTCTACCCGCGGGCGCTGAGGGCTTCTCTGGGCGCCGGTCCGGCGACGACGCGGCCGCGGCGGGCGCCGATGCCGCGGCACACGAGGTAGATCACGAACGAGATCGTCGTGATGTAGGGACTCACCGGCAGGGTCCCCATGATGGCCAGCAGGATGCCGCCCACGGCCGACACGAACCCGAACAGCGCCGACAGCAGGGGCACCGACAGGGGTCCGGATGCCACGCGCATGGCCGCGGCGGCAGGCGTCACGAGGAGCGCCATGACCAGGAGCGCGCCGATGATGTGCACCGCGACGGCGACGATGAGGCCGAGCAGGAGCATGAACCCCAGCGAGACGGCCGTGGTGGGAACGCCGCGCGCGGCGGCGGACTGCGGATCGAGGGAGTCGAAGCGCAGCGGCCGCCAGATCGCGAGGAGCCCGAGCAGCACGAACGCGCCGATGCCGATCAGCCACCCGAGCTGCGAGTTCTGCACCGAGACGATCTGGCCGGTGAGGAGGCTGAAGCTGCTGGCGCTGCGGCCGTCGTAGAGCGAGAGGAACAGGATGCCGAGGCCGAGCCCGAACGGCATGAGCACGCCGATGATCGAGTTGCGGTCGCGGGCGCGGGCCCCGAGCCAGCCGATGAGGGCGGCGGCGATGAGGGAGCCGACGATCGACCCGGTGACCACGTCGACGCCGATGAGCAGGGCCGCCGCGGCGCCGGCGAAGCTCAGCTCACTGATGCCGTGCACGGCGAAGGCCATGTCGCGCTGGATGACGAAGACGCCGATCAGGCCGCCCACGAGGCCGAGCACGGCGCCGGCCCACACCGAGTTGGAGACGAGAGCCAGGATCTGCCCGTAGAAGGGGAGGCCGCCGAACATGGCGTCGGCGATGTCGGGCCAGTTCATTCGTGGTCCTCGTGGTGGTGGTGGGACTCCTCGGCATCGGGGGCGCCGACGACGACGAGCCGGTCACCCGCGCGGAGGACGAACACGTGCGCGCCGTACAGGTCGCTGAGCACATCGGAGCGCAGCACCTCCTGGGGTGTGCCGAGCGTGAAGCGACCGCCGGCGATGTAGAGGATGCGGTCGACTTTGCCCAGGAGCGGGTTGATGTCGTGCGTCACGAGGAGAACAGCGGCGTCGGACTGCTTGCGGTGCCGGTCGATGAGAGAGATGACGGCCTGCTGGTTGGCGAGGTCGAGGCTCGTCAGAGGCTCGTCGCACAGCAGCAGGCGCGGGTCGTCGGCGAGCGCCTGGCCGACGCGCAGCCGCTGCTGTTCGCCGCCGGAGAGCCGGCCGACCGGCTGGTCGGCGTACGCGGCGGCGCCCACCGCCTGAAGGAGCTCGTCGACGTGGCGATGTTCGCCGCGGCGGGAGAAGGGGAACCCGAACCGGTGCCCGTTCACCCCGAGGGTGACGAGGTCGCGGCCGCGCAGGGCCGTGTCGCGGGGCAGCGGGCGCGCTTGCGGGATGTAGCCGACGCGGCGGTTGCCCTTGCGTGTCACCGGCTCGCCGTGCACCCGGATGTCGCCGGCGCTGAGGTTCTCGAGCCCCAGGATCGCGCGCAGCAACGTGGTCTTGCCCGATCCGCTCGGTCCGAGCACGGCGATGAGCTCGCCGGGCGCGACGCTCAGGTCGAGGCCCGACCAGAGCTCGCGCTCGTCGCGCCGCAGCGCGGCGTCCCTGATCTCGAGCGGCGGCGCGGTCACTCCGACAGCGCTCCGCTGAGCGCCTCGATGTTCGCCTGCATCCACGAGATGTAAGTCTGGTCCTCGGGGAGGGTCTCCGTGAACTCCACGACCGGAATGTCCTGGGCCGCGGCCGCATCGAGCACGGCGGTCGTTTCGGCGCCCCCGGTCTGGGCGTTGGTGATCATGACGGCGATGTCGCCGGATTCGATCAGGGTCAGCGCTTCGAGCAGGGTGGCGGGGGCGACGTCCTGGCCCTCTTCGACGGCCTCGCTGAAGGCGCTCGGCGTGGCGTCTTCGAGGCCCGCGGCCTCGGCGAGGTAGAACGGCACCGGCTCGGTCGCGAAGATCTGCGCGCCCGCGTGTGCGGCCTCGATCTCTGCGAGGGAGGATTCGAGGCCGTCGATCTCGGCGGCGAAGGCGTCCGCGTTCGCGGTGAATGTCGCGGCGTCGGCGGGGCTGAGCTCACCGAGCTCGGCGGCGATGTCCTCGGCGAGGTGCGCGATCGTGTGCGGGTCGTACCAGACGTGCTCGTTGAAGCCCTGGACGTGCTCGTGATCGCCGTGCTCGTGGTCTTCGGCCGCGGACTCGGTCTCGTCATCGTGCCCGGCGTCGCCGTCGGCTTCGTGGCCGGTGTTCTCCCGCCAGTCGTGGGAGTACTCGACGGCGGTGAGCACGTGCGCCTCCGAGCCGCTGGACTCGATCAGCGCATCGATGAACGCGTCGTAGCCGCCGCCGTTCTCGATGATGAGGTCGGCAGTGGCGACCGTGAGCTGGTCGCGGGCGCTCGGCTCGAACGAGTGGGGGTCTTGGGCGCCGCTCGTGACGATCGAGGTGACCTCGATGAGGTCGCCGCCGATCTCCTGCGCGATCTGACCGTAGACGTTGGTCGATGCCACGACGGAGCTCGTGCCGTCGTCTGCCGTGGTGCCGGTGTCGGCAGCCGCGCACCCGGAGAGGACGACGGCCGCGGCCGTCGCGAGGCCGAGCAGGGTCGCCATGCGTCGCGTCGAGGTCATGGACCCACTCTAACCGTTAGTGATAATCGTTCTCAACTCGAGAGGAGAGCGGGCACCCCCGACGGCGACCGCGGTGCTCGGTCCCCGCCCTCAGTCCAGCAGCAGCGCGGGCTCCTCGAGGATCGACGCGACGTCGGCGATGAACCGCGACATGCCGTCGCCGTCGATCACGCGATGGTCGAACGAGCCCGAGACCGTCGTCACGAAGCGCGGCCGCACCTCGCCGTCGACGACCCACGGCTTCTGGCGGATCGTGCCCATCGCCACGATGCCCGCCTCGCCCGGGTTGATGATCGGCGTGCCGGCATCCATTCCGAACACACCGATGTTGGTGATCGTGATCGTGCCGTTCTGCTGATCGGCCACTGACGTCTTGCCCTCGCGTGCGGTGAGCGTGAGCTTCTCGAGCGCGCGGGCGAGGTCGCGCATCGAGAGATCCTGCGCGTCCTTGATGTTCGGCACCAGCAGTCCGCGCGGCGTCGCCGCCGCGATGCCCAGGTTCACGTACCGGCGCACGCGGATCTCGGCGCCGCCGTCGACGTCCGCCCACGCCGCGTTCACCATCGGCGTCCGCCGTGCAGCCCAGATCACGGCCCGCGAGAAGATCAGCAGCGGCGAGATCCGGATGTCGGCGAAGTCCGGCGATGCCTTGAGCCGCTTGACGAGCTCCATCGTGCGCGTGGCATCCACATCGGTCCACACCGACACGTGCGGGGCGGAGTAGGCCGACTGCACCATCGCCGACGACGTCGCCTTGCGCACGCCCTTGACGGCGATGGTCTCCTCGCGCTCATCCGCGACCGCGGGGGCCGCCGCCGGCGCGGCGACCGGGATCCGCTCCTCGCGGACCGAGCCCCACTCGGGCGTCTCGATGTTGCGGAACACGCTCGCCTGCGAGGCGTGCTTCATCACGTCGTCGCGGGTCACCTCGCCCGCGGGACCGGTCGGGGCGACCACGCCGAGGTCGATGCCCAGGTCGCGCGCCAGCTTGCGGATCGGGGGCTTTGCCACCACGCCGACCGACGCGGCGACGCGCTCCTCGCGCGCCACAGCGGGGCGGCGACGTCGCGACTGCGCGTGGCCGCCGGTGCCGTATCCGACCAGCACCGCACCCTCGCCTTCCGAAGGCTCCTCGGGGGCGCCGTGCTCGGACTGCCCGATCGTCGTGGGACCTGCGGGCGCGGCATCCGCCGAGGAGATCGTGATGATCGCGGCCCCGACCTCCACGGTCACGCCCTCGGCGACCAGCAGATCGGCGACCGTCCCCGCGAAGGGCGACGGCAGTTCGACGAGCGACTTCGCCGTCTCGATCTCGACCAGCACGTCGTTGACGGCGACGGTGTCACCCGGGGCCACCCGCCACTGGACGATCTCGGCCTCGGTGAGACCTTCCCCGACGTCGGGGAGGACGAAGGTCTGCGTGCTCATGCGGCTGCTCCTGGAACGGGGGGGTCAGTAGGCGAGGGACCGGTCGACGGCCTCGAGGATGCGATCGGCATCGGGCAGATACGTCCCCTCGAGCTTCGCGGGCGGGAAGGGCACGTCGAAGCCCGACACCCGCAGCACGGGAGCCTCCAGCGCGTAGAACGCCTTCTCCATGACGGTGGCGGCGACCTCCGACCCGAGCGACGTGAACCCCGGCGCCTCCTGCGCGTAGACCATGCGCCCGGTGCGGCGCACCGAGTCGAGGATGGGACCATAGTCGATCGGGGAGAGCGAGCGCAGGTCGATGACCTCGATGCTCGTCCCCTCGGACTCGGCCAGCGCCGCGGCCTGCAGCATCGTGGTGACCATCGCGCCGTGGCCGACGAGCGTCACGTCGGTGCCGCGGCGGACCACGCGCGAGGCGTGCAGCGGCAGCGCACGGGCGGAGGTGTCGACCTCGCCCTTCATCCAGTACTTGGCCTTCGGCTCGAGGAAGATGACCGGATCGTTCGAGGCGATGGCGTCCTGGATCATCCAGTAGCCGTCGTTCGGCGTCGACGGGCTCACCACGCGCAGGCCCGCGGTGTGGGTGAAGTATGCTTCCGGGCTCTCCTGGTGGTGCTCGACCGCGCCGATGTGCCCGCCGTAGGGGATGCGGATCACGACCGGCATCGACAGCGCGCCCTCGTGGCGGTTGGTGAGCTTGGCCAGCTGGGTGGTGATCTGGTCGAACGCGGGGAAGACGAAGCCGTCGAACTGGATCTCGATCACCGGACGGAACCCCGTCATCGCCAAACCGATGGCCGTGCCGACGATGCCCGACTCCGCGAGCGGCGTGTCGAGCACGCGCCGGTCGCCGAACTCGGCCTGCAGCCCCTCGGTCACGCGGAACACCCCGCCGAGCTTGCCGATGTCCTCGCCCATGAGCAGCACGCGGTCGCTGGCGGCCATCGCGGCACGCAGGCCGGCGTTGATCGCGCGGGAGAAGGGCATGGTGGATGCCGCGCCCGGCGCGCCCTTCGTCTCGCTGCGCTCGCTCAGGGACCGGGCGGAAGATCCGGCGCCCTCGCTCAGGGACCGGGCGGCGACGGTGTCGGTCATGACGCTCCCCCTTCGAACGAGGCTTCGTAGTCGGCGAGCCAGCGGCTCTGCTCGTCCATGAGCGGGTGGGGCTCCGAGTACACGTGCGCGAAGATCGTCTCGCGATCGATGCCGCCGAGCGCGTTGGTGCGGGTGCGCACATCGTCGGCGACGGCTGCGGCCTCGGCATCCACCTCGGTGAAGAAGGACTCCGAGGCCCCACGGCCGAGGAGATAGGCGCGCATGCGGGCGATCGGATCGCGGCGACGCCACGACTCCTCCTCGTCGCCCGTGCGGTACTTGGTCGGGTCGTCGCTGGTGGTGTGCGCTCCCAGGCGGTACGTCATCGCCTCGATCGCGCGCGGTCCGGCGCCGCCGCGCGCCTCGTCCAGAGCGACGCGGGTGACGGCGTACGACGCGAGCACGTCGTTGCCGTCGACGTGGATGCTGGGCATGCCGTATCCCTCGCCGCGGCGGTACAGCGGCGAGCGCGACTGCGTCGCGACGGGCACCGAGATCGCCCACTGGTTGTTCTGCAGGAAGAAGACCTCGGGGGTGCGGTAGCTCGCGGCGAACACCATCGCCTCGTGCACGTCGCCCTGGCTGGAGGCGCCGTCGCCGTAGTAGACGATGACCGCCTCGTCGCGCTCGGGGTCGCCGGTGCCGCAGCGACCGTCGAAGACGAGGCCCATCCCGAAGCCGGTCGCGTGGAGCGTCTGCGCGCCCAGCACGAGCGTGTAGATGTGCGCGTTGCCGTTCTTCGGGTCGGCCGGGTTCCACCCGCCGTGGGTGAGCCCGCGCATGAGACGGATGATGTCGAGCGGGTCGACGCCGCGGATGCGGGCGACCGCGTGCTCGCGGTACGACGGGAACAGGTGGTCCTGCGGGCGCGCGGCGCGCGCCGATCCCACCTGCGCGGCCTCCTGCCCGTGGCTCGGCGGCCAGAGGGCCAGCTGCCCCTGACGCTGCAGGTTGGTCGCCTGCTGGTCGAAGGCGCGGATCACGGCCATGTCGCGGTAGAAGCCCTCGAGATCGGCGTCGGTCAGCGCGTCGATCAGCGCGAGGTACGGTTCCGCGGCGGCGGTCGGCGCGAACGCGCCGTCGGCCGCCAGCACGCGGACGGTGCGCGCGTCATCCGTGGCCGTCGTGTCGGTCGGGGCCGAGTTCTCAGGCAGGGTCACTTCTCTACGCTAGCCCTCGCGCCCGGATGGCCTTCCGGGAGGTCGTCGACAATGGATGCCGCGATCCGCAGTACCTTCTCGACAGATTCCTCCTCGCCGACGGAGATGCGGATGCCGTCGCCGGGGAAGGCCCGCACGATGAGCCCGGCCTCGTCGAACGCATGCGCGAGCACGGCGGTCTCCGCCCCGGCGGGCAGCCACACGAAGTTGCCCTGCGCCTGCGGCACCGCCCAGCCGGCAGCGCGGAGCCCCTCGGCGAGGCGGTCGCGGCGCTCGGCGACGACACCGACCCGCTCGAGCAGGGCGGGTTCGGCATCCAGGCTCGCCAACGCCGCGGCCTCGGCCTGCGCCGTGACCGACAGCGGGATCGCGGTCGTGCGCGACGCATCGAGGATGCGCGGGTGGCCGATCGCGTATCCGACCCGCAGGCCCGCCAGGCCGAACGCCTTGGAGAACGTGCGCAGCACGATGACGTTGTCAGGGCGACCGCCGCGCAGGCCGTCGACGGCGTCGGGGTCGGTCACGAACTCGGCGTAGGCCTCGTCGAGGATCACGAGCACGTCGGCGGGGACCTTGGTGACGAACGCGTCGAACTCGGCCTGGGTGACGATCGGCCCGGTCGGGTTGTTCGGGCTGCAGACGATGACGGCGCGCGTGCGCTCGGTGATCGCCGCGGCCATCGCGTCGAGATCGTGGCGGGCGTCGGAGGTGAGCGGCACCTGCACGCTCGTCGCACCGGCGACGACCACGAGTCCGGGGTACGCCTCGAACGACCGCCAGGCGTAGACGACCTCGTCTCCGGGGCCTGCGGTCGCGAGGATGAGCTGCGCGATGATCGAGACGCTGCCGGCGCCGATGTGCACCTCGTCGGCGCTGACCCCATAACGCTGCGCGATGCGCTCGCGCAGGCGGGCGGCGAGCGCGTCGGGGTAGCGGTTGAACGCCGCCGCTCCGGCGACCGCGTCCACGACACCGGGGAGGGGATCGAAGGGGTTCTCATTGCTCGAGAGCTTGAACGCGTCGGCGCCGGCCTGGCGGCCCTGGCGATAGGGCGGCAGCGCCGAGATCTCGGGCCGGACGCGGACGGGGATGTCGGATGCCTCGCTCACCCGGTCGAGTCTAGGCGCGGCACCTTTCCCGTGGCGGCATGCGATGCCAGACTGCGCGCTATGCGCTTCGTCATCAATGTCGTGGTCAACGCGTTCGCGATCTGGGTCGTGACCCTCATTCCGGCGCTCATGGTGACCGTCATCCCGTTCCCCCCGGGCGAGACGCTCCAGCTCGTGCTCACGCTGCTGCTGGTCGCGGCGATCTTCGCGATCGTCAACACCGTCATCGGCACCGTGATCAAGGTGCTGGCGTTCCCGCTCTACATCCTCACGCTCGGCCTCATCGGGCTCATCATCAACGCGTTCCTGCTGTGGCTGACCGCGTGGTTCACCTCCTTCTGGGACTTCGGCCTGCGGGTCGAGGACTTCTGGTGGGGCGTGGTCGCCGCGATCATCATCACCCTCATCAACTGGGTTCTCGGCATCATCCTCCGTCCCAAGGCCGACGACTGAGCCGCCCGCCGCACAGGGAACGCCCCCGCACCGAGCGCTCGGTGCGGGGGCGTTCCGTTCGTGTTCTATGCGACCGGGAGGTCAGCCGATGGCGGCGGCGGAGATGATCTCCTGGGTCACCGCATTGCCGACCGCGTCCTCAGCAGAGGTGCGCAGCGACAGCGAGGTGGCGCCCTTGGGAACGGCGACCTTCGTCGACCAGAGATCTCCCGCCCGGGTCGTCTTCGCGGTCGACCAGGTGGTGCCCTCGTCGAAGGAGACCTCGAGGGTCAGTCCGGTGATGGCGCCGGTGTTCAGCGCCGTCTCCTCGTGCGTGGCGCGCACGCCGAGCGCGAGCTGACCGTTCGCCTTGACGGCGCCGGCCAAGTCGGTCGGCACGTCGTAGTCGAGCGCGATGAAGGGCATGTCACCGTTGACGGATTGATCCATGTGGAACGTCCAGGCGCTCGTGCTCTTCGTCGTGCCGTTCCAGGTGGCCGGGCCGCCCGCGGCGTCGAGCTCGTAGCGATACTCCTGCATTCCCGACACGGCGGGCAGGTTGACGTTGATCGCCGGGGAGTTCACCTGACGCAGCAGCGTGCCGGCCCCGTCGTACAGGCGCGCCTGGCGGGTCACGCCGCCGACCACACCCGTCAGCCCCTCGGCGGACGAGGCGATCGGCATGTTCAGCCGCACCTGCACGCCGCGGTTGTACGAGAGCACGTAGTTGGTGCCCTGACGGGGCGCGGTGACGCCGAACCAGTCGAGCGCGTCCTTCTCACCCGCGCGGTGCGAGAAGAGGTCGCTGTTCTGGTACCAGCCGAGGCCCGGGATGACCGCCTCGGCGATCCAGCGGGTGCCGATGCCCTCCTGCGCTGCGCTGACGTAGCTGGTGTGCGCGCTGCCGCTCATCATGTTCTGCCCGAAGCCGAAGCAGCGCAGCAGGTACGCCGGGCAGTCGTAGCGCGTCAGGTACGCCGCGCGCGGCGTCGCGTCGGCGAGCCGGTCGGTGATGGTGGCCAGGTCTCCCGTCTGCGGGGAGACGCTGAGGTCGGCCGGGATCGCACCCTGCCACGTGTGGCCGATGTCGTACGAGTACTTCGGGAAGGCCGTGCCCTTGCCCGTGACGCGCACGCCGGCGCCGGCGGCGCGCAGCTGCGCACCGTCGGCCTTGCTCACCGAGACCGTCGGCACGACGGTTCCGCCCGCACTGCCGTACAGCGTGCCGGGGCCGCTGTTCTCGACGATCACCAGCTTCGCACCCGCCGCCGCCGCCGCGCTGTGACGCTGGATGGCGGCGAGCACGTTGGCGTTCGGGTCGTGGCGGACCAGCAGGGCCTTGCCTGCGGCATCCACTGCGGCGATCTCGGCCGGCGTGCCCGTGCCTGCCTCGACGACCTCGAGGTCGAAGGCGCCGTCGACGCGTGCCGTGCTGGCCTGGTACAGGGGGTCCAGCACCAGCGCGTCCTGACCCGGGACCTGTGCGGCGATGTCCAGCACGGGGGCCGTGGCCGTCCAGCGCGCGGTGAGGTCGAACTCGCCGCCGCCGACGGCGTCGACCGTGTTGACCCACACCTCGCTGCCGGGTCCGACCGGGTAAGAGGCGGTGTAGGTGGTCAGGGAGGTGTTCAGACCCGCATCGTGGAACCACTCCACCCGCTGGTTGAACAGCTCGCTCTCACGCGGCGTCTCGAGGCTGAGGAGCGTCGCATCCCGGGCGTCCAGGACGAGCTCGACGTCACGGTCGGTGATCTCGACGTGGGGCTGGGTGAGCACGTAGACCCGATCGGTGCCGTCGTCGGAGCCCATGCGGATCTGCGTGAACGCGGCCCAGACGCCGGGGGCGACGCGCCGGGTGGCGACGGCGCCGCTCTCGTCGGTGCCCGCCTGCACGAGGTTCGTGGTGCCGTACTGGTACATGCTCACCACGACGTCGGCCGGACGGCCATCGGTGCCGATGACCTTCACGTCGAGGTCGTAGCGCTCGTCCTCACGGGTGAGCCCGGTCGTGGTGCGGGCGACCACGTTCCCCTCGCCGTCGGTCGCGACGATCTCGCCCAGGTAGTGACCCGACGCCGGGGCGTCGGCGAACGACGCGGTCGCGTCGACGGAGGCTTCGCCGCCGGCAGGAACGGTGAGGGTGTCGGCCGAGAGGTCGACCAGGTCGACCGCGCCGGCAGGGCCCTCGGTGGAGGCCGCGAGTGTCAGCTCGAGGTCCGCCGCGGTGTCGTTGCGGTAGGTCACCGTGCGGGTCACGGGCTCCGACGGGTCCTCGGCCTGCCACAGCACCTTGCCGAAGTACACGGAGCCGGTCGCGTCGATGCCGTCGAGCGTGGCCGGGATGTCGAGACGGCCGGTGCCGACCTCGTAAGCCGTGTAGTCCAGTTCGACCGTCGACGACATGAGCGCGTCCTTCAGGCGCGTCGCCGACCAGTCCGGGTGCTGCGCCGCGAGGATCGCGGCCGCGCCGGCCACGTGCGGCGTCGCCATCGACGTGCCGCTGAGCGAGCGGAGCAGACCGCTGCCCGACGTGTACTGCGAACGCGCGGCCATGATGTTCACGCCGGGCGCGGCCATGTCGGGCTTGAGCCCGTCGTCGAGGCCGCGGGGCCCGCGGGAGGAGAACGGCGCGATGACGTCTCTGTCGTCGGTGGCCGCGATCGTGAGCGCCGCCTGCGCGGTGCCGGGCGCCGTGACCGTGCCGGCCGCGCCCTCGTTGCCCGCGGCGACGACGAAGAGCGTGTCGTACTGCTCGCTGAGCTGGTTGAGGGACTGCGACAGCGGATTGTCCTCGCTCGTGCGATCGCTGTCGCCGAGGCTCATGCTGACGACGTCGGCGTCGACCTCGGCGGCCGCCCACTCCATGCCCGCGATGATCCAGGAGTCCTGGCCGTAGCCGGAGTCGGCGAGCACCTTGCCCACCACGAGGTCGGCCCCGGGGGCCACGCCCACGTGGGTGCCGCCGCTGGCGGCGCCGGAGCCGACGACGGTCGCGGCGACGTGCGTGCCGTGTCCGTTGACGTCCTTGACGGACTCACCCGGGACGAAGGACTGGCTGGCGACCAGCGCCTCGGCCACATCGGGGTGAGCGGCGTCGATGCCGCTGTCGAGCACCACCACGGTCGCGCCGGTGCCGTCGTAGCCGGCGGCCCAGGCCTCACGAGCACCGACCAGCGGCACGCTCACATCCAGCGTGGCTTCGACCTGTCCGTCGAGCCAGAGCTTGCTGATCCCGCCGGCGAAGGCGCCGGTCGACGCCGAGCGCGTCTGGCCCGCCGCCGTGAGCGAGGTCCAGAACTCCTCGGACTGCTCGCTGTCGGTCTGCAGCGCCGCGCCGCCGATCGAAGCGAGCGTCAGTTTCTTCTCGGCGCCCTTCGGAGTGACCGGCTTGGCGCGCAGGCGCGTGTCGTACTGCGCGATGACCGGGATGCCGCCGCTCGTGGCGTCGTCGTAGCCCGACTCGATGAGCTCGCTGACGTTGAACAGGGCCATGTCCAGCGCACCCGAGGTCAGGTAGGGGTCTGCCGCGTCGGGGATCACGTACAGGTCGCCGCCGATCTCGGCGGTCTCGTACGACGTCGGGTCGCCGGAGACGGTGTCGACGTCGACCGTCTCGCGGCCGGCGATCGCGCGCACACGCACGACGTCGCCGGTGATCAGGGTGACGGTGGTCTCCGCGGGGGCGGCGGATTCGTCTGGGACGGCCGGCTCGTCGGAGCCGGTGCTCGCGGAGGCGGGGGCGATCGCCCCCAGCACGAGCGCCGCGGTGGCCGCGGCCGCGGCGATCCCGGCACGAGGGGAAGAAAGCATCGTGATGCCTTTCCTGGGGAGGGGTGGGGGTGCGGCAACTTTTCCATGGAGGCCCTCCTCGGAGGTACGGTTCTGCGTGGCGGATACGCGCCATGACGGGAACCCGCACTGGGGGCGGCAGCCCGGCCGAAGCAGAAGGCAGTGAGAGATGACACGCAACCCCAGGCCATCCCCCCTCGACCTCCTCGTGGGCGCCCCCGGGCTGTCCGAGCCCCTGCTGCGCGCATATCGCACGCTCGTCGCGGCGTCGTCCGCCGATGCCGCCCAGCTCGCCGCCGTCCTGGATGCGACCCCGGATGCCGCGCACGGCTGGCTCGCCGAGCTGCAGCGCCTCGGGTTCGTCACCGCCCTCCCGGTCGATCCGTCGGCCCCGTCGACGGCGCCGCGCTTCGTGGCCGTGCCCCCGACCGTCGCGCTCGGCCCCACCGTCGCCGCCCACGAGGAGGCGGTGCGACGCGCGCAGAGCGAGCTCGGCCGCCTCGAGGAGCTCTACCGCAACGTCTCGATGGAGGGCGGCGCCGACGACGTGGTGCAGGTGGTCCGAGGCGCCGACGCCGTCGCGCAGTGGTTCACCCGCGTGCAGGCGGGGGCTCGCCGCGAGGTATGCGCCTTCGTGCAGCATCCGGTCGCCGTCACCTCGGCGGACCAGAACGCCGTCGAAGATGAGCTCGTCGCTCGTGGCGTGCAGTACCGCGTGCTCCTGGAGCGGCCGATGCTCGAGGAGCACCCCGGCGGCCTCGACGGCTTCGCCGCCTCGCTCGCCGCCGGCGAGCAGGCGCGCGTCGTCGACGCGCTTCCGCTGCGCATGATCCTCGTCGACCGGGAGGTCGCCTTCATGCCGGTGCTCTCCGACCGCGAGCGCGCCTTCGCGGCGGCGCTCGTCGTGCGCCCGAGCGCCCTGCTCACCGGCCTGAGCGCGCTCTTCGACGCCCTGTGGGCGACGGCGGCCCCCGTGGTGCTCGACGCGTCGGTCGCCGATCCCGCCGTCGGCGTGACCGACGACCTCGACGCACGCCTGCTCTCGCTGCTGTTGGCCGGCCAGACCGACGAGGCCGCGGCGTCGTATCTCGGTGTGTCGCTGCGCACCGTGCAGCGACGTGCGCGCGAACTGATGGACCGCGCCGGGGTGCGCACGCGCATGCAGCTGGGCTGGCACGCCGCGCGCGCCGGGTGGAACGCCGGGCCGGGCCCCTCGCCCTCGACCGCTCATCCGGCCCCCTGAGCGGGACCGCTGATGCGACCTCCGCCGGCATCACCCCCGCCGGTGTCGCCCTCGCGCGTGCGCGTGGCGACGTACTCCGTCACCTCCACCGACACGGCCTCGTCGAGCCCGGCGAGCATGCTGTGCACGGCGCTCACCCGCGGGTCGCCCGTCTCGTCGACCTGCGAGGCCGTGGCCGTGTACGCGTCGAGCGAGTGCGCCGGGATGCCGGTGGCCGCGGCGACCGGGCTGAGCTCACCCGTCTCGCGCTCGGCGATGAACCCGCCGGGCGCGCCGACGCCGGCCGCATGCCCGCCCCCGGCGAGCGCCGAGACCGGATCGTCGGTGTGTCTGACCGCGATGCTCAGCGTCGATGCGTCGACGTCGGCTTCGACGGGCGATCCGAACGACACGAGCGTGCGGGTGTCGTAGGTCTCGTCGAGTGTGAGGTGCGCAGCGATCATCGCACCCTGCGAGTGCCCGACCGCGTGCACCACGTCTCCGGGCCTCGCCCCGGCCGCCTCGAGCGCCGCCACCGTCGCCGCATACGACGCCGACTCGCGCCGCGTGTACAGCTCGACGTTGGACTGGTTGTCCCACGGGTCGTCACCACCCGCGCTCCACTCGCGCATGCCCGAGACGTATACCGCGTACTGCCGGCTGCCGTCGGTCATCGTGTAGCGCTCGACGCGCACCTGCTCGGCGCGACCGGAAGGGATGCGCGCGGCGACCGCGGCCAGGGACTGCGGCGCGCGCGTGGCCTTCTCGACCGTCGTCGGTCGCAGGGTCACGCGCGCTCCCGTGTCGGTCAGGCGGGCGTCGCGCGGAACGCGCCCCCATCCGCCCACCCCCAGCGCGGTGACGACCGCCGCTCCGGCCCCGGCGCCGACCGCGGCCCCGATGAGGTCGGCGCCGGGCCGCTTGAACAGGCCGCCGACGTCGTGCCCGGCGAGGGTCGCCGCGCGCACGTACGGATCGCCCCAGAGCAGCGCCCGCCCGGCCTCCAGGGCTCGAGCCGCGTCCATCGCGTGCGGGTGATCGGCCATGAGGGCGGCGCGCATTCCGCTGAGCCGCTCCAGCTCGCCGCGGTCGCCGGCCGCGAAGGCGGCGGCGTGGCGTGCGTTCAGCTCGACGAGCTCGTAGATCGCCGCGACCTCGCCGAGCCGTTCGGCGATGCGCTGCGCACCGCGCACGACCTCCTGCAGGGCGAAATGAAGGGTGGATGCCGCGCCCGCCGCGCTCCACGCACGGTCTCGCTCGATGAGCAGCATGTTCTGCAGCGCGCCGAGCCGCTCGCCGATGTCGGCGAGGTCGGAGGACGCGCGGCGGAACAGCCCCGCGGTCTGCCACAGCGTGGCGGTGTCTACCGCGATCACCCCGCCTCCGCGCAGGTCGAGGTCGTCGCTCACCCGCAGAGCTCCCCGCCGAGGGTGGCGCGCCATGCGAGGTCGTCGCGTGCACGCAGGGCCTCATCGCGGGCCCACTGCGCCTGCACCCAGACCGCGCCGACCTCGTCGGACCATCGTCCTGCGCGGCTGTGGAACTCGCGCGCACTCGGCGAATGCCAGTCGGTCTGGTCGCCGAGCCCCCGGGCGACGGCCGCAGCATCCATCAGCCGGTGCACGAGCGTCGACAGCTCCCGCGCGACGATGTCGAGCTGGTGGGCGGAATGGGCCAGATCGGGGTTGCAGATGAGCGGCATGCGCCCATCGTCGCGACCTCGACGGTCGCGGAACGAGGGATGCCGCCCGATGTGGTGAATCGGGCGGCATCCCGTGGCTGGGGAGGAGACTCGCCCCCCGATCAGCCGATCAGAACAGGCTCGGCCCGCGCGCCGGGCCGACCGTCACCACCACCTGGGCCGTTGCGGTGTTGCCCGCGGCATCCATCGCCTCGTAGGTGATCGTGTAGATCGCTCCGATCGCCGCGACGACCCGGAAGGTCGTATCGTCGATCGTCTGGATCGCGGCCTTGTGCGAGCCCGCGGCCTCGGCCCCGGTCAGGGTGACCGTGACCTCGCCGCTGTCGTCGGTCGCCTCGATGGACACCGTGACGTCGGTCCACTTGTTGTTCGGCGGGAAGATCGACGACGGCGTGGCCGTCGCGCTGATCTCCGGCGCCGTCGTGTCGGGCGTCATGTCCAGACCGACCACGACGGGATCGTGGTCGCTCGACCGGTACGGGTCTGCCGCGAACAGCGCGTCCTGGGCCGGCTGCTTGAACGACATGTCGTAGTCGAGGATGTCGGCCTCGTCGGCGTTGATGTGCCAGACGGCGGTGCCCGTCACGTCACCGGCCAGCGCGGTGCCGGCCAGGGCGTAGTCGAGGTAGCCGAGCATGCCGTCGAACACGTACGAGTACGCGTTCTCGCCGCCGAACCGCGCCACGAGGTCGGTGTACCCGGCCGCCACCAGCGCGTCGATCGGGTCCTCCTTGTCGTAGGAGTTGAGGTCGCCGATGATCAGCTCGCGGCCCGCGCCCTGACCGGTGGGGTCGCCCGCCAGCCAGTCGGCCATCGCCAGCGCCGCCCGCGTGCGCACGCCGTTGCAGTTGCCCTGACCGTCACCGGCGTCGGGATCCTGCACGTCGGTGCAGGCGGAGCCCTTCGACTTGAGGTGGTTCACCACGACGGTGACCGTCTCGCCCGTCTCCACGTCGGCGAACGTCTGCGCGAGAGCGGGACGGTTCTTGTCATCGAGCCAGCGCGGGTCGTCGGCCTGCGTGAGCGTCGCGAACGCGCCGACGGGCTGCACCGCGGCGGGCTTGTAGACCATCGCCGTGGTGATCGCGTCGGTTCCCACCGGCCCGGTCGCGAGGTACTCATAGGTGCCCGCACCCACCGCGGCGTTCAGCGCCTCCGTGAGCGTCGCCACTGCCGTGTCGGGAGCCGCGGTGCTGTCCTCGAAGCCCACGACTCCGCTGTTCTCGATCTCGATCAGGCCGTAGACGTCGGCGTCGATCGCGGCGAGCGCCGCCACGATCTTCGCCTGCTGGCGCGCGAGCTCCTCCGCCGTGTCCGCACCGCGCGTGTAGTCGTCGTCGTTGCTGTTCGTGGGCGTCGGATCGATGGTGGTGAAGTAGTTGAGCACGTTGAAGCTCGCCACCGTCACGTCGCCGCCGACCTCGGGCACCTCCGGCCGCGGGTTCACCACGGTGAACTCCGCCCCCTGCGTGGGCTGCACGGCCCACGTCGAGAAGCGCCAGTCGAGCACGCCCGTGACGTTCTTCACCTGGTCGCCGCCTCGGAACGTGTTCGACAGCGTGAACTCGTCGCCGTTGGGGTGGATCGCGGGGTCGGGGTTCTGGCTGGAGCGACCATCGTCGATGGTGATGCGCTCGGCGAGGTTCTTCTCCAGAAGCGCCGTGTACTCGGCGGAGCCGGGCTCGACCACGGCGGTCGGCGTCATCTGGCGGCCGAGGCCCACCTCGATGGTGCCGAAGCGGTCGAAGTCGAAGTACTCGAGGATCGACAGCGACTGCGGCAGCGTGACGCGCATGCCCTCGAGCGGCTCATACGCGGCCGGGTCGACCGGCAGCTCCAGCGCGACCGGCTCGGGCAGAGCCACGCCGCTCGCACAGATCGCCACGTCGGCGGCGGTGATCTCCGTGAGCCCGTTGAACTCGCTCACCTCGCCGAGCACGTGCACCTCGTCGCCGGTGGCTACCTCCGCGCCGCCGGGGGCGAAGACGAAGATGCCGTCGGAAGTCGCGGGATCGCCGTCACCGGCATCCTGCACGTAGTACCCCTGGAACCCGCCGACCTGGAAGTCTCCGGTGACGACACCCTCGACGCGCACGGTCTGACCCTGCACCGGGGATGCCGCACCCGACCCCTGCACCGAGCCGATGGTCACCGGCGCGATGTCGCAGTCGGCCTGCTCCTCGGGCTCGGGGTCCGGGGGCAACGTCAGTGCGTTCGCCGTCCCGGGCGTGTTCACGGCTTCGCCGTCGACCAGCGTTCC
The DNA here is from genome assembly GCF_013282805.1 of Microbacterium hominis. Taxonomy (NCBI): domain Bacteria; kingdom Bacillati; phylum Actinomycetota; class Actinomycetes; order Micrococcales; family Microbacteriaceae; genus Microbacterium; species Microbacterium hominis. Next base: position 3,844,734 of record NZ_CP054038.1, read on the forward strand.
TGTGAACATCGGGATGCCGGCCAGGTCGAAGTCGTTGACCACCCAGTCCGCGGACGTGTCGGTGTCGGTCCCGTCCGGGAAGCGCGAGGCTCCGCCCGGCGCGAACGCACCCCCGGCGAACGCGGGGTCGAGCACCGGGATGCCGTAGGTGAGGTCTCCGGCGCCGTTGTCGCTGATGGCGACGGCATCCACGATCTCGAACGAGAATCCGTCGTCGAGCACGCCGTCGTTGTCGACGTCGAGGTCGGTGCCGGCGGTCGGGGCCGTGCCGGTCACCAGCAGGAGCGTCATGGTGCCGTTCTCGAGTGCGTTGTTGCGGAAGCCCGTCCAGGAGCGACCTTCCGCGTCGGGGGCGCCGAAGGTGAAGGCGGCGTCGACGACGCCCGTCGGCGAGTTGGTGGCCGTCGCGTCGCCTTCGATCGAGAGCACGGAGTAGCCCGAGAGATCGGTGGCGCCGGAGGTCACGAGCAGCTCGATGTACTCGTTCGTGTCGGTCCCGACGTGGTTGGCGACGAACTCGTTGATCACCACGGTCGGCGGGTTGTCGCCGCAGACCGCGGTGTGCGCACCCAGACCGTCGAAGTTGTCCGTGGGGAACCCGGTCCACTCGGCCGAGGGGACGAAGACGTCGGCGCCGTTCGGGTCGCCGACGCAGATGTCGGCGTTGCGGCGGAGGGTGCTGTTGAGCGTCGAGACGCCGTTGCTCACCCACGCCGTTCCGGGGTCGAAGCCGATCTGTCCGATGACGTCCACCAGCGCGCCGGCCTTGGCGAGCGCGACAGCGTCGTCGCCGTTGAAGAAACCGCCACCGGCGGTCTGATCGACGACCCCGTTGGGGTCTGGAATCTCGGGGTTCGCACCGAAAACGGCCGAGGAGTGCGCGAAGACGTAGACGTCGCCGGGCGCCACGGTTCCCGTGAGTGCGATCGTGAGACCGGCCGTCGTCGACCCGTTGAAGTACTGCTGCAGCGCGTACCCGCCCGCGGCGAGGTCGATCGGCGCAGTGGTCGGGTTGTAGATCTCGATGGCCTTGTTGTTCGACGAACCTTCGACGTACTCGCTGATGAACAGTTCGGTGGGCTCTGCTGCCGATGCCACGGGTGCCACCAGGCCGACCAGGCCCAGGGATGCGACGACGACGGCGGCCGCGGGGCGGATGGATCTGCGCACGAAACCTCCTGATGAATGAAGGAGGCCTTCTGGGCCTCCACCCGCTCACGCTAGGGGAGGACGGCGCCCGTGTCAGGAGGTGCACGTGAGATTTCTGTGAACTCTTCGCGACGACCAGGAACTTTCGCCCGCCGAGAGGGGAGATCTGCAGGAATCTGCATCTGTGCAGAACGGCGCGACCGTCACAGAATGGTGTCCATGACCGCCAGCGCCGCCGAGCCCTTCCGGGTGGTGTTCGTGTGCACGGGAAACATCTGCCGCTCGCCCATGGCGGATGTGGTGTTCCGCGAGTTCGCCGCCACGGCCGGGCTCGCCTCGCGTGTGGCCTCCACCAGCGCCGGCACGGGCGACTGGCATGTGGGGGAACGCGCCGACCAGCGCACCCTCGAGGCGCTCGACCGCCGCGGCTACGACGGCAGCCACCATCGGGCGCGGCAGTTCACCCACGGCGACTTCGCGCGCAGCGACCTGGTCATCGCGCTCGACCGCACCCACGAGCGGATCCTCCGCGGCTGGGCCCACGACGAGGTCGACGCGGACAAGATCGCACTGCTGCTCTCCTTCGACCCGTCCGCCCGCTCGCTGGACGTGCCCGACCCCTACTACGCCGGTCCGGGAATGTTCGACGAGGTGCTCGGTATGATCGAAAGCGCGAGCCGGGCGCTCTTCCGGCAGCTCGAACCAGCGATCCGGCCGGCGATGTGACGTCGGCGGCATCCCGCGCGCGCCGCGCGTCCTCACGACGGGAGCACCGTGACCTCTCTCCCCCCTCAGCCCCTGAGCCCCCTCGACGGCCGTTACCGAGCCGCCGTGACCGGACTCGCCGACTACCTCTCCGAGGCGGGCCTCAACCGCGCCCGCGTGGAGGTGGAGGTCGAGTGGCTCATCGCCCTCACCGATCGCTCGCTCTTCGGCTCGTCGCCGCTCAGCGATGACGACAAGGCGCGCCTGCGGGCGCTCTACCTCGAGTTCGGACAGGACGAGATCGACTGGCTCGCAGCCAAGGAGGCGGTGACCCGCCACGACGTCAAGGCCGTCGAGTACCTGGTGCGCGACCGGCTGTCGACCCTGGGCCTGGACGGCATCGCCGAGCTCACCCACTTCGCCTGCACGAGCGAGGACATCAACTCCACCTCGTATGCGCTCACCGTCAAGCGCGCGGTCGAGGGCGTGTGGCTCCCGAAGCTGCGCGAGGTCATCGCCGCCCTCACGGCGCTGGCCGTCGAGCATCGGGATGCCGCCATGCTCAGCCGCACGCACGGCCAGCCGGCCACGCCCTCGACGATGGGCAAGGAGATCGGCGTGTTCGCCTGGCGTCTGGAGCGCGTGGCCGCCCAGATCGCGGGCGGCGAGTACCTCGCGAAGTTCTCCGGCGCGACCGGCACCTGGTCGGCGCACCTTTCGGCGGCGCCCGACGTGGACTGGCCGGAGCTGTCGCGCTCGTTCATCGAGGGCCTCGACCTCGACTTCAACATCTTCACGACCCAGATCGAGTCGCACGACTGGCAGGTGGAGCTGTACGACCGCGTGCGGCACGCCGGCGGCATCCTCCACAATCTCGCCACCGACGTGTGGACCTACATCTCGCTCGGGTACTTCTCACAGATCCCCGTGGCCGGCGCCACCGGATCTTCGACGATGCCGCACAAGATCAACCCGATCCGCTTCGAGAACGCCGAGGCGAACCTGGAGATCTCGGGCGGCCTGCTGGCCACGCTCTCGCAGACGCTCGTCACGAGCCGCCTGCAGCGCGACCTCACCGACTCGACCACGCAGCGCAACATCGGCGTCGCGTTCGGCCACTCGCTGCTCGCGCTCGACAACCTGCTGCGCGGGCTCGGCGAGATCGCCCTGGCGCAGCCGGTGCTCGACGCCGACCTCGACGGCAACTGGGAGGTTCTCGCCGAGGCGATCCAGACCGTCGTGCGCGCGGAGATCGCCGCCGGTCGCTCGCAGATCACCGACCCCTACGCGCTGCTGAAGGACCTCACCCGCGGCCGCCGCGTCGGCGCTCCGGAGCTGGCCGAGTTCGTGCGCGGGCTCGACATCGGCGACGAGGCTAAGGAGCGCCTCATCGCCCTCACGCCCGCGACCTACGCCGGCCTCGCGTCGAAGCTGGTCGACGAACTGGCCTGATCCCCGCCCTTCGCAGAAGCCGTCCCACGTCTCGTGGGGCGGCTTCTGCGGCATCCAGGCCCTGCAACCCGCGCACAGCGCCCCACGAACGCCGGGCCTCCCGCTTCGTGGGGCGCGTTGCGCGGCATCCACCGCCCGGAAACGGCGAAAGGCGCCCCACGAAACGCGGGACGCCTTCCAAAGAGTGGATGCCGCGTCAGGGCTTGTCGGCGGGATCGGTGTCGTCGTCGAGCAGCACGGGCTTGTCGATCTGCTTCGTGATGTCGGCGGGGTCGACCGCCAGCAGCAGCAGCGCCATGATCAGCAGCACGGCGATGAACGAGACCCCCGCGATCACCAGGGCGAGCACGATCGCCGCCTGCGCCTCTTCAGCGGTGCGCTGCTGGAAGAAGCCCATCGAGACGAGCGTGACGATGCCGGCGAAGATCGCGGCGCCGAAGGCGAGCCCGAGCAGCTGGACGGGCTTCATGAGGTCGCGGCGGGTGGGGCGTTCGTCGGTCACGGGTGGTTCTCCTGATCGGCACGGGCGACAGCCGGCGCCTCTGCGGGGGTGGTGGGTCGCGGCGAGAAGCCGGCGATGGCGAGATAGACGGCGATGATCGCGGCGTAGCCGCCGAAGATCCCGACGCCGATCGTGATGCCCGTCAAGGTGAAGCTCTGTCCGGCTTCGGCGATCGTGTAGTCCAGCGCGTAGGTCTGGGGCACGAGCAGCATCGCGGCGGCGAGCACGAGGGTGAGGATGCCGACGGTGAGCGCATCGCGGGACTGGCTGCGCGGGATGGCCGCGGCGGCGGCGAGCGCCTCCTCCTGGGACGGGTGTGCCGCCTCGAGCGTCCCCTTGTCGGCGCGGGATGCCAGACGCAGCCCCCGCACGCCGGCGACGAGCTCGATCACGCCGGTCGCGGCCGCCCACAGGATGACCATCCAGAAGTAGCCGTCGATCGTGCGCAGCGGCGGCAGGCCGCCTGCCATGCCCGCCGCGAGGGTCGCGAGAGCCATCAGCCCAGGGATGACCCGCTGCCCGGCGGGGTAGACGAGCCAGAGCGACACCGCCCACACGAGACCGGTCGCGATCGCGAATCCGCTGAAGACCGCGGCGCCGACGGCGGCGGAGTGGTCGGGCGAGAACGTGATCATGATCGCCGCGAGTGCCGCGAAGGCGGCGCGCGCGAACTGCACGTGGCGCACCTCGAAAGTGCGGGCGGCGGGGGAAGGGGTCACGGCGTTCCTACGCGGGCAGACGGGTGCCCGGAAGGGCACAGGGATGCCTCCAGTCTACGTCGGGTCTCCCTGAGCGAACGCGCCGCCGATCAGGCGGTTCTTGTGCAGGAGCGGCCGGTCGCGCGATCGGCGGGGTGCGGCATCCGCTCAGCCCGCGTCGATGACGCAGAAGCGGTTGCCCTCGGGGTCTTCCATGATCACGTAGTCGGCGTCGGCGGGGCGCCCCGCCCACTCGACACGCGCCGCGCCCAGCGCCTCCAGTCGCGCGATCTCGGCCACCTGGTCATCGGCGTACAGGTCGAGATGGATGCGCGGAGGGAGCACCCGCGGTGCAGGGACCGCGTCGAGCGACACGTTCGGCCCCGCGCCCTCGCGCGGGCGCAGCAGGGCGAAGTCGGCCGCGTGAGGCTCGCGGGCGACGTAGTCGAGCGCCTGTGTCCAGAACGCGATCTCGCGCTCGAGGTCGTCGACGCGGATCACGATCGAGCCGACGGTCAGCATCGCTCAGTCCTCAGCGAGGAATGCGAGCGCCGCCTGCCGGAAGTCCCGCGATCCGGGCGCATTGAAGTGGTGCCGACCGGGCAGCTCGATGAATCTGCCGTGGGGAGTGGATGCCGCGAGCGCGCGCGAGCGCTCGAGGATCGCGTCTTCGCTGCCGGTGGCGAACAGCGCCCGCTGCTGGGGCGGACTGGCCGGATCGGGGTCGGAGTCGCCGAGACGCATACCTTCGGCGAGAGCGACGAGAGCGCGCAGGTCGTTGCCGGCAACACGCTCGGCGAGGGTCACGTAATTGCGCGTGACCGGGTCTTCCACGGGTATTCCGCTTTCGGCATAGGCGCGGGCCTGTGCGATCTGAAGCCGGGCGAGCGGCCGCCCGTCGGGGATGCCGCCGAGCACCGCGCGATCCACGTGCTCGGGCGCGTCGAGCGCGAACTGCCAGCCGACGCGCGCACCGAGCGAGTATCCGACGTAGCGCACGTCGCCGACCAGATAGGTGTCGAGCACGACGAGCAGGTCGGCGACGAAGGCATCCATCGTGTAGTCGCGGGGGTCGTGCGGCTTGTCGCTCGCGCCGTGTCCGCGCTGGTCGACCCCGATCACGCGGAACCCGGCGCGCGTGAGATCTCGCACCCAGCCGGTGCTCACCCAGTTGTCACGGCAGCTCGACGCGAAGCCGTGCACGCACAGCACCGGCTCCCCGTCGTCGGGCCCCCACGTGTAGGTCGCGATGCGGTGCCCCTCCTGCGACATCACGAACTGCGGTGCGGGCATCTCGGTCAGATCGAGGCGGGGCGCGGCATCCATGCCCCCATTCTGGCCCCGCTGTCACAGCGGGGGCGGGCACCCGGCCGGATCGGTCGGCGGCCGGCCCTTCGTCTCGCTTCGCTCGCTCAGGGACCTCGGTTCCTCGACATCGGCCCCTGAGCGAGGGAGCGCAGCGAGCGAGAGGAAGGGCGGTTGTCACGCCGCCCTAGGGGCAGAACATCCGCGGCTTCGGGCCCGAGCGGTCGAACGTGTGCGCCGACATCGCGTGCCCGCACAGCGGGCACGCGCGCTCGGTGCGCACGGGCTCCGGCTCGGTGTCGTACGGGCCGACCGACGCCGGGCCGGCAAGCGAGATGAGCCGCGCGTTGACGTAGGCGTACCAGCCGCCGGCATCCCGCACCCGCTCGCGCAGCGGAGGTCGATCGGATCGGTTATCGCGTGGCATGATGATTAGTGTACTAACAGTTAGGGATCTGATGGACCAGTCGGCCGACGACCTGCTCGCACTCGACAACCAGGTGTGCTTCGCCATCGTCACGGCGGCGCGAAACGTCGTCGCGCTGTACCGTCCCGTGCTGGAGCCGCTGGGGCTCACGCACCCGCAGTACCTCGTGATGCTCGCGCTGTGGGAGCGATCGCCGCGGTCGCTGACCGACCTGGCCGACGAGCTCGCCCTCGAGCCGGCCACCGTCTCACCTCTGGTGAAGCGCCTCGAAGCGGCGGGGAACGTGGCGCGCACCCGGCGCCCTGGAAACGAGCGGATGCTCGACATCGCCCTGACGCCGCAGGGCGTGGCGCTGCGGGAGCGGGCCCTCGCCGTGCCCGGCCAGATCATGGCGCGCGTCGGGGTCGCGGCATCCGATCTGCTCGCCCTCCGCGACGCGCTGCAGCCCTTCGCGGGCAGGAGTCCGGTGTTCGCGGACTGACGCGGCGGCGCCCGGCGCCCGGCGCCCGGCGCCCCGCGCCCCGCCCGCTGGCCGATCCGGAAACCGGAGGTCCGCATGTTTTCCGGACCGGTACGCGGATTCCATCCGGAAAGAGGGCCCGGGTCCGATTTCCGGAGAGTGGATGCCGCGGGCACGGGCACCTCAAGGGCACTACGGGCCGCGCGGCTATGCGCGCGTGGCGTCGGTGTGGCCGAGAGTGCGATCGGGGGCGATGCGGTCGCGCACGCGCCGCTTGAGCACCGTCACCTCGGGGAACCCGCCGTCGACCTTCCGCGACCACACGAGCTCGTCGTCGGCGTGTACCTCGAAGATCCCACCGGTGCCCGGGACGAGGGTGACCCCGCCGCCGCGCAGCTCCTCCTGGAAGGTCGTGAGCAGTTCCTGCGCGGCCCACGCCGCGCGCAGCAGCCAGCCGCACTGGGTGCAGTACGTGATGCGAACGTGGTGGGACATGCGCTCCAGTGTAGGAAGGCGGGACGCACCCCGGGCGCGCCCCGCCTCGCGGCCTACTCGGCGAGCATCTCGCGCATCGTCTGGATCTCCGCCGTCTGCCCCGTGATGACGTCCTCCGCCAGCGCGATCACGCCGGGATGGATGCCGCGCTCGACCTCGCGCTCGGCCATGTCGATCGCCCCCTCGTGGTGCTCGATCATCTGCTCGAGGAAGAGCCGCTCGGCCTCGGCGCCGGTCGCCGCCTCGAGCGCTTCCATGTCGGCTCCGCTCATCATGCCGTCGCCGTGGTGCATGTCCTCGGAGCCGCCGGTCATCGGCAGGCCCCACTCCTCGAGCCAGTCCTCCATCTGCGCGATCTCCGGCCCCTGCGCGGCCTCGATCTGCTGAGCGAGCTCGCGAGCCTGGGCGCTGATGCCGTCCTTCCCGAGCAGCACGGCGCTCATCTCGAGCGCCTGCTCGTGGTGGGGGATCATCATGGCGGTGAACATGGCGTCGGCGCCGTTGAAGCCGGTGGCGGGGGGCGACGCGGATGCCCCGCCCTCGTGCATGGTCGCGGGCATCGTGCCGCCCGCTCCGGTCTGCGCCGCGCAGCCGGTGATCGCGAGCGCGGCGGTGAGCAGCAGTGCCGCGGAGGTCGCGGCAAGCGTGCGTGTGTTCATGGATCTGTCCTTGTCTCGTGTGAGGGTGAGCGCCCCGCGGCGCGGGGCGTGCGCATGCCGGCCGCACGGAAGCGGCCGTCAGGCGCCTCACGTGCGCAGGAGGGACAGTTCTTCGAGGGTGAGAGCCCAGCGGCGGGCGGGCGTCGCGGGCGGACCGCTCGACGCAGGCAGAACTGCGGCGCGGCGCAGGACGAGCTCCGAGCCCGGGCGGATCGCCAGCAGCATCGCCGACAGAAGGGCGAGGACGCACAGCATCGCCAGGGCGTGGGCGTCGGCGGGCGCCGGATCCCCGTCGAGGTCCGCGCCGCCGTGGTGCGCGCCGTCGGCGCCGTGGTCCGGGCCGTGGGCGCCGTGGTGCGCGCCGTGGGCGTCTCCGGCGTGCACAGCCACGGGGTCGGCGGCTTCGGCGGAGCCGCCGGTGACCGCGACCGCGGCCGGCGCGGCATCCATCGGCATGCCGACGTGCCCGACCGACAGCGCGTGCATCCCCACGAGACCCACGACCACGGCGAGCGCGAACAGCGCGGACAGCGCCCAGCGCACAGTGGCGGCGGCGCGGCGAGGGTCGGTCGATGCGATCATGGGTACGCGCCCAGCATACCCCCGGCGGGTATCCCGTGGAACGTTCAGCATCCCCGTCCACCGCGGCAGCAGCGCCGTCAGTGCGTCGGATACCCGGCCGCTCCGCGTGGCGGCGCGCCCCCGGTGGGCACCGCGGGGGCCTTCACCCTCCTGCCCCTGGGCATCGTGACCCTCGCGGCGGTGACCCTGGCGGCCGTATCGTTCTTCGTGCTCGTCCCCCGCAGTGCCGGCGGCGCTCACGCCGCCCGGCCGGACGCGGCGCCCGAGGCATCCCTGGTCACCGAGCCCTGGTCACCGAGCCCTGGTCACCGAGCCCTGATCCCCGGAACCCTCACCCCCGGGCCCGATCCGCAGGACCCGCACTCGAACCTCGATCCGACCCCGACCCCGACCCCGACCCCGACCGAAGGAGACACTCCATGCGTGGAGTCATCATGTACGCACCCGGCGACGTCCGCGTCGAAGACCGCGAGATGCCCGCCATCGTCGAGCCGACCGACGCGATCCTGAAGCTCTCAGCCACCTGCATCTGCGGATCCGACCTGTGGCCGTACCGCGGCGCGGAGCGCGTCGACCACACCCCGATGGGCCACGAGTACGTCGGCATCGTGCACGAGATCGGTTCGGACGTGAAGAACGTGCAGGTCGGCGACTTCGTCGTCGGATCGTTCTTCGCGAGCGACAACACGTGCGAGATCTGCCTCGCCGGCTATCAGACGCACTGCGTGCACCGTCAGCCCGGCGCGGCCACCGGCGCGCAGTCGGAGTACGTGCGCGTGCCGCTGGCCGACGGCACGCTCGTCGCGACGCCGGGGCAGCCCGATCCCGACCTCATCCCGTCGCTGCTGGCGGCCTCCGACGTGCTCGGCACCGGCTGGTTCGCCGCGGTCGCGGCGGAGGTCGGCCCCGGCAAGACGGTCGCGGTCGTCGGCGACGGCGCGGTGGGCCTGCTCGGCATCCTCGCCGCGAAGCAGCTGGGCGCGGAGCGCATCATCGCGATGAGCCGTCACGCCGACCGCCAGGCGCTCGCGCGCAGATTCGGCGCGAACGACATCGTCGAGGAGCGGGGTGCGGAGTGCGTCGCGCGCATCAAGGAGCTCACCGACGGGCTCGGCGCGCACTCGACCATCGAGGCCGTGGGCACCCAGGAAGCCATGGACCAGGCCCTGCGCGCCACCCGCGCCGGTGGTCACGTCGGCTTCGTCGGCGTCTCGCACGGCGTCGAGATCGAGGGCCGTCAGCTGTTCTTCTCGGGCGTGCACCTGCACGGCGGGCCGGCGCCCGTGCGCCGGTTCCTGCCCGAGCTGATCGACCTCATCTGGCGGCGCGAGATCGACCCGGGCGTCGTATTCGACCTCGTGCTCCCCCTCGAAGAGGCCGCCGAGGGCTACCGCGCCATGGACGAGCGTCGCGCCACGAAGGTGCTGCTCACCGTCTGAGTCCCGCCCGCCCCGCAGCCCCGGCCCGCTCGCGCCCCAGCGCCGGCACCCCCGCGCCCGCACCCCCGCGCGCGTGCCCGCACCCCCGCGCCCGCACCCCCACGCCCGCGTGCCCGCACCCCGCGCCCGCACGATCCGGAAACCGGAGGTCGCGGCGTTTCCCGGACTCACGTGGGCGTTGAGTCCGGAGAGCGTCCCGGGGTCCGGTTTCCGGATCGTGCAGGCGCGGCGGGGCCGCGGAGCCAGCGGGGCCTGGGCGCCCGCGGGGCCACGGGGCCGCGGGCCGGGGCCGCGGCCGGGCGGAGAAACGACAGAAGAGTGGATGCCGCGTCTGCGGCATCCACTCTTCTGTCGTCTCAGCGGCGGACGGTGATCCGCTCGCGGAGCGTGCGCGTGACGGGCCGGGGCAGCGGGATGGGCGCGGTCACCACGGCGTCGACGGTCATCGACCCGTCGACCGGCCCGACGATCGCGATCGGGGTGGTCGGGGTCACCACGTTCGGCGCGACAGGCGCCCGGCCGAGGCGACGGTGTGCGGCGATGTAGGCGGGCACGAGGATCACGACCGCGCCGATCCAGGCGAGCGGGTTCGACCAGACGACGCCGACATATCCGAAGGACGCGCCGAGCGCGACGGCCGCTCCCACCCGCGCGACGAGCTCGACGACGCCGGTGATCGTCGGGGTGATCGCGTCGCCAAGGCCCTGGAGGGCTCCGCGCAGCACGAAGAGGATGCCGAGCACCCAGTAGGTGAGGCCGTTGATGACGAGCATGAGCGCCGCCAGGTCGACGACCTCGTCGGAGCCCTCGCCGACGAACAGGCGCACCATCGCCGCGCCGCCGAAGATCAGCGCCGCGCCGAGCACGACCGAGACGCCGACCGCCAGCCAGGTCGCCTGCACGACACCGCGGCGGATGCGGTCGGGGCGTCCCGCGCCGAAGTTCTGCGCCACATACATCGAGGCGGCGAGTCCGATCGACTGCAGCAGCGCGACGGCCAGGCCGTCGACGCGGGAGGCGGTCGTGTACGCGGCGACCGCGTCGGCCCCGAGATCGTTGAGCGCGATCTGCACGACGAGGGTGCCGAGGCCGATGATCGACGCCTGGAACCCCATCGGCAGACCGAGCCGCAGGTGGGCGACGTGGTCGGCCCTGGTGACCTTCCAGTCGGCGCGCCGCACGCGCAGCACCGGGATGCGCCGGCGCACATAGGCGAGCGTAAGCGCGACCGACACGGCCTGCGAGATCACGGTCGCCCACGCGGCCCCGCCCACGCCGCCCTCGAGCGCGGCGACGATGACCACGACGAGCACGATGTTGAGCACGCACGCGATCGTGAGGAACACCAGCGGTGTGCGGGAGTCCCCGATCGCGCGGATCACCGCGGAGAGGTAGTTGAAGAACAGCATCGTCGAGATGCCGACGAGGCTCACCTGCGCGAACACGGTCGCGTCGTCCATGAGCTCGGCGGGCGTGTTCATGAGCTCGAGGGCGGGACGCGCCAGGAGCGGTCCCGCGATCGTGACGAGGGCGCTGGCGACCGCCGTGAGGATCGTGCCGGTCGCGACGGAGCGGCGAACCGCCGCGATGTCGCCCGCCCCGAAGGCCTGCGCGGTCGGGATCGCGAAGCCGCTCGTCATGCCCCACACGAACCCGAACAGCAGGAAGATCAGGCTCCCGGTCGCCCCGACCGCGGCGAGCGCGTCGACGCCGAGATGCCGCCCGACGACGACCGCATCGGCGAAGTGGTAGAGCTGCTGCACGACGTTGCCGATGAGCAGGGGCACCGAGAACGCGAGGATGACCCGCCACGGGCTGCCGGTGATGAGGGATCGGGACACAGCGATTCCTAGGAGAACGAGAAGAGTGGATGCCGGTGGCCGGCCGAAGATCGTGGGCGGCGTCGAATCGATTCGACGCACGGCATCCATTCTCGCACGCGCGAGCCGGGAACCACCACTCGCAGGGTCGCCTGTGGCGACCCGCGCGCCGGATACGATCACCACATGAGCCCCCACCCGGTCGCCGGCGCCCTCGTCCTCGTCACCGGAGGCGCGCGCGGAATGGGCGAGATCTACGTGCGCCGCGCCATCGCCGCGGGAGCGCGTGCGGTGGCGATCTGGGACATCGACGCCCCCGCAGCCGAGTCCCTCGCCGCATCGCTCCGGCCCTCGGGAGTCGACGTGCGCGCCTATCGGATCGACGTCGGCGACCTCGACGACATCCGCAGGGGAGTGGATGCCGTGCGCGCCGACCTCGGCGACCCCGACGTGCTGGTCAACAACGCCGGGATCGTGCGGGGCGCGCCCTTCTGGGAGCACGACCCGGTCGCCGACATCGAGGCGACGATGCGCATCAACACCCTCGCCGCGATGTGGCTGACCCGCGAGCTGCTCCCCGCGATGATCGCCGACGCCTCGCGGCCCAAGCGCGTGCTCACCATCGCCTCCGCCGCCGGAACGGTCGCGAACCCCGGAATGAGCGTCTACGCCGCCTCGAAGTGGGCGCTCATCGGCTGGAGCGAGTCGATGCGGCTGGATCTCGCGAAGGCGGGGCACCGGCACGTCGGGGTGACCGTGTTCTGCCCGAGCTTCGTCTCGACGGGCATGTTCGAGGGTGCGCGCGGTCCGCTGCTGACTCCGATCCTCGCCCCGCGGACGGCGACCTCGGCCGCGTGGCGCGGGATGCTGCGCGCGAAGCCCGTGGTCATGCGCCCGTGGACTGTGAAGCTCGGTGCGGCCCTGCGCGGCATCCTCCCCACCCGCGTGTGGGATGCGATCGCCGGCCCCGTCTTCGGCGTCTATCGCTCGATGGACCGCTTCACCGGCCGCGCCGGCGCCCGCTGACGCTCCCGGCCGCGGGCCTTGCTCGTGCGCGGTGCCGCGCGCCCGAGCGTGCGCGGTGCCGCGCGCCCGAGGCTTCGTGGGGCGCTTCGCGCGGCATCCATCACGGCGAAGCCACAGTTCTCGCCCCACATACCCCGCGCCCGACCGAGACGGGATGCCACACCAAAGGGGATGCCACAACAAGGGGATGCCGCGCTCAGCCGCGCTCGGAGCCCGGGCGGGATGCGGCGCTCAGCTCACCGTGCGGCGGAGCTCCTCGGCCATCCACCGGGCGTACTGACGCCAGGGGTCGGCGGTGCCGGGAATCGACGCGATGTGGCTCAGCAGAGACTCGTCGGCGAGGAACCACTCCCCGCCTTCGCGGAGCTCGGCGAACTGGCGGTGACGCTCACGCTCGAGGGTGCGGCCACCGCGCTCGAAGGCGAGCAGCTCCTGATGCCAGATGGCCGCGAGCCGCTGGCGCGGCCGCGATGAGGTTCCGATCTTGATGCGCTGCTCCCAGCGGAGGTAGTAGACAACCTCCACGCGGGGCGGGGGCAACTCGGGGTCGGGGCTGTCGCCGACGCGCCACCCGCACGCGGCGCAGCAGCGACCATCCGCGCCGCTGACGACCTCGCCCGCGCCGCACAGCACACATGCCTCCGACTCAGACAAGGTAGGCGTCCACCATCAGGGGGCCTCGGATCGACCGCAGCTCATCCACGAGCCGGTCGATCCCCCCGCGCCCGACCGTCGGGAGTTGGAGGTCGTGCGGTCCGAGCGGCCGGAGTTTCCCGGTGCGCAGGCGCACGACCTCCCACCCGGCCTCGCGCAGCAGGCGGTCCTTGCGGCGGTCCGTCTCCTCCCGGGGGCCGACATGCTCGAGCCCGTGGCGGCCGACGGTGTCGTACTCGACCGCCACCCGCAGCTCGGGGAGCAGAAAGTCGGGCCACACCTCGAGGTGCCCGAAGAAGGGCCGGTTGACGCGCACGGCGTTCATCCCGGGGGTCACGCACAGCCGCGCGAACAGCGCCGCTCGCACCCGCGCCTCGGCGGCCGAGGCCGGCTTCGGCGCGCACGCGCTCACGAAGGGCTCACCAGCCGGCAGCTCCGGCGTCTTCTTGCAGAGCGGCCGCGCGGTTCGGCGCGCACGGCCGGCCCGCCGCGGCGCCACCCCCGGGCTCATCGGCCGGCCCGCCCGCACCGGCTCCCCCGAGCCCGCCGAACGCGTCCCATCCCCTCGCGGCGCATCCACCCGCACCCCCGAAGGCGCCCCCTCCGCCCCCGCGGGCACCGCCTCCGCCCACGCGGGCGCCCCCTCCGCCCCCGCGCGCACCCCCTCCGCCCCCGGTGCACCCGCCCCCGGCGCGGCAAGGCGGCCCGCCCGCATCGGCGCCGCCGGCGCGCCCCGCCCGGGCCGCGCTCCGCTCGTACACTCCGGGCACCACGCCGACCGGCGGCGGCGCCCCTCGGGCCGCGAGCGCTGCTCGCTCGGCGTCGCCACGAACAGATGGCCGGCCTCGCACTGCCACAGCAGCAGCACGTCGGCGGCGGGAGGGATCTGCGACAGCACGATCCCGGCGTTGAGGTCGGGGTGGTACTGGCGCACGAGCATCGGGTACGACGCCCAGGCATCGCGGTAGGTGCCGACCTCGTAGGGCACGTCGAGGCCACGCGAGAACTGCCGTCGCGCCCACCAGGCCTCGATCCGCTCCGCCATGTGCCGAACGCTACCCGGGGCTTCCGACGTCGATCACGGAACCGAACGCTATCCGGGGCCTCCGACGTCGATCACGGGATCGCGAAGACGACCTTCGAGCCCGACGGCACAGCCGAGGTCACGATCCTCGTGTCGAAGGTCGCCAGCAGCGCGTCGTGCGAGGCGGCGAGGTGCAGGAGGTACGAGTCGGTGACCTGCGCGCTCGCGAGCAGCCGCTCGGTGTGGATCGAACTGTCGAGCAGGCTCACAGAATCGGGGAGGAACACGTGTCCGTCGCGGGCGGCGAGGCTGGCCAGGGATGCCAGCACGACCGGCGCCGGCTGATGGTTCGGGTACTTCGGGTGGCTCACCACGCGAACGACCCCGTTCTGCACGATCGGGCACGTGTGCCAGGTGGCCTCGCTGCGGGTCGCGAACCAGCGATGCGCACGGTCGTGATGCACGTGCAGCGGGTCGATGAGCGCGACGACCGTGTTGACGTCGAGCAGGTGCGCACTCACGCGAGGTCGTCCCGCAGTGCGTTCACATCGTCGAGCGTCGGCCTGTCGGCGATCGGCGGCGCGGGCAGAAGCATGATGCCGTTGCGGGTTCCGCCATGGCGCTGGCGCTCGGTGAGCGTCGCGCGCGCGAGCTGCGAGAGGGCTTCGCCCAGGGTGATCCCTCGGGCGTCGGCGAACTGCTTCGCCGCCGCGAGGACGTCGTCGTCGATCGTGACCGTCGTGCGCATGCACCAAGCATCACGCATCACGCATCAGGTCGCAACGGTCTCCGTGGTGCGGCGGGGCGCGGCATCCATCCCGGTCTCGTCACGCGCGCGCCGGCCCACCCGGAACAGCGCCCTGTCGACGGCGACGTAGACGAAGCCGACGGCCTCGAGCGCCACCGTGAGCGCGACGATCCACAGCGCGACACCGCCGAGGCCGAGTGCGGCGACGTCCATGAACGGGTACGGGAAGGACTTGCCCGGCGCGAACTCCCCGCCCAGCGCTCCGAACACGAATGCGAACGCGAGGTAGCCCCACGGGATGAGCCCCCACAGGAGCGGGTCGACCCAGCGCATGCGACCCTTCGGCGTGAACAGCAGCCAGTCCGCGACGACGAGGATCGGCGTGATCACGTGCACCAGCGAGTCCGTGAGCGTATATGGCACGTAGGAGCCGCCAGCCGTGAGGCTCGGCACGAGGACCACCGTGTACACGAGCATCGTGACGGTGATCGCCATCATCACCGCGCCGTGGAACTCCGGCGAGGGGTTCGACAGCCCGCGCGCTCCGCGGCGGACGAGGTCGCGGGCGGTCGCGAGCGCCACCACCGTCATCCACACCAGGGCGAGCACGTTGCTCAGCGCCGTGAAATAGAGGAGCGTCGACCAGCTCGGGTCGGGGGAGAACAGGCCGAGCAGGCGGATGATGCCCGCGGCGATCAGCACGACCGCGACGATGCGGTACGCGAGGGCGAGCGGACGCAGGGGGATGGCCACGGGAGTGACCTTATCCGGGGCGCACCTCCACCACGACCTTTCCGCGCGCGCGCCCCTCGCCGTGTCGGGCCAGGGCGATCGCGGCCTGGTCGAGCGGATACCGCGCATCGATGTGCACCGCGACGTCGCCGGCGAGGATCCGCTCGGCGAGCGGCGTGAAGTGCTCCGGCCCCTCCCGGATCGCCGCCACACCCAGCCGGCGCCCCGTGACCGCACCGGCGAGCGCGCCGATCGTGAGCACCCGCGCGATCGCGCGCACCGTGCCGCCGACCATCAGGTAGCGCCCGCCCGGGGCGAGCGCGCGCCGGTAGGCGAACACCGAGCGGTGCGCGACCAGATCGACGATGAGGTCGTACGGGCCGGTGCGGGTGAAGTCGGCGGTGCGGTAGTCGATGACCTCGTCGGCCCCGAGGCTGCGCACGAAGTCGAGCTTTCCGGCGTTGTCGACCGCGGTGACATGGATGCCGGCGGCCGCGGCCAGCTGGATCGCGAACATCCCCGTCCCGCCGCCGGCCCCGTTGATCAGCAGCCTCTCTCCCGGATTCGCGCGCGCGACCGTCTGGAGGGCGATGGCCCCGGCCTGGGGAATGGTGGATGCCTCGGCGAAGGCGATGCCGGGCGGCTTCGCCGCCAGCGCGGTCTCCGGCGCCACGGCGAATTCGGCCAGGCCGCCCATGAGCCGCAGGTTGTCGCCGTACACCTCGTCGCCGACGCGGAACCGCCCGACCCCGGTGCCGACGGCGGCCACCCGCCCCGCGATGTCGGACCCGAGGGTGCGGCGGGCCGGCCGACGCAGCCCGCCGATCCGCGCATACGCCGGACTGCCGTGGAGCCCCTCCCAGTCCGAGAGGTTGATGGCCGTGGCGACGACCTCGACCAGCACCTGGCCCGGGCCGGGCAGCGGCATCGGCACCTGCGCGAGCCGCAGCTGCTCGACGCCGCCGTAGCGGTCGTACACGATCGCTCTCACGCCGTCAGTGTGCCTGGGGTTCCCGCCCGCCGCCAGGGGCGCGGTTGCCGGCGGCGCGGTTGCCGGCGGGGCGGTTGCCGGCGGGGCCGCGGGCGTGGCATCCACTCGCCCGGATCAGGTGATCTGCCCAGAACAGCACAATCCAGCCCGCCAACGACCTGTCTCCGCCGGATCACCTGTTCTCAGCAAGAGGGACAGTGCTCAGCAAGAGGGACAGCGCTCAGTTAGAGGGACAGTGCTCAGTTAGAGGGACAGTGCTCAGCAAGAGGGAGAGCGACGTGAGCAGGCCCGCGGCATCCACTCGCCCGGATCAGGTGATCTGCCCAGAACAGGACAATCCAGCCCACCAACAGCCTGTCTCCGCCGGATCACCTGTTCTCAGCAAGAGGGGCAGCGCTCAGCAAGAGGGACAGCGACGTGAGCGGGCCCGTGGCATCCACTCGCCCGGATCAGGTGATCTGCCCAGAACAGGACAATCCAGCCCACCAACAGCCTGTCTCCGCCGGATCACCTGTTCTCAGCAAGAGGGACAGCGCCTCAGCAAGAGGGACAGCGCTCAGCAAGAGGGAGAGGGACGCGAACGGGCCGCGGCGACGCGAATCGCCGAGCACTGCCGCCCATTCGTCACCCCGCCACGACGGGGGCGTTCAGCAGCTCCCAGTTCCCCTCCGAGACAACCTCGACCCGCCCGTCCACCACCGCGATCGCGGTCTGGTCGTCGATCGCATAGGCCGGCCCGTCGATGCGGGTCGCCCACTCCCGCGCGCGTTCGAGCGTGTTCGACGCCCAGCCCGGGTAGTCGAGGTGGGGGAAGATCGAGAAGTCGACGACGCCCAGCGTCTCGTCGGTGCCGTCGGGATGCCAGTCGACGAACTCCCGGCCGATGCGCGGTGTCATGACCATGCTCCCCGCGCTCACCCCGACCCAGACGGTGTCGCTCAGCGAGGGCAGCAGCTGCGCGAACCCGGACTCCCGCATCCAGTGGGCGAGATAGATCGCCTCGCCGCCGTCGACCAGCAGCACATCTGCGTCGCGCACCCACGGCACCCATCGATCGCCGCCGATCGAGGGGAGCGCCGCGAGTTCGAGCACGCCGACCGACTTCCAGCCGAGCTCGGTGAGCCCCTCCATGCCGTCCCATGCCCCGGCGGTGGACATGAACACCGTCTCCGGCGAACAGGCGGGCTGGCCCCACTGCGCGGTGGGGATGAACAGCGCCTTTGCCTCGGAGAGCGGCTTGCCCAGCATCCCGACCAAGGCCTGTCGAATGCTCGCGTTCGTGACCCCGCCCGACGTCAGCAGCAGCTTCACGAAGCGTCCCCGCGACGGGCGTCCGCGCCCAGGCTCTCCTGCCAGCGGCGCTTCTCGCGGGCAAAGAGCACGGCGAAGATGCCCCAGACTCCGAGGTCGTCGACGAAACCGAGCGGACCGAGCACCAGTTCGGGGATCAGATCGATCGGCACGACCGTGTAGACGACCGCCGCGATCGCGACGACCCACGTCGTGGGCGCGACGCGGTGCTCGCGGTTCTTGACCGCCTTGAGGAAACTCCACCACATGCGTCCAGTGTGCGGCACGTCGCCGACATCGTGGAGGGGGTTGCGGAAAGCGGAATTTCCCGCCCCTGCCGCACCATCCGGCGAGCGCGGCAGCTCCGTGAGGTCCCCGATCAGCGGCTCTCCGCGCGGCGAGCGCCCGCGCGGCGAGCGCCCGCGCGGCGAGCGCCCGGCCGGCCGACGAGACGGTCCACTCCCCACAGGAGGGCCGCGACCGCGAAGACCAGTGCGACCAGCGGCAGCAGCGCCAGCACGACCCCGCCCCAGCCGTTCACGGCGGGATCCAGGAAGTCGACGGGGTAGCGCGCCCACACGTCGGGGAACGCGATCGAGCGCGCGATCATCACGAGCGCATACCCGAGCGGGAACGCCACCCACCACAGCGCCCGCCGCCAGCTCACCGCCCGATGCGGCCCGAAGGCGATCCAGTCGACGAGCATCAGGGCGGGCACGACCCAGTGGATCAGGAACGCTGAGCGATTCACGAGCGCCAGCGCGGGGTCTGCGGCCACCAGTCCCGGCAGAGGGTTCTCGCCACCGCCGTAGACCCAGGGCGAGATCAGTCCGACGAAGATGATCGCGACGGTGACGATCCCGCGGAGCATCGGCGCCGGCGCATCGGCCGTGCCGCGCCGCACCATCCAGTACAGCGCGGCGGCGATGTAGCCGAAGACCAGCAGATTGGCCTGAACGGAGAGGAAGGGCAGACCCCACGCGTTGGTCAGCAGCCCGACCCCGCAGCACACGAGGGTCGCCCCGCGGCACAGCAGCGCCGCGATGAACCGTGACCTCGTCGGGCCGGCCGACATGGCACCCACCCTACTCAGCGTCGCCCCGGGCGCGGCACCCACCCTACTCAGCGTCGCCCCGGGCGCGGCACCCACCCTACTCAGCGTCGCGCTGGGCCGGGCATCCCCGGCTCGCGTCTTACGAATTCGCAACACCTGCCGATGGACCGGTGTCGAACCGGAGACAACCCTGCAGGCCTCGGGGTACCATGCCAGCGTTCGGCACATTCGGCCGGACGCCCGGCTCACGGCAGATCGGGAGTGTCGTGGGGGCGGGCACCACGACCGCTCCTGCGCCTCACGCCATGCAGCGATACAGACGGACCTTCGCCGGAGTCCTCGGCGGCCTCATCGGGCTGATCGCGCTCAGCATCGTCGCGGGACTGCTCGTGGTCGCCCCCCTGGCGCCGGCCATCGCGCTGAGCGGACACGCGGCCAGCACCGCCGTGTCGCTGTTCGACCACCTGCCCGGCTATCTCGCGATCGACCGGCTCATGCTGCCGACGACGATCTACGCGAAAGACCCCGAAACCGGCGAAGACGTCGAGCTCACGACCTTCTACGACCAGAACCGCGTACCGGTCCAGTTCGACGAGGTCTCGGCGGTCATGTACGACGCGATCCTGTCGTCGGAGGATCCCCGCTACTACGAGCACGGGGGCATCGACATCTTCGGCACGACCCGCGCGATCCTGAGCAACGCGCAGGGCGGGGAGACGCAGGGCGGCTCGACGATCAGCCAGCAGTACGTCAAGAACGTGCTCGTGCAGCGATGCGAGCGCGACGCGACCGACACCGAGACCGAGACCCGCGAAGAGGTGCTGCTGTCGTGCTGGGAGGATGCCACCACCGCGGCGGGTGTGGAGGGCTACGAGCGCAAGCTGCAGGAGATGCGGTACGCGATCCAGCTGGAGCGCCGGTACGCGAAGAACGACATCCTGCTCGGCTACCTCAACATCGCGAACTTCGGCGGCACGACCTACGGCATCGAGGCGGCGGCGCGCTACTACTTCAACACGACGGCCGCCCGGCTCACCCTCGGGCAGGCGGCGACGCTCGCCGGGATCGTGCAGAACCCGAACACGTACCGCATCGACCGCGCGGGCGGCTCGATCATCGGGTCGGACGGCGTGGGGTTCAACAAAGCCGCCGACGGCAGCGTCGACGACGTCGCCCGGGGCACGCTCGCGGGGCTGGACACCCTCCTCGCCCGAGGGGAGATCACGCCCGAGCAGCACCTGGCCGCGGGCGACCCGTACAGCGCCACGAAGGGTCGCCAGCTGTACGTGCTGGACCGGATGCTGCAGGAGGGCCGCATCACCGAGGAGCAGTACCTCGCGGCAGTCGTCGAGCCCATCACCCCGACCATCAGGCAGGCGAACACGGGCTGCGCCGCCACGGCCGCCGCCTTCTTCTGCCAGTACGTGGTCAACACCGTGAGATCCGATCCGGCGTACGCGAGCACGTTCGGCGAGGATGCGACCTCGCGCCGGCAGTCCCTCACGCGCGACGGTCTGCACATCTACACGACGCTCGACTGGCGGCTGCAGAACGCGGCGCGCGACGCGATGAGCGCCCACGTCCCCGAGACGGTGGGGGGCATGAGCTTCGGCGCAGCATCGGTCAGCATCGAGGCGACCACCGGACGCATCCTCGCCATCGGCCAGAACAACCGCTTCAGCGAAGACCGCGATGTGACGGCATCCAATTCCGCCTACACCTCCCTCGTGTACGCCGGCGACACGATGCACGGGGTCTCGGGCGGGTTCCAGACGGGATCGACGTTCAAGCTCTTCACGCTCGTCGACTGGCTCGAGAAGGGGCACTCGCTGTTCGAGCGGGTCAACGGCACCCTGCGAGTGATCCCGCGTCTCGCCGACCGGTGCGAAGGCCCGTGGATCAATCTCGAGAACGACATCGTCGGCAACTTCGGAAAGGTGCCGGGATACGCCGGCAACCCCATGCAGTTCACCGCTCAGTCGCTGAACAGCGGCTATCTCGGCATGGCCGAGCAGCTCGACCTCTGCGACATCGAGGAGGTGGCCGCCCGCATGGGGGTGACCCGCGGCAACGGCGACGCGGTGGATGTCGATGGCGCGGCGGCGGTGATCGGCACGAACAACATCGCCCCGGTCGCGATGGCCGCCGCGTACGCGACGATCGCGAACAACGGCAAGTACTGCGTGCCCCGCGCGATCGAGCGCGTCGTGAACGCCGATGGCGTCGAGCTGCCGGTTCCCGGCAACCGCTGCTCGCAGGTGATCGACCCGGAGGTCGCCGCCGCCACCGCGTTCGCCCTGCAGGGCGTGATGCGGCCCGGTGGCACCGGATCGTTCGGCAATCCGAACGACGGCACCCCGATGATCGGCAAGACCGGCACGCACGAGGCCTTCCAGACGTGGCTCATCCAGTCGAGCACGCGGGTGGCCACCGCGGTGTGGGTGGGCAACTCCATCGGGGAGGGCGACGTGTTCCGCGCCTTCCACAACGGGCTGCAGCTGTCGCAGGCCCGTCATCCGATCGGGCGCGAGATCCAGGCCGTGGCGAACCGGCTGTACCCGGGAGGCGA
Organism: Microbacterium hominis; assembly: GCF_013282805.1. Taxonomy (NCBI): domain Bacteria; kingdom Bacillati; phylum Actinomycetota; class Actinomycetes; order Micrococcales; family Microbacteriaceae; genus Microbacterium; species Microbacterium hominis. Next base: position 3,866,515 of record NZ_CP054038.1, read on the forward strand.
GTTCGCGGCTCCGCCGTCGGACCTCGTGCGCGTGCCGTTCGTGCCCCGTGCCCCCGCACCCGACGAGGACGAGGAGGAGCCGGATGCCGGCACTCCGGCCGGCGGCGGCAACGGAGGCGGCGGCAACGGCAACGGAGGCGGCAACGGAGGCGGCGGCAACGGCAACGGAGGCGGCGGCAACGGCGATTGACCCGGCGCCGGCACGTCACCCGGGATGGGAGACGAGCCTCTTCAGGTGCGCGTGCTCCGCGTCCATGCCGGGGTTGCGCACGCGCGGGTCGGCGGAGTCGCCGCGTCGCATCATGTCATCGAGGTAGCGCCGGTCCGCGTCCAGCCGTGCGCGCGCGTCGCGGCCCACGCTGCCATGGCCCGGAATGACGAGGGATGCCTGTGCCGCGGCATCCACGAGCAGATCGAGCCCCGCGAGGTAGGCCGGGAGGTCGTCGGGGTCGAACGGCAGCGGCAGCTCGATGTCGCTGAGCATGTCGCCCGCGATGAGCACGCGGGGCCCCGGCGGCCAGAGCGCGGTGTGCCCGGGGGCGTGGCCATCGTGGACCAGCAGCTCGATCTCCACCCCCGGCGGTGCCGATTCCTCGGGGATGCGATCGACGAGGGGAGCGACCCGGCCCATGAGCTCGACGAGGTCGGGCGGGAATCCGGGATCGAGGGCGTCCACCAGCTCCCGCCGACGGGCGGCCGCGGTGCGCGCCGTCGCCGCCGACGCCCAGCGCGGTGCCCTTCCGAACCGCGGATGCCAGAGGAGGTGGTCGTGGTGTGCGTGGGTCGCGAACCCGCCGATCACCCGCAGTCCGCGGCGGTGGAGAGCCGTGGCGAGGCGGTCGAGCTCGTCGGGCAGCCACGCGGGGTCGACCAGCAGCGCGTCACGGCCGCCGACCAGCACCGTGGAGGTCGTGGACATGACCCGGCTCGTCGCGACCAGCACTCCCGGTGCGACCTCCTCCAGCTCGCGCCCTCCGCTCACCCGTAGCTCACCCGTAGGTGTCGGGCCACGACGCGATGTCGACGCCGTGGTTGTCGGGCGAGGCGAGCGACCACCACGCCGGCGCATGGGAGTCGTCGGCCAGTCGTCCGCCCGCCGCGAGTGCCGCATCCACCCTCGCCTGGGCCTGATCGGCCGGCACGTACACGTCGAAGTGGGTTCGGCCGCGGCGCGGCGCGTCGTGCCGCAGGGGATTGAAGGCCAGCTGCGGGCCGCAGCGCATCGGGTCGATGGCGTCGGTGTCGCCGAGCGGCTCGTAGCCGAGCGCGGCGAGGAAGAAGGGCCTCGCGTCGGCCTCGGAGTGCTGGGCGACGTAGATGCCCACCGTCTGCGGGCGGGTCGGGTCGGGCTCGAGGCCCAGCTCGGCCGCCGCGCGCGACACGGCGGCCGCGAACTCCGCGACCGCGGCCGGGATGTCGTCGAAGTCGAAGCACGGCACCCGCACGACGACGCCTTCGGGCCGCACGTCGAGGTCGGGGTGGATGCCGGTGCGCTCGGCCTCCGCGACGACCGGCCCGACGAGCCCGGCCGCGTGCGCGAGCGATGTCGCGGTGAACACCGCCTGCGGGCCGACGCCGGTGACCCTCCACGCGCCGACGCCGGGCGCGCGGTGGAACTCGGCGGGGGTCAGGGTCCGTTCACTCGTCATCGCGTGCACCTCTCTCGTCAGGCTCGGGCGTCGGGCACCGTCATGCGCATGACGGTCTTGCTCTTGCCGATGTGGCGCTCGAACGTGAATCCCGCCTTCTCGAACATGGCCCGCGTGCCGTTGTGGAGGAACGACGATGACGTGCGCTTGCCGGGTTCGAGCTCGTTCGGGAACGAGACCACCTCGCCGCCGCCGGCCTCGGCGATCAGCGCGAGCGCACCCTCGAGCGCCTCCCGAGCCACCCCCGATCTGCGGTGATCGCGGTCGACGAAGAAGCACGTGATGCGCCACGGAGCCGGATTCTCCTCGCCCGCGTCGTACTGCTTGCGGTGGTAGATGTTCGGCAGCTCGACCGGGCTCCCGTACTCGCACCACGCGATGGCGTCGTCGCCGTCGAAGACGAGCGCGGCGTGGGCGACGCCCTCGTCGACCAGGCGCTTCTTGAATGTCGCCCGGTCGTAGTCGTCCTTGACGGTGTGCTCGGTGTCGCCGTGGAAGTACGAGCAGTAGCATCCGCCCCACACGCCGTTGTGCTTCTCGGCGAGGGCCAGCCACGCCGGAAAGGTCTCCGGCGTGAGCGGCTTGATCACGTACGAGGTCGTCATGTGCTCCCGGACCCGGCTGCTACCAGGGCCACGCGCCGCCCCAGAAGTACACCGCGTACAGGTGGTACGCGAAGCATCCGCCGGCGATCACGGCGAACACCGTCGACACGGTGCCCCACGCGCCGCGGATGCCCGCGACGACGAAGCTCACCGTGAGGCTCGCCCACATGGCGGCGTGCGCGATGGCCGATGTGCGCTGGCGCGTGAGCTCGCTGACGTCGAAGTCCACGCGGTCACCCGGCGCGACGTACAGGACCGTGGTCAGCAGCGCGATCGCCGCTGCCACGAAGAACAGGATGCGAGCGACCGTGCGGGCGCCGGTGCCGGTGGGTTCAGTCCCGGTCTCGGTCTGGGGCATCGATGCCGCCTTCCTCTGTGGATGCCGCGGTGCGGCCGACCCGTGTGCGACCAGCATGGCACCGATGCCGCCGGGAAGACACGGTTTCCTCCGGCCCGTTCGCCTGCCAGACTGGCCGCCTATGCTCACGCGTCGATCACGTCGCGCCTCGGCCGTCGCATCCGGGGTCGTGGCCGCCGCCCTCCTCGGAGGGATGCTGAGCGGCTGCGCCACCGCCGCTTCGGGTGCCGCAGCCGATCCCGCGACGATCGCCGAACGGGCGAGCGTCGTGGGCATCGCACCTGATCTCGTCTACACGACCAGCGTCGACGGCTACGACCTGGCGCCGCAGTCCGTCGGGCCGGGAGCCGCCGACGGAATGTCGGCCACGTGGTTCCACAACGGCACCGGCGCGATGGTCACGATCCGCACGGATCGCGGTGAGCTCACGGCGGAGTCCTGCGCCGAGATGCCGCTGTGGGATGGCTCCGACGGCGCGGTCACCTGCACCGAGCAAGACGGCGTGTGGCATCGGACCGCGGGCGGCGCCGAGGAGTACATCGCCGTCCTCGACGGCGCCATGATCCGGGTGACCGGCCTCAACGAAGCCCCGACGGAGGATCTTCGAGCCGCGGCGCAGGCGGTGCACGTCCCCTCGGAGGCCGAGCTCGCGCTGCTGTTCTCCGACCTGCCGACCGAGCCCCCGCAGCCGGTCGAGCGCGGCGACCTCCCCGACAATGGCGACGGCGCTCCGATCGACCCGGTCGGCCCCGGCGGCTGAGCCTCGCTACGGCGACACGTCGCCGTCGACGACCTGCCAGGTGAGCACGGCCCGGGCGACGATCGTCGTCTCGCAGGTGCCTTCTTCGGCGCCGGGCGCGAAGGCGGCGAGGTCGAACTCGCGCAGCGCGGTCCAGGGGATGTCGTGTTCGCTCCCGACGACCAGCCACGTGTAGGTGCCGTAGACGGTGTCGAACGAGCCGAACTCGACGGCGGGGGCGGCGGTGTCGAGGCAGAGACGATCCAGGCCGGGCATCAGCTCTCCGGTCGCGATGAGCTCGTCGTGGATGGCGTCGAGGTCGATGAGCCGGACCGTGATCGAATCGCCTTCGACGTCGACCTCGACCTCCCCGCTGGTGGACCCGTCGAGGGAGAGGAGCGTCCCGGTCGCCTGCGCGGAGACCGGTTGCGTCCCGTCGGTGGGAGCGGGGCCCGGCACCGGCACTCCCGCGGTGTCCGGTGCCGCGGCGCGGCCGAGACCGGTGACCACCGGGACCGCGACAGCGAGGATGGCGACCACGGAGGCGACCGCGATCGCGGAGGCCGCCCAGGCCCACGTACGGCGGGTCGGTCGTGCCGGGGCGACGGTTCGGCCCTCCAGCATCCGGTGCAGGTCGGTCTCAGCCCGCATGCTGATGCCTTCGCCCGGGTCGCGGAGGTAGGGACTGGATGCCTCCAGCAGCCGATCCAGTTCGCCGTCAGTGATCATCTGCCCGCCCAACGGTCACCATCTCCTCCCACGTGTCGCGATCATCCGGCGCCGGCCAGGCCGCACGCAGCATCGCCTTCGCCCGGCTGATCCGCTTCCACACTGCGGGCACCGAGCACCCGAGCACGACGCCGACGTCGGCGGCGCTCAACCTGTCCCAATACGTGAGCTGCAGCACTTCGCGCTGAGCCGCCGGGAGCATCTCGAGCAGACGCAGCAGCACATCGACGTCGCTGTCTGCGGCATCCACTTCGGTGTCGGCGATCACACCGGCATCCCGCAGCATGCGGATCTCCCGCGCCTGGCGCGTGACCTCCGCCTTGCACAGGTTGTCCGCGGCGCGGAAGAGCCAGCCCGTCGGATGCGGATGCCGCGCCGGCAGCCGGTGCAGCGCGAGCTCGAAGGTCGACGCGACGATGTCATCGGCGGCCGCAGCTCCCACCCGCCGGGTCGCGAATCGTCTGACCGCGGCATGGTGGGAGCGGAACAGCTCCTCGAACCCGTCGCGCATGGGATCCCTCCGCCTGCACCCGAGGGCCGGTCGGCCCTTCTCACTTATAGATGCACGGCGGGCTCACATCCTGACATCTGCGGTCAGCGATTCCCGCGCCGGCCGCAGCGACATCGACGCGGCGAGAGCGATCGCGAGGAACCCGGCGGCCGTGAACGCGGCGTACGAGCTGGCCGTCGTGAAGCTCTCGGCCGCGATGTCGCCGACCCGAGCGGTCGCGGCATCGGCCTGGAGTGCGGGAATGCTCGCACCGGCGCTGTCGGTGACGACTGCCACCACCTGCTCCCGCTGGTCGGCGGGAAGGTCGGCGAGCCGGCTGTCGAGGTCGAGGCCGAGGGTGCCGAAGAGCACGGTGCCCAAAACGGCGATGCCCAGCGCCGAGCCGATCTGGCGGGCGGTGCTCTGGGTGCCCGACGCCTGGCCGCTGCGATCGACCGGCACATCGGCGAGCACGACGTTGGTGACCTGAGAGCTCGCGAGACCGATGCCGAGCCCGTAGACGAAGAGCATCCCCGCGATGAGCTGCCAGCCCGTGTCCGTCGAGAGCAGCAGGCCGAGCACGAGGACGCCGATCAGTTCGAGCGCGACGCCGAGCCGCAGCATCCCGACCGGGGTCATGCGACGGGAGAGGCCGCTCACCATCCCGGTCGCCAGGAACGAGCCGACCGCGAGGGAGACGAGCGCGAGGCCGGCCTGCAGCGCGTCGTATCCGAGCACGTTCTGCATCCACATGGGCAGCACGAACAGGAGACCGAGCTCGCCGAGGCTCACGATCATCGCCACGAGGTTTCCGTTGCGGAAGCTCGTGAGCGAGAACAGGTGCAGCGGGAGGAGCGTCGACCGGCCGACCCGCTCCCGGCGGCGCTCCCACAGCAGGAAGCCGGTCAGCGCGGCGACCGCCAGTGCGAACAGCACCGGCGTCGGGGAGATGTCCCATGGCCAGTCCCCGTCGGCAAGCGCGCCGCTCTCGTTGACGAAGACCCACCCGAACGAGCGCCCCTCGATCAGGGTGAAGACGAGCAGGCCCGCAGCGAGAACGCCGAGCACCGCGCCGATCGCATCGAACCCCTCGCGCTGCTCCGACTTCGACTCCCGGATCGTGAAGACGGCGAGGATCAGCACGATAAGCCCGAACGGCACGTTGACGCCGAATGCCCAGCGCCAGGAGAACTCGGTGATGAGCCAGCCGCCGAGCAGGGGTCCGACCGCGGCCATGCCGCCGATGATCGAGCCCCAGACCGCGAAGGCGATCGTGCGATCGCGTCCGCGGAAGCCCGCGTTGATGAGCGACATCGTGGCGGGCAGCACCATGGCGCCGCCGACGCCCTGCGCCACGCGAGCGGCGATGAGGGCGACGCCGTCGGGTGCGAGACCGGCGGCGATGGATGCGGCGGTGAACACCCCCACGCCGATCATGAGCAGGGCGCGCCGGCCGATGCGGTCGCCGAGCGTGCCGAACGCGATGAGGAGCGCGGCGAAGACCAGCGTGTAGGACTCCTGGATCCACTGCACCTCGGTGGACGAGACGCCGAGGTCGGCGACGATCGCGGGGATGGCGACGTTGACGACGGTGGTGTCGACGATGATGAGCGAGACGGCGATGCCGATGACGACGAGGCCGAGCCAGCGGCGGGTGGCGGACATGCCGATCATCATACCGACGACTTGTCGGCATGAAGACGTCGGATGCCACGGACCTCCCTCGTCGGCGGACGCCCCGTGGGATGATGACGGGATGCCGAGGATCTCTGCGCCGACCGTCGCCGCGCACCGCGCCGCCCAGCGGGCGGCGCTGCTGGGGGCCGCCGCGACGATCGTGACCGAAGAGGGCGTCGACGCCGTGAAGCCGGCTACGGTGACGGCTCGCGCAGGACTCGCGCGTTCGAGCTTCTACGAGTACTTCTCCTCGCGCGAGGACATCCTCGTCGCGATCACCGTCGACGCCTTCGAGGACTGGGCGCGGGATCTCGAGGCGCAGCTGGCCGGCGTGGAGCCCGGATTGCCGCGATTGCGCCGCTTCATCGAGGCGACGATGGAGATGAGCGCCGATGGCAAGCACGACCTCGCCACCGTTCTGCAGCAGGCGGAGATCTCGCCGCAGCGCATGGAGGACATCATGGCCCTCCACGACTCCGTGCTCCTGCCGCTGATGAGCGTGCTGCGCGACGTCGGGGTGCAGGACCTCCGCGCCACCGTGCCGCTCATCAACGGCATCCTCGGCGCGGCGGTCAAGCAGGTGTCGGAGGGCGCCGACGCGGCATCCGTCGCGGCATCCGTCTATCTCATGCTCACGGAGGGCGTGCTCCCGCGCTGACGATTCTGTTTGTCGACAGTGTGTCGGTATGATCGCCGGCATGGAAATCCTGAAGTACGTCATCCTCGGCGTTCACATCATCGGCGTCGCCAGCCTCCTCGGCGGCGCCCTCATCGAAATGACCGCCAAGCGCGAGGGTGGGAAGCGCGTCGTCCCGGCTGTCCTGCACGGCGCGTGGACGATGCTCGTCACCGGGATCCTGCTCGTCGGCATGAACTACGCGATCGACGACCCGGTCGACAACGCCAAGATCACGGTCAAGCTCGGCGTGCTCGTCGCGATCATCGTGATCGCCCTGATCAACCGCAAGAAGGTGCCGGTCGCCACGTGGGTGCTGCCGACCATCTCCCTGCTCACGGTGGTCAACATCTTCCTCGCGACCGTCTGGCGCTCCTACAGCTAGCCCGCTTCGGCCCGTTCGACGGCGGCGGCGAGCTCCGGGTCGTCGCGTAGCCGTCGTTCGGCCAGTGCCGGGAGTGCGATGTGGCGAGCGTTCTGCAGCGCACGCGACACCGCTCCCTGCGTGACGATGTCTCCCCCGAGCCGTGACGGGATCAGCACGGGTGCGGGCAGGTGCAGATACGGGGCTATGCTGCGCCGCGCGGCTTCGAGGACCGGCTCGATCCCCTCGGCGATCGCTCCGCACACGATGATCTGCTCCGGGTCGAACATGCTGCCGAGCACTCCGACCATCCGTGCGAACGCCTCTCCGACAGCCGCCGCGATGCGCAGCGCGTCGTCGTCGCCGGCGGCCGCCAGGGCGAGGATCCGCCGCGGGTCGAGCTCGTCTGCCGCGAGCGCGGCGAGGCGTCCCGCGGGGTCCGCGGTGCCGTCGGCGAGCATCTCTCGCGCCCGTCGCTCGATCACCGGGCCCAGTCCGAAGGCAGAATCGACGCCGCGCACGAAGTCGAAGGCGAACATCTCGCCGACGCCGCCGTGGGCACCGTGCAGCAGGTGGCCGTCGACGACGACGCCGGCACCGAGGCGCTCGCCCGCGAGGAGTGCGATGTAGTCGCGGCTGCCGACAGCTGCTCCGAGCGCTCCCTCGGCCGCAGCGGCCAGCTGGGCGTCGTTCTTCACCTCGACCACCTCGGCGCGGTCGGCGAGGAGGTGGACGAGGCCGGCGTTCGTGCGCTCCCAGAACCCCTCGGGATGCGGCGGCGACTGACCGTCGCGGCTGACGGGGGCGGCGACGCCGACGCAGATCGACAGGAGCGGCTTCGCCGCGATGCCGCGCTCGGCACATCCGGTGTCGAGCTGTTCGAGGATGGCCTTCTGCCGCTCCGCGATCGTCTGGGCGGGGTCTACGGTCACGCGACGATGCCACACCGTCCGTCCGCCCAGATCCGCGATCCGCAGGGTCAGGTGCGTGTCACCGGCGTCGAGGCCGGCGACCATGCCGAGGTCGGCGGGAAGCTCGAACCGGCGCGCCGGTCGACCGGCACGGTACTGACCGGCCGCTCGCGCGTTGGGCAACTCGCGGAGCACGTCGGCCGCGACGAGCGAATCGATGGCGTCGATCGTCGTCGAGCGCGTCAGCGACGCCGCCGCCATCGCGTCGGTGGCGGTGAACGCACCGGTCGTCCAGGCGAAGTCCAGCACCGCGCCGAGGCTCGCACGCCCCGTGCCGAGGTCCCCGGCTGTTTTCGACATCGACTCTTGACCTTTCGGTTCGCCTTTGAGAGAGTTTGCCTCAGTCGAATTGATTTGGCGAGTAGATTTACTCTTCGAGTTTAGCGCCCGCCCCCCGGGGCGGTCGTGACGGAAGGACAATGATGTCACTGAGAACGACAAGGGCTTGGCGGGGTTTCGCAGCGTGCACCGCACTCGTGCTCGCCGGTTCCGCGCTCGCGGGCTGCTCGGCCGACGGCCGCGAGACCGTCCGTTTCACGTTCAGCAAACGTGAGGCCATCGAGTTCATGACCGCCGTGGTCGACGAGTACAACGCGGCCCAGGACGACGTGCGGGTCGAGATCGACACCTCGGGCGTCGATGTCGTGTCGGCGAGCTTCGTGCGCGGGAATCCGCCCGACCTCATGCTCGCGAACTACAACTACGAGATCGCCCGGTTCGTACAGCGCTGCGCGCTCACCGACCTGTCGGGAACCGATGCCGCGGCGGCAGTGCGCGACGACCTCCAGCCGCTCATGGACCAGTACGGGACGTGCGAGGGGAGGGTGAGCGCGCTTCCGTACTCGGTGATGGCGGCATCCGTCATCTACAACAAGGAGATCTTCGACGAGCTGGGGCTCGAGGTGCCGCAGACGTGGAGCGAGCTGATCGAGGTCTGCGAGCAGTTGGAGGCCGCCGGCGTCACCCCCTTCTACGCAACGTTCAAGGATGACTGGACTGTCGGTCAGGGTTGGTACGACTACTCGGTCGGCGGATCGCTCGACGTGCTCTCCTTCTTCGACGAGCTCGCCGCGGAAGGCGTCGATGTCGGCCCGGACTCCGCTGTCTCCTTCGAAGAGGACTTCGCCGAGCCGACGGACCGGATGGTCGAGCTCAGCTCCACCTACGTCAACGACGATGCGCCCAGTCGTGGCTACGGCGACGGCAATCTCGCCTTCGCCAACGGCGAGGCGGGCATGTACCTGCAGGGACCGTGGGCGTTCGGCGAGATCGCGAAGACCGCGCCTGACCTCGAACTCGGCACCTTCCCGCTCCCGATGACCGAAGACCCCGGCGACCTCGCGGTGCGAGTCAACATGGACCTCGCCGCGATGATCCCGGAGGGATCGCGGCATCAGGAAGCCGCGCGCGACTTCCTCGAGTTCCTCTACCTGCCGGAAAACATCGAGGCGTACAACACCTCGCAGCTCGGCTTCGCGCCGACCACCGACGCGGCGCCGCCGGACGATCCGCGGATCGCCGGGATGATCCCGTATTACGACTCCGGGGCGGTGTACCAGGGACCGTCGGTGCTCGTCCCGCGGACCATGCCGATCTTCAACTATTCCCAGGCGATCGTGCTCGGCGCGGACGCCGACGCGACCCTGCGGACGATGGACGCGGACTGGGCGCGCATCGCCTTCCGCGCCCCGGTCACGAATGACGAGACGAAGGAGTCCTCGAGATGACCACGACGACCACGATCGTGACCGGCGGCGACCGGCGCGTGCGGCGCAGCGCCCGCAAGGTGGAGCCGATCTACTATCTGTTCCTGCTGCCCAGCCTCGTGCTGTTCACCCTCGCCATCACCGTCCCCGGCGCGATCGGCATCTTCTTCAGCTTCACCGACTCGATCGGCATCGGATCGTGGAGCTTCAACGGGCTCACGAACTACATCGCGCTGTTCAGCGACCCCGCGATCCTGCAGAGCTACCTGTTCACCTTCGGGTTCTCGGTCGCGACCGTGATCGCCGTGAACGTCGTCGCGTTCCTCCTCGCGGTCGGTCTCACCTCCCGCATCCGGTTGAAGACGGGCCTTCGGACAGTCTTCGTGATCCCGATGGTGATCTCGGGAATCATCATCGCCTACGTCTTCAACTTCCTGTTCTCGAACTCGCTGCCGTCGCTGGGCGCCGCCATCGGCATCCCGTGGCTGGAGACGAGTCTGCTGGCCAACCCCGACCTGGCCTGGGTGGCCATCGTCATCGTGACCGCCTGGCAGGCGGTGCCGGGCACGATGCTGATCTACATCGCCGGACTGCTGGCTGTGCCCGGAGACGTGTACGAGGCAGCCGACATCGACGGGGCCAGCAAGACGCAGCAGCTGCTGCGGATCACACTTCCGCTGGTCGCCGGCTACGTCGTGATCAACGTGATCCTCGGATTCAAGGGCTTCCTCAACGCGTACGACATCATCGTCGGACTCACCAACGGCGGCCCCGGAACCTCGACCCGCAGCATCGCGATGACCATCATCGCCGGCTTCAACGGCGGCGACTACGCCTACCAGATGGCGAACGCGACGATCTTCTTCATCGTCGCCATCCTCATCTCGCTGCTCCAACTGTCTCTCACTCGCGGAAGGAACACGATCTGATGTCCACGCAACCCGCCCTCGTCGCCGAGTCCACGACGGCTGCCCTCGCCGCGGAGCAGCCGGTTCGGCGCAAGCCCCTCCGCGTGCGCATGGAACGCCCCAACTGGTCGGCGACGATCATCCTCATCCTGTGCGCGGTCACCGTGCTGCTCCCGCTGTACGTGACGATCTCCATGTCGCTGAAGACCACCGCGCAGGCGGTCGACGGCAACGCGTTCTCGCTCCCCGCGCCGTTCAGCATCGACGGGTTCATCGAAGCATGGACTCTCACGCGGTTCCCCGTGGGAGCGGCGATCTCGCTGTTCGTCACCGCCGGCACGGTAGGCCTCACGATCCTGCTGGCCGCGTTCGCGTCGTACGCCATCGTGCGCAACTGGGACCGGCGCCTGTTCCGGTACTCGTTCTTCTACCTGCTCGCGGCGATGTTCATCCCGTTCCCGGTGGTCGCGCTGCCGCAGATCCAGCTCACGGGCCGGGTCGGACTGGACAACCCGGTCGGCGTCATCCTGCTCGCCACGATGTTCCAGCTCAGCTTCAGCGTGCTGCTGTTCACCGCGTTCCTGCGGTCTATCCCGCTCGAGCTCGAGGAGAGCGCACGGATCGACGGCGCGACGACCTGGCAGACCTTCTGGAAGCTCATCTTCCCCCTGCTCGCACCGATGAGCGCGACGGTCGGGATCTTCGCGTTCCTCTACGCCTGGAATGACTTCATGATGCCGTCGCTGATCATCTCCGACCCGGCCCTGCAGACGCTGCCGGTGCGGCAGAACCTCTTCCAGAACCAGTTCAGCAACAACTACAACGTGTCGTTCGCCTCGTACCTGATGGCGATGGCGCCCGCGATCGTCGCCTACCTGTTCACGCAGCGCTGGGTGATGGAAGGCGTCACGCAAGGTGCCGTCAAGGGCTGACCGACCCGCACACCTCCACCATGAAAGGCCCCGAATGACCACCCCACTGCCCCTCGAGACCGACGCCGCGACTCCCGCCGCCACGTGGTGGCGACAGGCGACCGTCTACCAGATCTACCCCCGCAGCTTCGCCGACGCCAACGGCGACGGGATCGGCGACATCCCCGGCATCCTGTCCCGCATCGACTACCTCGCCGAGCTCGGCATCGACGCGGTCTGGCTGAGCCCCTTCTACCCGTCCGCGCTCGCGGACGGCGGGTACGACGTCGCGGACTACCGCAACGTCGACCCCCGCCTGGGAACGCTCGACGACTTCGATGCGATGGTCGACGCGCTCCACCGGCGCGGCATCCGGGTCGTCGTCGACATCGTCCCCAATCACACCTCCGACCTGCACCCCTGGTTCCAGGAGGCCCTCGCCGCCGGTCGCGGCTCGGCGGCCCGCGACCGGTACATCTTCCGCGACGGCACCGGGCCCGACGGCTCCGAGCCGCCCGCCGACTGGGTGTCGGTGTTCGGCGGCCCCGCGTGGCATCGGGTCGAGGACGGCCAGTGGTACTTCCACAACTTCGCCAAGGAGCAGCCCGACCTCAACTGGGACAACCCGGAGGTGCACGAGGACTTCATCACCACCCTGCGCTTCTGGTCGGATCGGGGCGTCGACGGATTCCGCATCGACGTCGCGCACATGCTCACCAAGGACCTGACCGACCCGCTGCCCACGCGGGATGAACTCGCGCTGATCCCGATCGACGGCAACCACCCGCTCATCGATCGCGACGACGTGCACGAGATCTACGCCGAGTGGCGCGCCGTCTTCAACTCGTACGACCCGCCCCGCACGGCCGTCGCCGAAGCATGGGTCGCGACCGACCGGGTGCCCCGGTACGCGAGCCCGGAGAGCCTCGGACAGTCCTTCAACTTCGCGCTCCTGCAGGCGGACTTCGATGCGGCGCAGTTCCGGCGCATCGTCACCGACAGCCTCGAGCTCGCCAGCCGGTCAGGATCCTCGAGCACGTGGGTGCTCTCCAACCATGACGTCGTCCGGCACGCGACCCGGTACGGCCTCCGCGTTCCCGACGGGGGCACGAAGGAGCTCATCGAGCACGTGGGCGAGTGGCTCGTCGACGGCGGGGACGAGGCGCGGCTCGACCGCGCACGCGGGCGACGTCGTGCGGCGGCGGCCTCCCTCTTCATGCTCGCGCTGCCCGGCTCGGCATACCTCTACCAGGGCGAAGAGCTCGGGCTGTACGAGGTGACGACCATCCCCGCCGACGAGCGCCAGGACCCGACCTTCTTCCGCACCGCCGGCGCCGAGATCGGAAGGGACGGATGCCGCGTGCCGCTGCCGTGGACCTCTGCCGGGTCGTCGTTCGGCTTCGGGGACGACAGTGCTCACCTGCCGCAGCCCGAGTGGTTCTCCGATCTCGCGGTCGAGGCCCAGACCGCCGACGCCTCCTCCATGCTCTCGCTGTATCGACGCGCGCTCTCCCTGCGTCACGAGCTGCAGTCGGACGAAGAGCTGGAGTGGATCGACACCGGTCGCAGCGACGTGCTTCGATTCGCCCGGCCCAACGGCTGGCAGGTGATCACGAACTTCGGCTCGGAGCCGTACTCCATGTCGGCGGATGACGACGTGCTGCTGTCGAGCTCCCCTCTCGCCGGCACGTCGGTGCCCGCGGAGTCGACCGTGTGGATCGGCGGTCATCGCGGCTGACTTCGGATCGCGGACGATCGTCGCGGGCACGGATAACGTGCTCGCGACGACGTACCGCGGGGTCGCGGGCCCGGACGGCGGGCTCCGTCACGGGCAGACGCGGACTCGCCGTCCCTGATAGGTGACGACGTCGCCGAGTTGCAACTGACGTCCGCGGCGGCGATCGACCTCACCGTTGACGAGCACGTAGCCGTCGATGATGGCCTCCTTGCCGTCACCGCCCGAGTCGAGGAGTCCGGCGAACTTCACGAACTGCCCGAGACGGATGCCGTCGCCGCCGATCGGGACGTCTTCGATGGGTGGCTCGTTCGTCACCCCCGAATGCTAGCCGAATTGTAAGTTCCCGCTGTCCACTACCCGAAGTCGCCCGGGGCCATATCGGTGAAGCGGGAGAAGTGGCCCTGGAACGCGATCTCGAGCGTCGCGGTGGGGCCGTTTCGGTGCTTGGCCACGATCAGGTCGGCCTCACCCGGCCGGGTTTCCTTGTCGTAGACGGAGTCGCGGTGCAGAAGCACCACCATGTCGGCATCCTGCTCGATCGAGCCCGACTCGCGGAGGTCGCTCACCTGCGGACGCTTGTCGGTGCGCTGCTCGGGTCCACGGTTCAGCTGCGAGAGCGCGATGACCGGAACCTGCAGCTCCTTGGCGAGGAGCTTGAGCGCGCGGGAGAACTCGCTGACCTCCTGCTGACGCGATTCGACCTTCTTGCCGCTCGTCATGAGCTGGAGGTAGTCGATGATCACCATCTTGAGGCCGACGCGCTGTTTGAGGCGCCGGCACTTGGCGCGGATCTCCACCAGCGTCATGTTCGGGCTGTCGTCGATATACAGGGGCGCGTCGTTGATGCGGCCGCGGGTGGAGGCGATCGTCGTCCAGTCCCGCGAATCGAGCGTGCCCTTGCGCATGTTCTGCAGGGGCACGGAGCCTTCCGCGCTCATCAGGCGCATCGCGATCTCGCTGCGCCCCATCTCGAGCGAGAAGAAGATCGTGGGCATGTTGTGCTTGATCGCCGCCGCACGCGCGAAGTCCAGAGCCAGCGTTGACTTGCCCATCGCGGGCCTGGCCGCCACGACGATCATCTGTCCGCCGTGCAGGCCGTTGGTGAGTTCGTCGAACTGCTGGAAACCGGTCGGGATGCCGGTCATCGAGCCGTCACGGCCGCGTGCGGCTTCGATCTCATCGACGGCGGCGTCGACGGCGATCGTGAGGGGCACGTAGTCCTCAGCAGTCTCGGCGCCGGTGACCCCGTAGATCTCGGCCTGGGCGTTGTTGACGAGGTCGACCGCGTCGCCTTCGCCCCGGTAGCCCATCTGCACGATCCGCGTGCCGGCTTCGACGAGCCGGCGCAGCAGCGCCCGCTCCGAGACGATCGAGGCGTAGTACCCCGCGTTGGCCGCCGTCGGCACGATCGAGGTCAACGAGTGGAGATAGTCGGCGCCGCCCGCGCGCTGCAGGTCACCGGTCTTGATGAGCTCGTCGGTGACCGCGACGACATCGGTCGGCTCGCCGTGCGAGTACAGGCTGAGGATCGCCTCGAAGATGATCTCGTGCTTGGGGATGTAGAAGTCGGCGCCGCGCAGTGTCTCCATGACATCGGCGACGGCGTCAGGGGAGAGGAGCATTCCGCCCAGCGCACTCTGCTCGGCCAGAAGATCGTGGGGAGGGGTGCGCTCGTGCTCGCGGGGAGCGCCGCCCATGCGGTCTTCGGAGATGTCAGCGATCGACATTGAAGCGGTGCTCTCCTCACATACACGGACGGATTTCCGGCCGGGGTCAACGGTATGGAGGGCCTCGGACAGTCGCAACAGTGCCTGTGGATAACTCTGTGGATTGATTGCGTGAAACGCCGTCGGACCTGTGTACAACTGCTGTGGACAACATGCCGACTTTCTCCCCGGGTGTGCCTCGAAAAGCACCTTGACCTGGAGTTTGAGTTTTCACACCCTGTGGATGAACCTGGGGTTTAATCTTCGGTTGAAGGTTGTGTGTGACTCGTCGACCTGTGCACAGTTCCAGCGATCGCGCAAGTCCATCCCGTGCCGCGCGCGTCGCGCCGGCGCGCCGGCCTGCGAACCCGGAAACTCCCGCACTCCCCGGAAACCCCGACCCCGGAAACAGCAGAATGCCGCGGACCCGAAGGTCCGCGGCATCCCGAGATCGAACGCGCCTTACTTGGCGGCGACCACCTGAAGCGTGATCACAGCGGTGAGGTCGTCACGCAGGCGAATGGTCGCCTCGTGCTCGCCCACGGCCTTGATCGGCGAGGTGATGTGGATCTTGCGCTTGTCGAGGTCACCCAGACCCGCAGCCTTGACGGCATCGGCGATCGCCTCGGTCTTGACCGAGCCGAACAGGCGGCCCTCGGCGCCGGCCTTGACCGACAGCTTGACCTTGTTGGACTCGAGGGCGCCCTTGAGGGCGACGGCCTCTTCGTGGTCGTGGATCGCGCGCGCCTCGCGGGCGGCGCGGATCGACGCCACCTGCTTCTCGCCACCGCGGGTCCACGCGACCGCGAAGCCCTGGGGGATGAGGTAGTTACGGGCGTACCCGTTCTTGACCTCGACAACGTCACCGGCGCTACCGAGCCCGGCGACCTCGTTCGTGAGAATGAGCTTTGCCATGTGGGTACTCCTTAGCGGCCAGCGCCGGCGTAAGGCAGGAGCGCCATTTCGCGCGCGTTCTTGATCGCCTTGGCGATCAGACGCTGCTCCTGCACCGAGACACCGGTGATACGACGGGCACGGATCTTGCCGCGCTCCGAGATGAACTTGCGAAGAGTGGCGACGTCCTTGTAGTCGATGACGCCGACACGGATCGCCTTCGCGGGGGCGGCGTTCTTCGCGCCCTTCCGCGGCTTCCGGCGGTCGCCGGTTGCCTTTCCAGCCATGATTGGTCCTTTACTGAGATTTCGAGATTCGACGGGATGCCGCGCGAGCGGCATCCGGAGCGCTGTCGCTTAGAACGGGGTGTCGTCGCCGTAGGCGCCGGGGGCGCTCCAGGCGTCGGCACCGCCGGTGTTCGACGAACCGGGGGTCGACCACGGCTCGTCCGCGACCTGCGCGGGGCGAGACTGTCCGCCACCGCCACCACCGCCACCTGCGGCACGCGTGACCTGGGCGGTCGCGTAGCGGAGCGAGGGGCCGATCTCGTCGACCTCCAGCTCGATCGCGGTGCGGTTGTTGCCCTCGCGGTCCTGGTAGGAACGCTGCTTCAGGCGACCGGTCGCGATGACGCGCATACCCTTGGTCATCGAGCCCGCGACGTGCTCGGCGAACTCGCGCCACACGCTCGCGCGGAGGAACAGCGCTTCGCCGTCCTTCCACTCGTTCGCCTGACGGTCGAAGTTGCGAGGCGTCGACGCGATGGTGAAGTTCGCGACGGGGAGGCCGTTCTGCGTGTAGCGCAGTTCGGGATCAGCCGTGAGGTTTCCCACGACGGTGATGATCGTCTCGCCGGCCATGGGATCAGGCCTTCGCAGCCTTGGCGGACTTGCGAGCAGCCTTCTCGTCGGCGCGCTTGGCCTCGGCGGCGACCATGGCCTGCGCCTCTTCGGCGCGGAGCACCTTGGTGCGCATGATCTGCTCGCTGAGCTTCAGCTGGCGGTCGAGCTCCTGCGTGGCCTCGCTGGTCGCGGTGAAGTTGACGACGGCGTAGATGCCCTCGGTCTTCTTCTGGATCTCGTAGGCGAGACGGCGGCGACCCCAGATGTCGACGTTGTCGATCGAGCCACCATCATTCGTGATGACCTTCAGGAACTTGTCGAGGTTCGGGGCGACCTGGCGCTCGTCGATCTCAGGGTTCAGAATGACCATGAGTTCGTACTGGTGCGTCACTAACCCACCTCCTTCGGACTAGAACGGCTCCCGGGCATTTCCCGGAAGCAGGAGGGTGTGTTGCACGTCGTCCGTCACGCACGCAGGCGCGTTCGTGCACAGACAACCCTCCTATGGTACCGGATGCCACCTCCGGCGCCCAATCCCGGCAACCCGTCCCGGATCAGCGCCCCAGGAACTCCCGCACCCACGCGCCGTCGTGATCGGGGGGCGGGGGTGCCAGCGGGTAGGCGACTGGAGTCGCCGAGAGCGTGATCGGGTTGCGCACGCTGCGGGTCTGCTCCGGCCCGGCGGTCACGACCGGGTCGAGGCCGGCGTCGCGTGCCCACTCGAACGCCCTCCCGAGGTCGAGGATCGGCGCGCACGGCACACCGGCTGCCGTGCACAGGTCGAACCACTCCTGCGCCCCGCGACCGGCGAGGGCCGCAGTGAGAAGCGGCCGCAACGCGGATCGATGGATGCTGCGCTCTGCCGCGCTCGCGAAGCGCTCGTCGCCCGCCACCGCCGGCCCCAGCCCCAGCACTGCGCACAGGCGGGCGAACTGGGCGTCGTTGCCGACGGCGAGCACGATGTCGCCCTCGGCCGTGGGGAAGGGGCCGTAGGGGTAGATGCTCGGATGGTCGTTTCCCAGGCGCCCGGGCACGACTCCGGCGATCGCCGCGGCGCCCGACTGATTCGCCAGGGCCGACAGCGCCGAGGAGAGCAGGTTCACCTCGACACGCTGACCCGCGCCGGTCTGGTCGCGGTGGCGCAGCGCCGCCAGCGCGCCCAGGCCCGCGTGCAGCCCGGTGACGACGTCGACGATGGCGACGCCTGCCTTCATCGGCGGCCCGTCGGGAGACCCGGTCACGCTCATGAGCCCCGACAGCGCCTGGGCGAGCACATCGTAGCCGGGCAGCGACGACTCCGGCCCGAATCCCGTGATCGACACGTAGACGACGGCCGGATTTCCGGCGCGCACGGCGTCGTAGTCGAGCCCGTAGGCGGCGAGGCCGCCGGGCTTGAAGTTCTCGATGACCACGTCGGCTCGCGCGGCGAGAGCCTTCGCCACCTCGAGGTCGTCGGGCTCGGCGAAGTCGAGCGTGATCGCGCGCTTGCCCCGGTTGGCGGACAGGTAATAGGTCGCCTCGCCGTCGTGCACCGGCGGCCGGAACTGCCGGGTCTCGTCGCCGACGGGTGACTCCACCTTGATCACGGTCGCGCCGAGGTCGGCGAGCAGCATCGTGCAGTACGGCCCGGCGAGCACGCGCGTGAAGTCGGCGACGACGAGTCCGGCGAGGGGGCCGGCGCCGGTCATCGGAACGCGCCGATGCCGGTGAGGTGCTGGCCGAGGATCAGCGTGTGCACCTCATCGGTGCCCTCGTACGTCCGCACCGCCTCCAGGTTCTGCGCGTGCCGGATGGGGGAGTTCTCCAACAGCACGCCGTCGCCGCCGAGCACCGTGCGCGCCTCGCGCGCGATGGCGATGGCCTCGCGCACGTTGTTTAGCTTGCCGACCGAGATCTGCTCGGGGCGGAGGGTGCCGGCATCCTTCGCCCGACCGATGTGAAGGGCCAGCAGCGCCCCCTTCTGCAGCTCGAGCACCATGTCGACGAGCTTCTGCTGCGTGAGCTGGAACCCCGCGACCTTCCGCCCGAACTGCTCGCGGCGCAGTGCATGGCGCAGCGCCGCCTCGTACGAGTCGCGCGCCGCCCCGAGCGCGCCCCACACGATCCCGTAGCGCGCCTCGTTGAGCGCGGCGAACGGTCCGCGCAGTCCGCGCGCCTCCGGCAGCATGGCCGACGCGGGCACGCGCACCTCGTCGAACTCGAGTCCGCACTGGATCGATGCGCGCATCGACCCCTTGGGCTCGAGCACGTGGATGCCGAGCCCGGCCGCATCGGCCGGCACGAGGAATCCGCGCACGCCCTCGTCGGTCTGCGCCCACACCACGACGATCTGCGCGATCGAGGCCAGACCGATCCAGCGCTTCGCGCCGCTGATCACCCAGTCCGCGCCGTCGCGGCGGGCGAAGGTCTTCATGCTCGCCGGGTCCGAGCCCGCGGTGGGCTCGGTGAGCCCGAACGCGCCGATGATCTCGCCGCGCGCCATGCCCGGGAGCCATTCGCGCTTCTGCTCCTCGCTGCCCCAGCGATGGATCGACCCCATCGCGAGCGAGCCCTGCACCGACACGAAGGTGCGCAGCCCCGAATCGCCCGCCTCGAGTTCGAGCGCGGCGAGGCCGTACTCCACGGCGCTGCGGCCCGGGCATCCATATCCCTCCAGGTGCATGCCGAGCACGCCCAGCTCGCCGAAGGCCGGCGCGAGCTCGCGCGGGAAGTGCGCCCGGTCGTACCAGCCGGCGATGTGCGGACGGATCTCCGCGTCGACGAATGCCCGCACGCGCTCGCGCGTCGCCCGCTCCTGGTCGGTCAGCAGGGAATCGATCCCCAGGACGTCGGATGCCGCACGCAGCGCAGCGAGATCGTCGGGGTTCCGCGGGTGATCGGCCATGGTGCCTCCTCTTCGAGCCACCCCATGTTCTCGCGGTGGGGGCTCGCGACACGAACCGGCCCGTTGCTGAGAACAGGTGTTCCGGCGAAGACAGGACGATTGGCCGGCGGATTCTCCTGTTCCCGACAGATCACCTGATCTCAGCGAGCGGTGGGCACGAGGCCGAAGTGCTCCAGCTCGGCGTCGTCGAGCATGCGCGACCGGATGATGAAGCGCTTGCCGGTCGGACCCTCGACGCTGAAGCCGGCGCCGCGGCCGGGCACGACGTCGATGGTGAGGTGCGTGTACTTCCAGTACTCGAACTGCGCCTCGGAGATGAACACGTCGATCGGCGCCCCCCGCCCGACCTCGAGCACACCCAGGTGCACATCCGACGGGCCGGTGAGGAACATGCCGACGGGGTAGCACATCGGGGCGCTGCCGTCGCAGCATCCACCCGATTGATGGAACATGAGCGGCCCGTGCTGCGCGGTGAGGTCGCGCAGCAGGGCGGCGGCGTCTGGGGTCACCGCCACCCTGCTGAACATCGTCGATTCGGACATCGGCCTAGAAGAAGCCCATCGCGCCTTCGGCGTACGAGACGAGCAGGTTCTTGGTCTGCTGGTAGTGGTCGAGCATCTTGAGGTGGTTCTCGCGGCCGATGCCCGACTGCTTGTACCCGCCGAACGCGGCGTGCGCCGGGTACTGGTGGTAGGTGTTCGTCCAGACGCGGCCGGCCTCGATCGCGCGGCCGGCGCGGTACGCGGTGTCGCCCGAGCGGCTCCACACCCCCGCGCCCAGACCGTAGAGCGTGTCGTTGGCGATCGAGATCGCGTCGTCGAAGTCGTCGAAGCTCGTGACGGAGACGACCGGGCCGAAGATCTCCTCCTGGAAGATGCGCATGTCGTTCGTGCCCTCGAACACGGTCGGCGCGACGTAGTAGCCGTCGCTGAGGTCGCCGCCGAGGTCGACGCGGTGACCGCCGGCCAGCAGCTTCGCGCCGCCCGCCTTGCCGATGTCGATGTAGCTCAGGATCTTCTCGAGCTGGTCGTTGGATGCCTGTGCCCCGATCATCGTCGCCGGGTCGAGGGGGTTGCCCTGCACGATCTTCGAGACGCGCTCGAGACCGTCGCCGAGGAACCGGTCGTAGATCGACCGCTGGATGAGCGCGCGGCTCGGGCATGTGCACACCTCGCCCTGGTTCAGCGCGAAGAAGCTGAAGCCCTCGAGCGCCTTGTCGTAGTAGGCGTCGTCGGCCCGCGCGACATCCTCGAAGAAGACGTTGGCACTCTTGCCGCCGAGCTCGAGGGTGACGGGGATGAGGTTCTGCGACGCGTACTGCATGATGAGGCGGCCGGTCGTGGTCTCGCCCGTGAACGCGACCTTGCGGATGCGCTTGTGCTGCGCGAGCGGTGCGCCCGCCTCGATGCCGAAGCCGTTGACGATGTTCACGACGCCCGCCGGGAGCAGGTCGCCGATGATCTCGAACAGGAACAGGATCGACGCCGGGGTCTGCTCGGCGGGCTTGAGCACCACGCAGTTGCCGGCGGCGAGGGCGGGTGCGAGCTTCCACGTGGCCATGAGGATCGGGAAGTTCCACGGGATGATCTGGCCCACCACGCCCAGCGGCTCGTGGAAGTGGTACGCGACGGTGTCGTCGTCGAGCTGGCTGAGCGTGCCCTCCTGGGCGCGCAGCACGCCGGCGAAGTAGCGGAAGTGATCGACGGCGAGGGGGATGTCGGCGGCGAGGGTCTCGCGCACCGGCTTGCCGTTCTCCCACGTCTCGGCGACGGCGATCTTCTCGAGGTTCTGCTCGATGCGGTCGGCGATCTTGTTGAGAATGTTCGCGCGCTCGGCGGGCGTCGTGCGCTTCCACGACTCGAATGCCTGCCACGCGACATCCACCGCGCGGTCGATGTCTTCGACGGTGCCGCGGCCGACCTCGCAGAACGGCTTGCCGTTGACCGGCGAGATGTTCTCGAAGTACTGGCCTTTGGCGGGCTCGACGAACTCGCCGCCGATGTAGTGGCCGTAGCGGCTGCGGTAGTCGGCGATCGAGCCGCGCTGCCCGGGGGCGGCGTAGACGCTCGAGACGCCTTCTTCGACGATGGTCATGGTGGTCTCCTTCGACGCTTTCGCGACGGTCCTCGTCGCGTGCCGCCGACGGTACGCCGCGCAACGTTGCATCCCGTTGCGCCCTTCGTCTCGGTCGCTCCGCGGTCCCTGAGCGACGGAGCGCAGCGACCGAGACGAAGGGCTCCCTCGCTCAGGGACCGCCGGTGCGAGACGAACGGCCGGGTTCAGGCCTGGAGCCGCTCGATGCGCGCGACCAGGCCCGCGCGCCGCGGTGACCGGGCGGGCAGCATCGACAGGCAGAGCGTCAGCACCTCGACGTCGTCGGCCGCGGCGGCGGTGTCGGCGAAGGCCAGGAGCACGTCGAGGGATGCCTCGGCCATCAGCGCCTCCCGCAGTGCGATCCGCACCGAGTCGCGGTACTCCTCCACGCCCGGCGCGGTCGAGTCGGGCAGCACGTCGCCGTGATACGCCGCGAGCGCCACCCGGTGCGCGCCGCGGTCGAGCAGCGACAGCACCTGGTGCGCGTCGGTTTCGAGCTCGATCGGCATTCGGTACGGACGCGAGACCGGCACGAGAGCAGGCGCGACCTTCTCGAGGGCGCGGCGCAGCCGCACCATCTCCGCGCGCAGGGTCACCAGCGCGTCGGGATCGCCGTAGACGAGCTCCGCGAGGCGCTCCGCCGAGACGCCTTGGCGGTGCACGGCGAGCATGAGCAGCAGCTCGGCGTGCCGGGCGCCCAGCTCCGACACCGTCTCGCCGAGCTCCCCGGCCAGCTCCAGCAGCGCACGGTCGCGCCCCAGCACACGCAGGGTCGCGCGCGTCGCGACGACGGGCTTGGTCGTGCGGCGCCGGGCGGGCCGGGACTCGGCCCGTGCGCGCAGTCGCGAGACCAGCAGTTCGCCCTCGATCGCGCGAGCCGTGGCATCCACCAGCAGCTGCGCCTGAGGAGTGGCGGCCTCGATGCCGCCGGTCACGTCGATGACGCCCAGCAACGCGCGGGTCTCGGGATCGTGCACCGGTGCGGCCGTGCACGACCACGGCTGCACCAGCCTGTTGAAGTGCTCGGCGCCGTGAATCTGCAGCGACCGGTCGAGCGTGAGCGCGGTTCCGGGGGCGGAGGTGCCGATGGCGGCCTCGGACCAGTTCGCGCCCTCGACGAACCCCATGTCTCCGGTGAGCGTGCGCACGCGGTGGTCGCCCTCGACCCACAGCAGCCGGCCGGATGCATCCCCGACCGCGACGATCACTCCCGACTCGTCGGGTCCGCCGGGGAGCAGCAGCCCCCGCACCATCTCGATCACCCCGCCGAGCGGATGCGTGCGGCGATACTCCTCGATCGCCGCGGCGTCGAGCTCCAGCGGCGGAAGCGCCTCGGCGCCGACGAGTCCGTCGAGCGAGCGCCGCCACGACTCGCGCACGAGCGCCCGTACGTCGCGCAGCCGGTCGTCACCGAGGTTGCCGGCGAGCAGCTCCTCGTGGGCACGCTCGATCAGCAGGCGCGAGGTCTCGGGCGACAGGTCGCGCCGCTGCGACCACGGTGATGTCATGCCGGCTCCGATCGGCGTCGGTGGAGCGTGGGTCTCAGTGTACGGCCGGGTTCCGGCATCCACCCCTGCGCTCTGGCGGACGCGCGATCGCTGAGAACAGGTGATCCGGCGCAGGCGGGAGTGGATGCCGCGCACGGCGAGTTGCTGAGAACAGGTGATCCGGCGCACACAGGACGCTCGGCGGCCACATCCCCCTGTTCCCGGCAGATCACCTGATCTCGGCAAATGGCGGCGCCGTATTGTGGCCGGCGGCGACGGCGGGGCGGTGACAAGAGTGGATGCCGCGCACGGCGAGTTGCTGAGAACAGGTGATCCGGCGCACACAGGACGCTGGGCGGCCACATCCCCCTGTTCCCGGCAGATCACCTTTTCTCGGCAATGGCGGCGCCGCGGCACCGCCCGGCGTCAGTCGCCCGAGCCGCTCGCCTGCTCCGCGCTGTCCGGTCCGGTGCGGCCGACGACCTCCCGCCGCGGCGCACCAAGCCCGACACCGACCCCCGCGCCAGCCCCCGCGCCAGCCCCCGCGCCGGTTGAAGCATCCACGGGATCGCCGCCGGGGAACGGCGGCTCCAGCCGCACGCGCTGCAGGGGCAGGGCGTCGGGAACCTCGGTGCGCACCCAGGCGGCGATGCGCTCGCGCACGAGGCAGCGCAGGTCCCACAAGCGGCCGGAGTCGGCGGCGCTCACGACGATGCGCACCTGCAGCAGCCCGCCGACGGCGTCGGTCACCTGCACGCCCGACGAGTGGCCGTCCCACAGGTCGGTGTCGGCGAGCACGCGGTCGAGCTCGTCGCGCACGCCGTCGACCGGCACGCGCCAGTCGAGGTCGAAGTACACCGTTCCGAGCAGTGCGCGGCCGAGTTTGGTCCAGTTCTCGAACGGCGTGGTCGTGAAGTACGTGCACGGGAGCACGAGGGTGCGCTGATCCCACAGCTCGAGCACGACGTAGCTGAGGGTGATCTCGTTGATCCGGCCGAACTCCCCCTGCACGACGACGACGTCGCCGACGCGGATCGCCTCGCTGAAGGCCAGCTGCACGCCGGCGAACAGGTTGCTCAGCACCGACTGGGCGGCCAGGCCGGCGACGATCGACGCGATGCCCGCCGAAGCCAGCACGCTGGCGCCGACGGCCCGCACCGCGTCGAAGGTCATCAGGATGGTGCCGGCGGCGACCACCACGATCACCACGATCACGAGGCGCCGCACGATCTGCAGCTGGGTGCGGATCTTGCGCGCCGAGAAGGTGTCCGAATCCGCGAGCCGGTACTTGCGCGAGCCGGTGTCGACGAAGAAGAGGAACAGCTGCGCCATCAGCCATGAGCCCGACACGATGATGAAGATGACGAGGGCGTGCTGGATGACACCCCGCAGCCCGTCATCGACGGGCAGCACCACCGACGCCCCGAGCAGGGCGATGAGCAGCAGCGTGACCCGGAACGGCCAGCGCGTGCGCGCGCTGAGCGCCTTCGGCCAGGTCTTGCGGCGTCCGATGAGGGCGAGGATCACTGCGGCGACGACCGCGATCGCCAGCGCGATCCCCAGCAGGACCGCCAGCACGATCCCCCACTCCGCCCACAGCGCCCAGCTCTCCGCGTCCACATCTCTCCTCTCGTCGCCGTTCGGGTTCGACCTCCACGCTAGGTGCGACCGTGGGGGTGGATGCAAGTCCGCCGCGCCCTGCCGCCGCCATGCGATCCCGCGCTAGCGTGGTCGCGTGACCCAGAACCCGCCGTCCGCGCGCGCCCGGGCCAACGCGCGCGCCGCGGCCACCGTGTTCGTGCTGATCGGACTCCTGTTCAGCCTGGTGCTCACGCCCCTCGGCCTCATCGCAGGCCTCAATGCGCGGCCGGCGCCGCTCGACGGTTCGGGGTCGAATCCGTTCGACCTTTTCGCGATGGGCGTGTTCGCGGTCGCGGCGGTCGCGATGGTGGGCTTCGGCATCGCCGGGGCCCTACTCGGACGCAAGGGCGGAAGCCGCGTGCTGTTCGTGCTCGGACTCGTCGCGACCGCGCTGCTGGCGACCGGAGCGATCGGCATCATCTACGGCGCGATCGTGCGCGTCTCGTACTGACGCGCGCGGCCGCCGCCCGCTGCACGGGCCCGGGGCGTCAGCGGCTGCGCGTCACGCGCGCGCCGCCCACCACTCCCGCAGGCGCTGCTCCGCGGCATCCACCCCGATGATCCCCTCGTCGAGTCGGATGTCGAGCAGGTACCGGTAGGCCTCGCCGACCTCACGGCCCGGTGCGATGCCGAGCACCTCCTGGATGCGGTTGCCGTCGAGCTCGGGTCGCATCGCGTCGAGCTGCTCCTGCGCGGCGAGCTCGGTGATGCGGCGCTCGATGTCGTCGTACGCGCCGGCCAGCCGCGCGGCCTTGCGCTTGTTGCGGGTGGTGACGTCGGCGCGGGTGAGGATGTGCAGGCGCTCGAGCTCGGCCTCGGCGTCGCGCACGTAGCGGCGCACCGCCGAGTCGGTCCAGGATCCCTCGGCATAGCCGAAGAACCGCAGGTGCAGCTCGATCAGACGGGTCACGACGCGGATCGTGTCGGTGTCGAACCGCAGCGCGGTCAGGCGCTTGCGCGCCATGCGCGCGCCCTTGAGGTCGTGGTGGTAGAAGGTGACGCCGCCGCCCGGCTCGAGACGCCGCGTCGCCGGCTTGCCGATGTCGTGCAGCAGGGCCGCCAGGCGCAGCGGCACGTCGGGCGCGGCACCGGGATGGCGTTCCCGCTCGAGCTCGATCGCCTGCTGCAGCACGGTGAGGGAGTGCTCGTAGACGTCCTTGTGGTGGTGATGCTCGTCGACCTCGAGCCGCAGCGCGGGGATCTCGGGCAGGAACTGGTCGATCAAACCGGTCTCGACGAGGATCCGGATGCCGCGCACCGGGTCATCGGTCTGCAGCAGCTTCACGATCTCACCCTGCACGCGCTCGGGGCTGACGATCTCGAGCGTCTGGCGCAGGGCGGTGATCGCGGCGAGCGTGTCGACGTCGACATCGAAGCCGAGCTGGGAGGAGAAGCGCGCGGCGCGCAGCATGCGCAACGGATCGTCGCCGAAGCTGACCCGAGGGTCGGTCGGCGTGCGCAGCACCCCGCGCAGCAGGTCTTCGACCCCGCCGGTCGGATCGACCAGCGTGCGCGCCGGAACGCGCAGCGCCATCGCGTTGACGGTGAAGTCGCGGCGCACGAGGTCTCCCTCGATGCTGTCGCCGAATTCCACGGTCGGCTTGCGCGTCACCCCGTCGTAGCTGTCGGCGCGGTAGGTGGTGATCTCGACCTGCTCGCCGGCGACCTTCGCGCCGATCGTGCCGAACGCGCGCCCGATGTCCCAGTGCGCGGTGGCGATGGGCTTGACGATTCGCAGGATGTCGTCGGGCCGCGCGTCGGTCGTGAAGTCGAGGTCGTTCGTCGTGCGTCCCAGCAGCGCGTCGCGCACGGGTCCGCCCACGATGGCCAGATCGAATCCGGCGTCGGCGAATGCGGTCGCGAGCGAGGCGACCACGGGGGACTCGGCGAGCGCGCCGAGGCGCGCGACGCCCTCGGCCATGTTGAGCATGGCTTCCAGCCTACCGAGGCGGTCTCATGCGAAACGCAGGAACCCCGTGAACGCCAGCTCGCGCACCCGCGGCAGCAGATCGGCGCGCAGGGCCGCGGCATCCACCTCGAGAAGTTCCGCGATCGCATCGATGAGGGCGCCGACCGGCAGGTCGCCGTCGCACGCGCCCACGAGCGCCGCGAGACCGGGGTCGACCGCGAGCGACCGCGAGAATCCGCCGCCCTGGCGCAGCTCGATCACGGTCGGATCCTCGGCGCCCGGCAGATGATGACGCGCTTCGGTCACGTCGGGAGAGACGAGGAGAATGGATGCCGCCAGCGCCGTGTCATCGATGCCCGCAAGCCGGTCGTGGGCGGCGAGGGCGTCGGCCAGGTGCGCACCGAGGGAGTCGGCGTCGACGTGCTGCGCGATCTGCTCGTACCGCGCCAGGGTGGGTTGGGCGTCTCCGAGCGGACGCCGCAGCAGCACGTAGCCGAATCCGACGGCGGTGACCCGGCGCGCCGCGAAGTCGTCCAGCCACGCGGAGATCAGTCGCGCGTAGCGCTCGGTGCCGGGCACGGTTCCGCCGTCGCGCACCCACAGCTCGGCGTAGGCGAGCGGGTCCAGGCTCTCGCGTTCGACGACCCACGCGTCGAGAGCGACGGGCGAGGCATCCACCCATTCCCTCACCCGGTCCAGGCCCGCCACGCCCTCGCGGGTCTCCCAGTTGCCGAGCAGCTGCGCCACCCCTCCCCGCGCGAGATGCGTGCCGACGCCGCCGATGAACGCCGCGACGAGGTCGTCGCCGACCATGCCGCCGTCGCGGTACTCGTACGCGGGCACGCCCTCGACCCGCGGGGTGATCACGAACGGCGGGTTCGACGCGATGCGGTCGAACCGCTCGCCGGCGACCGGTTCGAACAGACTCCCCGCCCGTGTCTCGATGCCCGCCACGCCGTTGAGCAGCGCGTTCAGGCGTGTGAAGCGCAGCGCGCTCTCCGAGATGTCGGTGGCCACGACCCGATCGACGTTGCGTCGGGCACGCAGAGACTGGATGCCGCACCCGGCGCCCAGATCGAGTCCGGTGGTCGCGGGTGTCGGCAGCTGGATCGCCGCCAGCGTCAGGGAGGCCCCGCCCACGCCGAGCACGTGGTCTTCGGGCAGCGGACCCTGCAGCGCCGCCTCGTCGAGATCGCTCGCGACCCACCACTGGCTCACCCCCGACGGATCGGCGTATGCCTGCGGGCGGATGAGAGCCGTCGGGGTCACGGTGTCTCCGGCCGGCGTCTCGGCGAGACCGAGGGCCGCGAGACCCGCCGCGCCCGTGCGGGGGAGGGCGGCGTCGACCGCCGCCGCCGGCTGCGGCATCCCGAGCACGAGCAGGCGCCCGAGGGTGGCGAGGGGGTCGTCGCGGCCGGCGATCGCACGCAGCGCCGGTTCGCGCAGGCTCCGGGCGACGGCGTCGTCGGCGATCGGTCCCCATGCCGCGCGCAGCGGCTCGGAGCGGAATCCCGCCGCGGCGAGGTCGTCGGCCAGGAGGCGGCAGATGTCGGCAGCGGGTTCGGGGATCACCCGACCATTCAACCGTGTTCGGCTCGCCACGGCCGGGCACGGAACGCTCAGGGACGGTGAACGTAGAATCGGGGCAGATCGTGCGGTCCGGCATCGCACAGGAGCGAACCCCCATGACCGTGACCCCCACAGCCCCGATCACGGGCGCGCCACGACGGCCGCGCGTGCGTGCGGTGTCGGCCGCTCTCGGTGCCGCAGCGCTCCTGGTCGGCCCGCTGCTGGGGGGTCCGCTGGTGGGGGGTCCGCTGGTGGGGGGTCCGGCCGCCCGGGCCGACGAGGTGACACCGTCGCCGAGTCCCACCGCACCCGCGCTGACCGGCACCACGACCTTCACGCTCTCGCCGGTAGAGAACGGCGTCGTCGACGCGGGCGAGGCGCTCACCGTCTCGGTGTCGGTGCAGAACGGCACGGCGGCGACGATCCCGGCACTGTCGGTCGACCTGGGGCTGGGCACCACAGCCCTCCCCGACCGCGTCGCGCTGAGCGCCTGGCTCGCCGGCACCACCACCTCGGTGACCACGCAGCCGGTCGCCTCGGCCACGCTCGAGAGCATCCCGTCCGGTGGAGAGCAGGGCTCGGGCATGACCGTGCCGGCCGACGACCCTCTGCTCGAAGGTCTCGCGCCCGGTGTGTATCCGCTCGTCGCGTCGTACACCTCGGGTGACGACGCCGACGGCGACGGACTCGGCGACGTGGTCGCTTCGACGAGCGTCGTGATCATCCCCGACCCCGAGGCGACGCCGGTCGGCATCAGCGTGGTCGTCCCCCTCACCGCCGGAGTGCGGTCCGAGGGGCTGCTCAGCGCCGTCGAGCTCGCCGAGCTGACCGCCCCGGGCGGATCGCTGTCGGCGCAGGTCGCGGCGGTGGCGGGAACTGATGCCGTGATCGGCATAGACCCCGCGATCGTGGCGTCGATCCGCGTGCTCGGCGACGCGGCCCCCGCTTCCGCACGCGCCTGGCTCGCGCGCCTGGACGACCTGCCGAACGAGCGCTTCTCCCTCCAGTTCGGGGATGCCGACCCCGCCGTGCAGCTCGAGGCGGGCGCCACACGGCTGCTGAGTCCGTCCTCGCTGGCCTACGCCATGGACGACGCTGACTTCCCGGTCGTCGAGGAGACGGAGGATGCCGCGATCGGCATAGATCCGTCTGACGACTCCGCCGAGGTCGTGCCCAGCCCCTCTCCCACCGGCGAGAATCCCGACGAGCCGGTGCTGCCGACCACCGCGGAGCTGGTGGCCATCGACGGCGCCCGCGGGGCCACCTACTGGCCGACACCCGGCGCCGCCAGCCCTGAGGCGCTCGCGCGCCTGGGCGTGCTGGATGCCGGCGACGACCGCTCCGTGACGATCCTCCCGTCGCGCGCGACGGCCGAGGGCGCCTCCGGGCGCACCATCCCCGCACACGCCGTGGCAGGCGACGCAACGCTGCTCGTGTACGACTCGATCGTGACCGAAGCCCTGACGCGCGCGGCATCCATCGACCGCACCCCCCTGCGCGGCGCCGCGCTCACCGAGGCGACCGCACACCTGGTCTTCGCGTCGGCCGAGACTGGAGGGCGCGACCTCGCCGTCGCCGTCGAGCGTGGCACCGACCGCTCGAACGTCGCCCTCCACTCCGCGATCATCGCCGCCGAGCAGGCGCCGGGCACCGTCGCGAGGAGCCTCACCCGGGCGCTCTCGGAACCGCCCCGGAGCGTCGCGATCGCCGACGCCACCGCGGGCGAGGAGCGCGTGGCGACCGCGGCGGGCTTCGCCGACGACGAATCCGAGCTCGCTCGCTTCGCGACGATCCTCACCGATCCGGCGCTCCTGACCGGACCCGAGCGTGCGGAGATCCTGCAGCTGCTCTCCGTCTCGTGGGCGGAGGAGCCGGTGCTCGCCCAAGCCGCCGCTGCCGTGCACCGGCAGGGCACCCTCAGCACCCTCGACTCGGTCGGCCTCCTGCCCGTGAGCACCTTCACCCTGCTCGGGTCCGACGGAGGCCTGCGGTTCTGGGTGCGCAACGAGCTGCCCTACCCGGTCAACCTCGTGCTCTACACGACGCCCGACGATCTGCGCCTCGACGTGCAGCCGGCCACCGAGGTCACCGCGACACCGCAGAGCAACACCCGCGTCGAGGTGCCCGTGCAGGCGCGGGTCGGCAGCGGCGAGGTGACCCTCGATCTGCAGCTGCGCAGTCCGTCGAGCGTCGCGATCGGCCCCGCCGAGTCGGTGCAGGTCAACGTGCGCGCCGAGTGGGAGGCCGTTGGCCTCACCGCCCTCGGTGTCGTCGTCGGCGGACTGATCGTGCTGGGCGCAGCCCGCACGGTGCTGAAGATCCGCGCGCGGCGCACGGCCGGGGCGACACCGCAGCGCGAGCCGGCGGATCCGGCGGAGGCGCCGGAGGTGTCGCCTTCTGGCGCGGCGCCTGCGGGCAGCGGCGATTCTGAGACGGAGGCCTTGTGAGCGTCGGACGCGCGAGCATCATGATCGGCGCGGGCACCGTGGTATCCCGCCTCACCGGGTTCCTGCGGCAGATCGTGCTCGTGTCGGCCGTGGGTGCGACCACGGGCGCCGGCAACGCGTTCGCGATCGCGAACCAGCTGCCCAACAACATCTACGCCATCATCTCGACGGGCCTGCTGTCGGCGGTCGTCGTGCCGCAGATCGTCAAGGCTGCCGCGCACGAAGACGGCGGCCGCGCGTTCGTGTCCAAGCTCTTCACGCTGGGCACCGTCGTGCTGCTCGGCACCACCGTGCTCGCGGTGGTCGGTGCGCCGCTGCTCGTGCAGCTCTACGCACCCGGTTTCCCGCCGGCGCAACAGGCTCTTGCCGTGGCCTTCGCCTACTGGTGCCTGCCGCAGATCCTCTTCTACGGCCTGTACGCGCTCGTCGGCGAAGCGCTCAACGCGCGACGCGTCTACGGCCCGTACACGTGGGCGCCGATCGTCAACAACATCGTGTCGATCGCCGGCTTCATCGCCTTCATCGTGCTCTTCGGCCCTGCGCCAGCCGTCTCGCAGTGGACGCCGACGATGATCGCGGTACTCGCGGGCACCGCGACGGCCGGCATCGTCGTGCAGGCCGGCATCCTGTTCCTCTTCTGGCGTCGCACCGGGTTGCACGTGCGCCCCGATTTCCGGTGGAAGGGCGTCGGGCTGGGGCAGATCGGCCGGCTCGCCGGGTGGACGTTCCTCATGGTCCTCGCCGGCCAGCTCGCCGGCATCGTGCAGTCCCGCGTGCTCTCGCAGGTACCCGAAGGCGCGCCGGGTGTGCTCGTGTCGCAGAACGCGTGGCTGCTGTTCATGCTCCCCTACTCGATCATCGTGCTCTCCATCGGCACGCCCTACTTCACGCAGCTCTCCGAGCACGCGGCGGCGGGGCGCGACGATGACGTGCGTGATGACATCGCGCGCAGCATCCGCACCCTCGGCCTGTTCGTCGTGGTGGCCGTCGCGGCCCTCGTGGCGGCTGCGGTGCCGGCATCCCGGATCTTCACCGACTCCGCCGCCGAAGCGCTCGACGCCTCCGTGGTGCTCCTGTGCTTCCTGGTGAGTCTCCTCCCTCTGGCGGTGCTGTTCGTCATCCAGCGCACGTTCTACGCGTACGACGACACGCGCACCCCGTTCTTCTTCACCCTGCTGCAGTGCGCCCTCGTGGTGGCGACCGCGCTGATCGCGGTATCGTTCGCGCCGGAGTTCGTCGCCGCGGCGGTCGCGCTCGGCCAGTCGTTCGCGAGCGTCGTGCAGGTCATCGTCGCGACGTGGCTGCTGCATCGCCGTCTCGGCTCGGTGCGGGTGCGTGAGTGGATGCCGGCGCTGCTGCGCTTCATCCTGGCCGCCGTGCCCGCCGCCGGCGCCGGGTTCGCGGTGTTCGTGCTCTTCGGGGGCGCGGACGGGTGGATGGCCTCCGACAAGGTGCTCGGCGCCGTCGGTGCGGGGGTCGTCGGGCTGGTGACGCTCGCCGTCTACATCGGGATCCTCGCGCTGTTCCGCGTGCCGGATCTCGCGCCGGCGGTCGCGATGGCGCGCCGCCTCGTCGGAGGGCGCCGCTGAGCCGCGACTGCGGGTGAGGCATCCAGTAATCAAGGAATGTTGCGCGGCTACCATGTGTTGTGCGACGGGGAACCACATCGAAGGGGGCGCACGTGCGTCAGGTCATCATCATCGGATCGGGTCCGGCAGGCTACACGGCGGCGATCTACGCTGCGCGTGCGAACCTGTCGCCGCTCGTCGTCGCCTCGTCGGTCGAGGCCGGCGGTGAGCTGATGAACACCACCGAGGTCGAGAACTTCCCGGGGTTCCCCGAGGGCATCATGGGCCCCGACCTCATGACCAAGATGCAGGAGCAGGCCGAGAAGTTCGGCGCCGAGGTGCTCTACGACGACGTCGTCTCGCTCGATGTCACCGGGCCGGTCAAGAAGATCACGCTCGGCTCGGGCGCGACCCATGAAGCCGATTCGATCGTCTTCGCGACCGGCTCCGCACCCCGCAAGATCGGCATCGAGGGCGAGCAGCGCCTGTCCGGCCGCGGCGTCTCGTACTGCGCGACCTGCGACGGCTTCTTCTTCCGTGAGAAGGCGATCGCCGTCGTCGGCGGCGGCGACTCCGCGATGGAGGAGGCCACCTTCCTCACCAAGTTCGCGTCGAAGGTGTACGTGATCCACCGCCGCGAGGAGCTGCGCGCCTCGAAGATCATGCAGGAGCGCGCCTTCAAGAACGACAAGATCGAGTTCGTCTGGAACAGCGCCGTCGTCGATGTTCTGGGTGAGGATGCCGTCACCGGCGTCGTGCTCGAGAGCACCGTCGACGGCACCCGCTCCGAGCTCGCGCTCGAGGGTGTGTTCGTCGCGATCGGCAACGACCCGCGCACCCACCTCGTGCACGGATCGCTCGATCTGACCGAGGCCGGCACCGTGTGGGTCGACGGCCGTTCGTCGCGCACCTCCGTTCCCGGCGTCTTCGCCGCAGGTGACGTCGTCGACCCGACCTACCGCCAGGCCGTCACGGCTGCCGCGTCGGGCACGGTCGCCGCGCTCGATGTCGAGCACTACCTCGCCGGGCTCGGCGAGGCCGGTGCGCCGGCGACCGATGCGTCCGAGATCGACGGTCTGCCCGAGGCCGACGCGGCCTGAGCCACACGGCTCGTCGCCCTGGCGCGCGCGGCACGGGCGAGGGGTACGGGCGGCTGCCCCGAGGGATGGCCGAAACCGGGCCGCGGAACAATTCGCCCGCCTTCCACGTTCACGACACAGAGACTTCCCCACACAGAGGAGAGAACATGACCGCCAAGGTGACGACTTCCGCCACGTTCGAGCAGGACGTCCTGCAGGCGACCGGCCCCGTGCTGGTCGACTTCTGGGCTGAGTGGTGCGGACCGTGTCGCATGGTCGCCCCGGTGCTGGACCAGATCCAGACCGAGCACCCCGAGAAGATCACGATCGTCAAGCTCAACGTCGACGAGAACCCCGACCTGGCGATGAAGTACCAGATCACGTCGATCCCGGCGATGAAGGTCTTCAACAAGGGTGAGGTCGAGACCACGATCATCGGCGCGAAGCCCAAGTTCGCGCTCGAGCAGGACCTCGCCAAGTACCTCGGCTGAGCCCCGCGCTTTCCGGCCCGGTTCCCTCTGGGGGACCGGGCCGTTTCGTTGCGCGGTTTCGTTACCCGGTTACGACGCGTCGACGCGGACGGTCGCGTCCCACTTGCGGTGGGTGTTCGCCTCGCCGAGCAGCTTCCACACGGCAGGCGTGAGCGGGGGATAGTCGAGAGCGATCTGGCGCAGCACCCGGTAGTGGCGCGCTGCGTTCGGTCGCACCCCGCCATTGGCGGCGATGTTGTCTGCACGTAGCAGGAAGACCACGAGCTCGTCGACGCTCGGCAGTTCTTCCATGAAGTCCCACGGATCCTCGCCGCCGCGGAGCCGTTCCGCGATCAGGCTCGAGAGCTCATCCGCTGCCTCCGCGCGCAGCAGTTCAAGGCTGGCCCTTCGTCCGGGGATGCGCTCGTGTGCCGTCACCCATCCAGGGTAAAGCGCCTGCCTGAATGTCGGCGCACCGCGCCGGGAATCACGACGCCCCGTAACCCGATTCGCCGATTTCCTCGAGGATCCGATTCAGATCCTGAATGCTGGCGAAATCTATGCTGATCTGGCCTTTCTTTGCGCTCAGCGCGATCCGCACCCGGGTGTTGAGGCGGTCGCCGAGTCGCCCGGCGACCTCGTCGAGATGCGCGCGTCGCGAACCGGCCTGAGGTTTTGCAGAACGCTGCGGGCCGGCATCCGTCATCTTGGCCGCCTGCTCGGCGGCACGCACCGAGAGGTCCTCGTTGACGATCTTGTCGGAGAGCTTCTGCATCGCCCCGGTGTCGCCGAGCGAGAGGATCGCCCGCGCGTGTCCTGCGCTCAGCACACCGGCTGCCACGCGCTGCTGCACGGGCATCGGGAGCTTCAGCAGTCGGATGGTGTTGCTGATCTGGGGACGGGAGCGCCCGATGCGCGTCGCGAGCTCTTCCTGCGTGATGCCGAAGTCTTCGAGGAGCTGCTGATAGGCCGACGCCTCTTCGAGCGGGTTGAGCTGCGAGCGGTGGAGGTTCTCGAGCAGCGCGTCGCGGAGGAGGTGCTCGTCGGCCGTGTCGCGGATGACGGCGGGGATCGAATCCAAGCCGGCTTCCCGCGCGGCGCGGGTGCGACGCTCACCCATGATGAGCTCGTACGTGCCGTCGACAGCGGGGCGAACGACGACCGGCTGGAGCACACCGAACTCCCGCACACTGTGCACGAGCTCAGCGAAGTGCTCGGGATCGAAGTTGGTGCGCGGCTGGCGCGGGTTCGGAACGATCGCGTGCGGGTCGATGTGTGCGAGGTGCGCACCCGGCACCGCGACCAGCTCCGCGGGGGAGTCGTTCTTGTCGCTGTCGGCGTCGGTCGTCGCGTCCGACTCGGGGCGCTCGGCAACAGCGACGGCACGCGGGAAGAAGACGTCGGCGGGACGACCCTCACCGGGTCCACCCTGCTCGCTCGTCGGTATCAGCGCGCCGATGCCACGCCCCAGTCCTGTGCGCTTCGCCATCAGGCTCCCCCTTCGTTCACGCGCGCGGGCTCGCGCTGAATCATCTCCACGGCTGCTTCCCGATACGCGATCGCGCCGGCCGACTGACCATCGTAGGCGATCACGGTCTGCCCGAAGCTCGGCGCCTCTGAGACGCGGACCGAACGCGGGATCACGGTGTGAAGCACCTGATCGGGGAAGTGCTGACGCACCTCGTCTGCGACCTGCTGCGCCAGACGCGTGCGCGCGTCGTACATGGTCAGCATGATCGTCGACAGGAAGAGTCCGGGATTGAGGTGCTTCTGGATCATGCGCACCGTGCCCAGGAGCTGGCTCAGTCCCTCGAGCGCGTAGTACTCGCATTGGATGGGGATGAGCACTTCGCTCGCCGCGGTGAATGCGTTGATCGTCAACAGTCCGAGCGAGGGCGGGCAATCGATGAGCACGAAGTCGAGGTGCTCGATGTCCGAAGCGAGGTAATCCTCGAGCGCCGTGCGCAGCCGGTGCTCGCGAGCGACCTGGGAGACGAGCTCGATCTCGGCGCCGGCCAGGTGGATCGTGCTCGGCGCGCAGAGCAGGTTGGGCGACTCCGGGCTGACCTGCACGATGTCCGCCAGCGGGAATTCGTCGATGAGCACGTCGTAGACGCTGGGCGTCTCCGCGGTGTGGGGGACGCCGAGCGCAGTGGAAGCATTCCCCTGCGGATCGAGGTCGATGACCAGAACGCGCGCACCGACGGCCGCGAGGGCAGCTGCGACGTTGACCGCCGTGGTCGTCTTTCCGACGCCGCCCTTCTGGTTGGAGACCGTCATCACTCGGGTCGTTCCGGAAAGGGTGACTTCAGCGCTCTCGAGCGCGCGGCGGCGGGCGGAAAGATCCGCGAGCTCGCGTGCGAGGGGCGTGTCGTCGAAGGCGGTGGATGCCGAGGCTTCCGTGTCTTCGGACTGTTTCACGTGAAACACTCTCCCTTTTCACCGCTCGACAACAACGCATTCCACTCTACTTCCCCCACCCCCATCCCGAGCCTCAACCCCCTGTCCCGCCCGCGATCAACCGGGTTGTTTCACGTGAAACGTGCAGTGATCGAGCAGCACCCGAAGTCCGCACCCCATCCGGTGATCGAGTAGCGACCGAAGGCCGCGTATCGAGATCCCGGCGGCCGGTGTTTCACGTGAAACGTGTGGTGATCGAGTAGCGACCGAAGGCCGCGTATCGAGATCCCGGGTCTCGATACGGTTCCTCCGTCGGCTACTCGACCACCGTGAGAGGTTCGGTGATCGAGTAGCGACCGAAGGCCGCGTACCGAGATCCCGGCGGCCGCTGTTTCACGTGAAACAACCGCGGTCGACTATCGAGCACGGCCGCGTACCGAGATCCCGGGTCTCGATACGGCTCCTTCGTCGCCCACTCGACCACCGTGAGAGGTTCGGTGATCGAGTAGCGACCGAAGGCCGCGTACCGAGATCCCGGCGGCCCGTGTTTCACGTGAAACAAACGCGGTCGGGTGCCGAGCACGGCCGCGTACCGAGGTCCGGGTCTCGATACGGCTCCTTCGTCGCCTACTCGACCACCGGCAACGTCCCGGTGAGGATAGGACGCTGCACTGTGAACGCGATGTTCCACGTGAAACGTGCGGTGATCGAGTGGCGACCGTAGGCCGCGTATCGACATCCCGGCGGCCGGTGATTCACGTGAAACAACCGCGGTCGAGTATCGAGCAAGGCCGCGTACCGAGATCCCCGGGTCTCGATACGGCTCCTCCGTCGCCTACTCGACCACCGTGAGAGGTTCGGTGATCGAGTAGCGACCGAAGGCCGCGTACCGAGATCCCGGCGGCAGGTGTTTCACGTGAAACAACCGCGGTCGGAAGCCGACGCGTGTCGAGATTCGTGCTGCAGCCGGCATCCGCGGCATCCCCATCCTGTCCTCCCCGGACGATGTCTGACCGAGTTGCATCAACAGAAGGGGTGAAGCCGCCTCGACCGCCGAGTCGTAAGTGAAGATCACCTCATGGCATTCATGTACATCCTCGAGTGCGCTGATCGGTCGCTATACGTCGGCAGTACGGTGAATCTCGAACACCGCCTCTTCCAACATGAGAATGGCGAGGGTGCCCGTTACACCCGCACACGGCTGCCCGTGAAGCTGCTGTACTGCGAAGAGTTCGAGAGCGTGTCGGACGCCTTCGCCCGCGAGAAGCAGGTGCAGAACTGGGGCCGAGCAAAGCGACTCGCTCTGATCAAGGGGCAGCACGAAAAGCTGATCCGGCTGAGCCGAAAGCCGCCGCGGGCGAGTGGTTGACTCGAGGGGGACGTTGCGGGCAACCTGACGAGCTCGACTGATCGAGCGACGTTGCGTTGCCTCTGGATCTCGATACGCGGCCTTCGGTCGCTACTCGATCACCGGAGCGTCAACGGTGGTCGAGTAGGCGACGAAGGAGCCGTATCGAGACCGCGATACGCGGCCTTCGGTCGCTACTCGATCACCGGACGTCGACAGTGGTCGAGTAGGCGACGAAGGAGCCGTACCGAGACCTCGAACTCGATACGCGGCCTTCGGTCGCTACTCGAACACCGGAGCGTCGACGGTGGTCGAGTAGGCGACGAAGGAGCCATACCGAGACCTCGATACGCGCCCATCGGGCACTACTCGATCACCCGACGTTTCACGTGAAACGCGGCGATCAGCGGGAGACGATGGCGCGGAGCACGCGTGTCGGCTCGGAGATCACGCCTTCGCCCACCACCTCGACGCGCACGTCGGAAAGGCGGAACTTGCGGATTTGCTTCTGCGCAGCCTCGATCTCGCCGGCGACGCTCGCGCCCTTCAAGAAGATCAGCTCGCCGCCATCACGCACGAGGGGAGCGGTGATCGGCACAAGCGTCTTGAGCGCACTCACCGCGCGGGCCGTGACCGCGTCGAGAACCGGACCACCACGCCAGTCCTCAGCACGGGCGCGCATCACCTCGACATTCGTCAGGCCCAGCGCATCGACCTGCTCGGTGAGCCACGCCACGCGGCGCTCCATCGGCTCGATCAGCACCCACTCCACGTCGGGCCGCGCGATCGCGAGCACCAGCCCGGGAAGACCGGCACCGGATCCGACGTCGCCGACGCGCCCGGAGAACAGGGGAGCGGCGATCGCGCTGTTCAGGATGTGACGGGTCCACAGCCGCGGAAGCTCGAGAGGCCCGATCAGCCCGCGCTCTTCGCCGTGCTCACCGAGAGCCGCCGTGAACGCACGCGCCAGGTCGATGCGGTCGCCGAAGAGCTCCGCGGCCGCGGCCGGCTCCTGCTCGATTTCGATCATCGATGTTTCACGTGAAACGGCGACGAAGTCAGCCGCGACGGATCACGGTGTGACGCTCGGCGCCCTCACCGTAGGACTCGGAGACGAACCCGCGCTCGGCGACGATGTCGTGAACGAGCTTGCGCTCGTACGACGACATCGACGGAAGCGAAGCCTGGGATGCACCCTCGTCGAGACGCGCGATCGCCCGATCAACCAGACGTGCGAGCTCACGCTCCCGCGTGTCGCGCGAGCCGCCGATGTCGAGGATCAGACGAGAGAAGCGGCCGGTCTGGTTCTGCACGGCGATCCGCGTCAGCTCCTGCAGCGCCTGCACGGTATCCGGCGCGGAGAGCAGCTCCAGGCCGTCGTCGTCGCCTGCTTCAACGGTCACGTACGCGCGACCGGCGCGCACGTCGAGAGCCAGGTCGCCATCGACGTCGACGATGTCGAGGAGGCCCTCGAGGTAGTCGGCGGCGATGTCACCCTCCTGCTCGAGCTGCTCGACGGTCGCAACGGTGCGCTCGCTCGACGCATCCTCAACGGCGGCGAACTCAGGTGTGGTGGTCATCGTTTCCTCGAGATCGGGGGAGAGGGACACGTGTCAGGACGCGGCGCCGGCGGAGTCGCCCGCGGCGGCATCCGGCTTCGGAGTGGCGGGACGGCCGTTCGTGCCGGGCTGCTTCTGCGCCTGCTTCTTGGCGCGCTGCTTGCCGACCGGCTGCTGGCGCTTGGGGGCCGCGGCCTTGGCGCGCTCGGCCTCTTCGTACAGGCGCTGCTGCTCGGCGAGATACTTCTCCATCGGCACGACCTTGCCCGACGCGTCGATGGCCTTGCCCTTGCGGGCAAGTCGCTCTTCACGGGCCTTCGCGGCATCCGAACCAGGCGTCGGCATCTCGCGGATCACGAGGAACTGCTGGCCCATCGTCCAGAGGTTCGACACGAACCAGTAGATGACGACACCCAGTGGGAAGAAGACACCCGAGAAGACGAAGGCGAACGGAAGGACATAGAGCATGACCTTCTGCATCTGGTACGCCTGGCCGGTCTTGGCCTCGGGGGAGAGGTTCTTCGAGATGATCTGCAGCTGCGTGAAGAACTGCGACAGGATCATCAGCACGACGAGCGTGACGAGGATGATGATCGCGGCGGTGTTGTTGCTGTTGACCGCGTCGATGAGGGTCTCGTGCAGCGAGGCGACGCCGAAGAGCTTGGCGTTGTAGAACTCCGCCGTCAGCTCTGCGTTGAGCAGTCCGACACCGCCGACGCCATCGTTGTAGTGGCGCGTGACGTCGTTGAGCACGCTGAAGAGCGCGAAGAACACGGGCATCTGCACCAGCAGCGGCAGGCAGGAGGAGACGGGCGTCGTGCCGTGCTTCTTGTACAGGGCCATCGTCTCGCGGCTCATCGCCTCGCGAGAGAGCTGGTCGCGCTTGCCCTTGTACTTCTCCTGGATTTTCCGCAGTTCAGGAGCGATTTCCATCATCTTGCGCTGGCTCTTGATCTGGCGCACGAAGAGGGGGATGAGCGCCGAGCGCACC
This sequence comes from Microbacterium hominis, assembly GCF_013282805.1. Taxonomy (NCBI): domain Bacteria; kingdom Bacillati; phylum Actinomycetota; class Actinomycetes; order Micrococcales; family Microbacteriaceae; genus Microbacterium; species Microbacterium hominis. The sequence continues at coordinate 3,906,924 of NZ_CP054038.1, forward strand.
ACGATCACGAGGCCGACGATCGACAGCACCCAGGTGATGCCGTCTGCCGGGGGCAGACCGACCGCGGTGAACAGCCAGTGCCAGAAGACGAGGACCGCCTCGACCGCCCACTTCAGCGGCCAGAGGATGATCCCGAACAGGTCGAACCCGCCGCCGGTGTCGGCGGGGGCGGAAGTCGAGGCGAGCAAGAGATCCATGCGGAGGATCAGTCCTTTCCGGTGGGGGAAGGCACGACGAACCCGTGTCGGGTGAGCGCGTGACGGAAGTGCGAGTGGGCCGGGACGTCGTCGACGCCGCCCTGCGCCCAGGGGTGGCAGCGGCCGAGGCGCGCCGCGGTCATCGCGGCGCCCTTGACGGCACCGTGCTGCTGCACGGCGCCGACCGCATACGCGGAACACGACGGGAAGTACTTGCACACATCGCCGTAGGTATGCGAGATCGTCGCGCGATAGCCGTGAAGGAGAGCGAGCACCGCATTGCGCGGAAGAAGAGGGATGCTGCGCAGGAGACCCGATGCCTCGAACTGCGCGTCGCCCAGGGCGTACGAAGGCAGAACGCTCATGCCGCCCTCCGGGCGAGACAGCGCGTGACCTCGGCGCGAAGGTCGCCGAAGGACGCGGAAGCCGCGCCTGGGAGGGCGCGGATCACGATGTCATTGCCGGCGCCGACAGCCGGGAGGGCGTCAGCGCAGACGGCTTTGAGGCGCCGGCGTACGGTGTTCCGTACGACAGCGCCTCCCACCTGCTTGCTCACGATGAATCCGAACCGCGCGTCGCGCCGGTCATCGCCGGACGAGATCACATAGGTCACGGTGTGCGCTCCGGCACACCGGCGGCCCCGACGGACAACGGCCTTGTACTCCGCTCCGCGGGTGAGTCGGTTCGGCCTCGCGAGCACCGCTCGGGTCTTAGGCCGAGAGCTCGGTGCGGCCCTTGGCGCGACGAGCCGAGAGGATGCTGCGGCCGGCGCGGGTGCGCATACGGGCGCGGAAGCCGTGCTTCTTGGCGCGACGACGGTTGTTGGGCTGGAAGGTGCGCTTGCTCATGGGATCTCTTCCGATCAGGGCCACCGGGACGCTCAGACCGGGGACACGTGCTTACAGGGACTGCCGCGAGGGCATAAGTCAACCGATTAAGGCTACGTCGAGATCCTCGTTAACTCAAACCGAGCGTGGCGAACCCGCAATTATGCACACGCGCGGCGTCCGATCATGGCAGTGACACGCGGGCGGTTCGACAGGCGGTTTGCTCCCGCGTCGGCCTCTGACTACGGTGAACTCGGCAAGTTATCCACAGGCGGCGCTCGTGTCTTGCGTCCGACGACGCCTGCGCCGCATCATCATCCCGGGGGGGCC